>JAAFJQ010000110.1 GCA_013298185.1 Deinococcales bacterium
CCAATCGGGTCAAACTGCTCGAGTTTATGCTTCGGCATGATTGGAAAGAAAGTCAGTACATTCAGAATCGCACCGTACTGCACAGGCATGACCACGCGAAAGGTGCGATCATTGACTTTTTGGAACTTCAAGGCTTGCCCCCCAAGGCGCAACTGAGCTGTGAAATTGGCGCGTAGGTTGGCATTATTTGCCAGTGAATCCACCGTAAAAATCACATCATCGGCGGTGAGCGGCGTACCATCCGACCATTTGATGTCACGCAGACGCATGGTTAGGCTCAAGCCATCTTCGGAAAATTGCCACGATTCAACCAGACTTGGATAGATTTTATTGGTGTACGGATTGAGGGTCAGCAAACGATCAAAAACATTGTTCAGAACCGTTTGGGTTGCACCATCAATCGCATTGTAAAAATTAAAAGTCACAGGCGCAGAAGTGATGGTTTGAGTAAACACCCCACCGCGTTTGCCTTCTTGTTGAAACATCACGCTTGGCACAGTTGCAGGGATGCTACCCTGAGCCACTGCCACGGTTGCCAACACACCAGCCACCAAGGCAAAACGAACTGATTTTTGCATACTTCCTCCTTGAAGTTTTTTGAACTGTGTGCATTCTGACTTTTTAAGCGCCAAAATTCAAGAAGGGGACTTATGAACCGCTCAACACGAATTCTCGAGGGTACAAAGTGCTGGCTTCGATACCCTCGAGCCACATTCGCTTGGTTTTCTGATTCCATGCTCGAGTCAGGTTGGGGATGTTATCCAAAGTCAGATCCGACTCGAGCATCCCAGTTCCAAGGAGTTTTTGTAGCCAAGGGATTTTGTACTCAGCTCCGAATTCCTTAGCCACCACCAGCAAACTCAGACCAATCGGCAGCATATCCTCGAGTTGCCCCGTGATATGGATTTGCGCTCCTGAGCAAAGTAAAGCATTGTGTTTTTGATAAGTTGGCGTAAAAAACGTGGGGCGAAAATGCACGCCCTGCAAACCCAATGAATTCAGTCTCGAGACCAGTTTATGAGCATCCACCTTGGGCGCACCAAAAACCTGAAAGGGGAGAGCTGTACCACGTCCCTCAGACCAATCCGTGCCTTCCACCAAGCACATGGCAGGGTACAGCAAAGCCGTCTCGAGGGTGGGCATGTTTGGGCTAGGCGCAACCCAAGGCAGTCTATCCTCGAGATCACACTTGATAACCTCGAGACCATCCCAATCGAGCGACAAGTGAATTGCCATTTCACCATAGGTCAAACCAAAACGCAGTGGCACATCGGCAATACCCACAAACGAAGCGTACTTTTCCTCGAGCATCGCGCCTTCAATGCGGTTCCCATTGGGGTTCGGGCGATCAAGGATAATCAGTGGAACTTCGGCTGCACGGCAAGCCTCGAGCAGCCGCGCTAAGCTGGTGAGGTACGTGTAGAAACGCGTGCCAACACTTTGAATATCAAACAAAACGCAACTCAGACCTCTGATTGCTTCGACGACTTCTTCTGGTTTCTTGTCGTAAAGTGTGACCACAGGCAAACCAGAAGCGGTATCTACAGCCACCTCTGGGGCTTCGCCTTCCTTACCTGAACCATCTATGCCGTGTTCAGGCGCAAATAACTTCTCGAGCTTCATACCTGCTTTTTGAATCGCCACGGCGGCTGGCGTGAAATCTCGAGTGATGCCAGTGTGGTTGGTGTACAGCGCAGCGCGTCCAAGGTTTTTTGGGTTGGCAATCAATCGCTCGAGTCCTGTCATTTGGTTTATTCTAGCGGTTTTTGTGTAACCAGAAAATGCGGATTAATTGCAGATTACTTTTTGCCGTACAATTGCAAACCAACTCGCCGCAAGGGGCAATTGTTGAACTTGCATTTTCTTCCATTGTTTCTGAGGGCGTTCAGTTCTGATTGGTTAAATCGTTCTTTGCATCGTGGACATTTTGTTTTTGAATCCAGACTAAACCATTCTAAAATTCTTGTCAGCATTGGATTACCTCAAGAAGCATTCCATATTTTACCAATGTTTTAAGTTTTGTAAAGTTTTGAGCATGGAGATGATTCAAAAATCTCCGAATTTGAATTGAGCTAATCTATACTTACGTTATGGTTAAGGTAACAAAGTTTAACGCTCCATGCGTAAAACACGAAAATCTTAACACTTTACGACTTGCAAGTATTGAAACGAAATACAATGTTGAAATTGCTTTTTTTATGCTTGCTCCACATGTTCCTGATAGGTTTATTGCCTTTGCATTTTCCAGTAAAGGTAAGTATCTAGTCCGTTCTGAGTCTGCTCGAGTCACTTTAAACCTTCTTGAATCACTTCTTTTAGGGGTGATTTCGTGAAGCTACCTTCTTTAGGTCTAAGCAAGAGAAAGACACTCCTTAGCCGAACAGTCGCCCTTAATCGCTCAATCACAGTGCTTTCCCACTTAGACACATCACTCCTGTCGCAAACCCAAAAGCGAAAAGTATCCAAAAAAATTTCCTACCTTAAAGTAAAATACACTGTTCTCAACTCTGCTTTCGAACGTTCAAGAACACTTGAAACCCTCACAAAAGGGGTGTTTTGATGACCTGCAAAGATTACCCACATTACTGCCGTATTGACTTGGCTTATGAGCGTTTACGCTACTTTCAGCTTAACAATCGTTTACCAAAAGAAACTAATGCTGCTATTACATATAAACTTATTACCCTTCGTTCTGCCATTGATCTTTTTGATGTATGGAGGAAAAAGTGACTCCTGTCACTGTTGGTCTTGGATGGTTACGGTTCACAACTCGAGGTATTCAAAACAACCAGCATATACAGCAGCTTCTGCAACTTCCCAGCAAACTCGAGTTTACAAAATGCCCCTCGTTGTTCAGGGGTTTTTACCCGTCCAAGGCTGTCGTGTACTTTGAGAGCTACACCATTACCATTGCCACTGACGGACATCGCACATACTGGGACATTCCACAAACCCACTGTCAGCTTCTTGGTGAGGCTGCACTCCGAGAGGTCGCCTTGTACGCTCGAGATCGTTCCGCCGCAACATTTGGACGAGTTGACCCATATTTCCACGTTCCTAGAACGTCACTCACAATAAATAAAGTTATGCGCGATACAAAGCAAGGACGTGTTGTAACTCGCATCCGAGAAATCAAACCTCACCATGACATGGGGCAGCAGACTGGCTTAACCTTCGGCAAGCGTTCAAGTGATTTCTACCTCCGAGTGTATGACGGCTATCTCGAGGCGCTTCAAAATAAACGAGACCCAGAGCAAAAAAATGTCATCGTCTTTGAGACAGAATTGAAGCATGACCGCTCAAACAATTTTGTAAACTATTGGCTCGAGAACGGTAATTTTGTCAAATCTGCTTCTGAGTTTCTTGTCAGCGCTGTTGACTTTCGCGCCAAGGATAACCAACGCTCCAACCGCCGCACCCGCCTTTTTTGGTTTGAGTCCATCGTTGGTGGTGCTGCCAAAATCCAACAGCCTAAGAAGCCAGACTTAAAAACATATCTTGACCGCGCTGTTGATTGGCTGGACACCCAAGTTATGCCCACGCTGGGCGCTGTCGTAGCCCGTTACGGTCACGGCTGGCTGCTCGAGCAGTTGGCGACCACCCTCCCCCGCTGGAGCGATAAGCAGTTCATCATATCGGGCAGAAACAAACAGTCTAGCCTGAGCATCAAAGAATACTTCAATGGCTCGAAACGCCAAGAAAAACACCGCTATGGCTTTGGCTGTGCCTCTGGCGAGTTTAACAGTGACTCACAATCAAAACAGACCTGTGTACCAAGCAACAAACGCATCAGCGGATACACACTTTTTGACAAAACTGGCACAAATTACCGTATCAAAGCCCAAACCCTCCTCCTCGAGACGTTTAAGGACGGGGGGGTATGTATTACCCCCCCTGTCATGCCAGACCAAGCCGAAAAACAGCCGTCGTTCACGAGTCAAATTCTTAACACTAAATTTTGGTCAATTGGTTTTCTCCACCAGCTCGAGCTGCTTGAAATTCCCAAGAACCAGTTTTTGACCTTGGCATTATCAACAGCTTAGTGAGAAATTTCGTAATTTACAAAAAAAACTAACTCAATTATCTTATCTCCAGCTTAAACAGCTAAAGGAGATGTGAACGTATGCGTGCAACGTTTCAAGGTACATTGGTTAGGATTTTTCAAAAGGAACAGACTCGAGATGGTGTTAAGTCTGTTACACCCACAGCTGAACTTTTGGTGGTCGGTACTGGCAATGCTTCTGGTAGCGAACTGGTTCAGGCTGCCATTGACCCATCCGCCGACATCGGCAAGTTAAAGACAAACCTTGCCTACCAAGTGACGGCTGAGATAAAGGCTTGGGGCATGAATGGGCGCAGTGGTCTCAGCGTCAAAAACGCCACCTTCGCGGGGCTGTAATGTTTTTCAGGGTTCTCATTGGTTTGTGTATTGCCCTCTGGGTGGCAATTGTGGCGCGTGACGGCTACATCAGCCAATTTTCTGCTATGACTGCCATGGGGATTGCCATATCCCTTTTGTTTTCACTGCTGAAGCATGGTCATGATGCTTAGGTTGTTTGTCATTTGCATAGTTGCGTTTGGTTCTCTCGCATTCGCACAGCTACCCGAAACCCCTCAACCTCCTGTTAATTGTCTCACACAGCCCGAGTGTGACTTGTATATTGCCCAGCGCCTGTACGACCTCGAGAACCGAGAACGCACTAACCCAGTCTGGTATGGCTCCGATTCTGGCAAATTTGTAGCTGCTATCTTCGTGTTTGCTGTCGGTTTTGCCCTTGGTCGCACAACCGCGTTGTTATGAGGTTCAAATGATTGAATCTGTTCATAATCTTGTATTAACTACTGTTGGCGTACTCGTTCCCTGCATCATCGCACTTGTGAGTTATGCAGTGATTGCAGCAACAGCCGATGAGGTTTCGCGTGAATGACCAACAGTTTTTAGCAAGTTTGTTCATTGCTGGTGTGATTTTTGGTGCTATCTCGGGCGCATTGCAAACCATTGTTCGTGCTTACAGGGGTCGCCGTGGCTGATATTTGGGATGGTGCTGCTGCACAAATTAGCGCTGGTGCTGTGCCAGTCTTTGCGATCCTCGCCGCTGTCCTGGTTATTTTCATTGTTTCAATGGTCGTCTGGGCAATCATCAGTAATACCAAGAAATAGGGTTTTCCGCCCATCGTGGCGTAACCAACAAGGAGGCAACTACCATGTTGCAAAAAATTTATAAAAGCCGTCCTGCTCGTCTCGCCCTGACCCTTGCTGTCGTCGCTGCTGCAAACCTTGCACACGCGCAGGCAACACCACCAGCAGCGTTTACTGAGACAAGCCTCAGTGGTGTTTTGGCAATCGTTCTCGCGTTTATCGGCGTTGGTGTATCCATCGCCTTGGCGATGACGATTTTCAAAGTCGGCAAACGCGCTCAGAACAAGGTCTAAACAGCCGAGTATTCAGACCGCTATCTTTTGTTTAGCGGTCTGATTTCATTTAGGGGTGAATTATGGAACAAATAAACGGCATGATGTGGATGTTTGCAGTAGCACTTGGTCTTACTGCTGCCGTCATTGTTGGCGGCGTTTCACTTTATTTCTGGCTCAAGAAAAAGGGAAGAGAGGAGGGCTATTAATGGACCAAATCATTGCTGTCATCATTGACTTAGGTACTAAGGTTGGTCAAGCTCGAGACGCACTCTTTGTTATCCTTGGTGTGCTGCTCGTCATTGGTGTTACTTGGGCGATTGCCAACAGGGTAAAATAATGAAATACTTTGTTATTCTGGCATTACTTTTATTTTCCTCTGTTCAAGCTCAAGGTGCTGATTCGTCTTTGTCAAAAGCTGCAATAGGTGTAGGCATCATGAGCGCTGCAACTGGTCAAGCTATGATCCAGACAGGCGCTCAAATTGCTGTCCAAACTGGCAACCTTGTAAGGTTTGGCGGTCTAGTCACTGTTGCTGCTGGTGCAATCCCTCTAGCTTTAAACTGGTTTTATGATGAACTGAAACGTCAGACAGGAACTAGCCTTGATGATTGGCACCGTCTTGCCGGTACCCCTTCATATGCAGCATATGCTACAAAATTTTGGTTTCTTTCCGCCCCTTCCTTCTTCTGGGAAGGTACTCAATATTATGCTTGTTATCAACAGCGGTCGCATGGGCCACAAAAGTCTGGTATGGGTACCGAATCTCGATTTATGGGCAACGGCTTTACTAGCTCAGGTTGTCCAACTGACTCAGAAGTTGGCTACGATCCAAGTATTTTGGGTAACATTGGCGGGTGTGCTGGTTCTTACACATGGGTCAATTATTCAGCATCTGGGACTAATAACTCTGGTCAAACTGTGCAAATATCTTATGCCTTACGGTGTAATGCTTTGGTTCAAATGCCTCTTTTAAACTGGATTGATGGTAATTACGTTAATCCTGACGGTTCATCAGGAACACCGCACCCTGATGCACTTTCAGCAATTCTGCAACAAATCCTTCCTCAGTGGTTAAACTCCCGCCCACTCCCCTTGAGTAGAACACAGTTAGCGCCGTTTGTCACCCTGTCACCAACTCCGAACACAAATCAGTGGTTAGACTCTATTTCAGACAATACTTTAGACTCTGATGGTGATGGTTTTACTGACCGCGATGAGTACGATAATAACAGCGATTTAAACAATTCCTCAGTGTTTCCTGTTCGTTGTGGTCAAAATCTTTTTTCTCCAAATACCAACTGCAACGACACAATAAATCGAGATACCGATGCAGACGGTTTCACCGATGATGAAGAACTTAACCCTCAAAATTATTCCCGCTTACAACCTATCCCAAGTAATCCCCAAGACCCCAATAGTAGACCAACACTACGCCCTCTAACAGAAGCTTGCCCTAACCCCACTGACGTTAGAGTTAATGGTCAGTGCCAGCCACCAGCCCTAACGTGTCAGGCTGGCTTCTCCCTTGTGTCTGGTCGCTGTGTACCTAATGTCTGCCCTGTTGGTCAAAATCTTGAGCGTGGTGTATGTGTTCCTGATACAACTCCTGACGCTTCTGCAATTAACACACCCTGCGATGCTATGCAAGGTGGCAGTGGCGTAGTTGGCTTTGTTGTTAATTTTTTTCCAAACCTCATGCACCTGACAAAGTGCCTGTTCATACCAACTGTAGACATTAGTTCCAAAGTCTCCCAACTTCAAGCCCAAACCACTACAAAATTTCCCTTTTCAATTTCAGCACAGTTAAATTCCGCCTTCAGGTCACCCACCGCAACCGCTTCAGCGTCGCCTCTCCCAGCTCGAGCTGGTGACATTCCTTTGGACTGGTCGCCCATTGCTCCCTTTCTGCAAATTGCAAAATCTGTTATTGGTACGTTTATTTGGTTTTCCGCTCTTTGGTTTATCGTTCGTAAAATCACGCCACAGGTGACAGTATGATAACTGATGCTCTCCTTAATGTTCTTTTTTCTGTCCTAGGCGCTGTTATCTCTATCTTCCCAACATACACAATCCCTCAAGGACCCGGCTTTTCGGCAATAGCTGCTGCTAACATAATTATCCCGCTTGATATATGGTTTTTTTGGCTTGGTGTGACAATTACCTTTACTGGCATTGGTCTGATTTATTACGGTGTCCTGCTTATCATTAGGCTTATAAGAGGAGCATGAAATGACAATCTTTAAAGCGCTTTCCCCTGCGTTGGCGGCACAAAACTACACTTTATCTCATGATGGTAAACTGCATCTCCTTGAGGCTCGGCGTGGTCGTGGCAAGAGCTACATTTTAGCTGAATGGGCTATGGCTGCCTTTTCTGCTGGCATCCCTGTTCGCGCAAACTTTGACTTAGATTTATATTGGTTTGCCCTCGAGTTGGTGAAGCAAAAAAAGCATAAGACACTGGTTTCAGCCGTCGACTGGCTGCGTTCTAACTACAAGCGTATTGACTCTTGGGATGATCTCTTAACCTGCTATGACACATTAGTATTACTTGATGAAGTAAACAGAACTTTTGATTCTCGAGTACGTGGCAATGCTGGCGCTCCAATGGTTGCACATTCTTGGCTTCAACAGTCGCGCAAGTTGAAAAACACCATGGTGTTCGCTGCTCAGGGTTTTGATTGGCTGGATGTTCGCTTGCGTCAGCTCTTCGATATGCTTTGGCGTGTAAAACGTGTTGATGTGCCTCGTACTCGAGTACCTGATACTTTTATCGCCTATGGCTCTGACCCTTGGTCATCTGGCTTAGACTCTGATGCTGTTAGGCGTTGTGACTATAAATTCAGAGTAAAATTCTCAACCCAACGCTCGCGGCGATACAATACTTTTGAGATTATAAAGTCTCTTGTTGGTGAGCCGTCTTTCTCAAATATTCAGGATGTTATCCAGTCTCTTATTGATGCTCGACTTTGTCGGTATGCCACTTACAAGCCAACCCCTGATACCATCCCACTCGTGGACAAAATTGCTAGGCTCGAGCCTGCTGAAAATTACTCCCATCGTGGCGCGTTTGACTATGCCTTCTCTTCTGAATACTCTGCCCCACTGACCCACGCTGGTTCAGAGTTCTAAACGCAATGCGCCTCGGCGCATGAAGTTAGAACCTGAACCGCGTATAATCTTGCCTATGTTATTTTGGATTGGTGCATTTTTTGCAATTTTTTTTGGCTCTCTAATTTTCTTCTCGAGATTCCTCGACTTTATCGCTTTGATGATGCTTGCATTGACCCACCTGTTAATTTTCTATTGCGCTATAATGGCAGCGTCAAAACATGATAAGCAGCCGTAAAACCCGCCACACAACGCCACAGACCATGTTTTAACCCAAGGTATCCTAACACCTAAAACCACTTACTCAAGCCTTACTTTTCATTTCAGAGATAGGTTTATTTTATGCGTCTGTCACAACATAAACAAAAAAATAAAGTTTATTTTAGCAGAAAAATAAAGCATAAAAATACATAAAAATAACCTACCCCCACAAAATAAAAAATGCAACCCTAAACCTCTGTTGGGTTTTTGCTTTTTTGCTCGAGGTCTTAGCTTTTGCTCACATTCTCTTGATCTAAGTCTTTATTCTCATTTTCTGACTTTTTTTGCACCTCTGAACTCTTGCGCGTAGTGTAGCCCCGTAGGTGGCGAAACGTAGCGCGTGACCGTTGCATTGACATCCCTATCGTGTATTTGCACAACGTATTACTACCTTTTTCTGTTTACGTGTATTTTCTGGTTTTCCGAGTCTGTTTTGACTCTTTAGCGTCATTTTTTAGCAGACGAAACTTTGCCAGACCGGCGGCGAGCTGGCGAGCCGATTACCTCGAGTGTTTTCCTCGAGGTAAAGGTCTGGGGTTTCAAAGGTTCGGCGCGTTCCTAAATCCTGATCCATTTTCCCTAACAATTCTAACTTATTTCTTTGACTTACTATACAAATGTAAACCAACACGCCCCATAGGACAATTATTGAATTTGCACTGTCGTCCGTTGTTCCTCAGTGCGCCTAGCTCGGCTTCGTTAAACCGTTCTTTGCACCTCGGGCATTTTGTTCTTGAGTCTAAGTTCAACCATTCTAAAATTTTTTGTAGCATTTGCTCACCACGCGAAAAAAATCTATGTTACTCTCACAATAACAACGTCTCAAGCGTTGAATTTCTTCACACTTCGGGTTAGTTTTAGTTTGCCCCCGTTGCTGTCGAAGTTGGCGGGGGTCGCTTCATTTCTGTCTCAAGCAGAAAGAGCAATTTCAAACCCACGTTGTTTTAAGGAGAAACCATGGGCAAGGCAGATATTAGCACACTTTTACCGCGTGAAACACTTACTTACGTTATGGTTAAATAAGAAATCTATGTTATACTGATTTCAGGATGAGTTTAGAACAAAAATGTAACCACTGCATGAATACGTTCCCAGCCACGACTGAATTTTTTCGAGCAAGGAGTCGTGGCAGAGGACTTGAGAAGGTTTGTAAGGCATGTTGGCGAGAGAAAATTCGCGCCTATAGGCAAGTTAAATGTCAACATGGTGAACGAGAAGTGAATCCTCGGAGACAAGAAATCAGAACGTATCTTGATGAGATTAAATTGTCTCGAGGTTGCACCAAATGCGGCTATAAAGAACATCCTGCTGCATTGGATTTTCATCATCTATCACAACAGGACAAGGTCGCAACCATAGCCTCGCTTTATTCAACTCTAAACCTACAAAAAATCCTAGCCGAAGTTGCAAAGTGTGAAGTCTTATGTGCCAACTGCCATAGAATTGAAACGTACCATCAAAAGCATCCATTAAAGCCTGAAAAGCCAGTGGAACAAACCGTATTGATACGGGCTTCACAGCATTTCAAAAAGCGAAAATCGAGAAAGAATACAAATAACCAAACCAGCCTATTTCAAAATAACATTGGAGACTTAAATCAATGAGCTATGAACTTATCCTGTCTAGTAAGTTCCAAGCTCCAGAAAATCGCAAGCGCGAAGCTGTTCGTGCAGCTCACGACCACGACGAGGCAACGCTGCTCGAGTTGTTAAATCATTACTTGACATTAAAAAGCTCTCGCAAATCCCAAACCTCAAACGAGACTCGTCTTTTGTACAGTGCAGCCGTCAAACGTTTTCTCGAGTATTGCGCTAAGAACTCAAATCGTCTCGAAATCACCCGACTCGAGAGTGATGACCTTGAAATGTGGTTGGTTTATTTACAAGCTGAGGGCTTAAAACCTTTGAGTATCACAGCTTACTTGAATGGAGTGCGTTGCCTGTACCGCGCTCTGATTTGGGCAAAGGCTGCTACCATCAACCCAGCAGCCGAAGTTAAAGCCCCAAGGGATCCCACACCAGCCCATTTGAAAAAATCGGCGCTCTCCCCTGCCCTGTACCGCGAACTTGTATCTGCCCCACTCGAGAAATACGCCCCTGACGACCCGCGCCGAACTCGAGATGGCTTGCTGATCGCACTTGGCGGCTCAGGCGGTTTGCGAGCTAAGGAAATCATCAGCTTGGATGTCACGGATGTGGAGATCGCCTTAAAGCGGTTGACAGTTCAAAGTGGTAAAGGCGGAAAGAAACGCATTGTACCCTTATCCAACGAATTACTTTCACTCCTGAAATCTTGGCTCGAGGTTCGGCGCAGTCTCGAGTTGATGGGTGAAATATCGCCAACCGAGACGGCTTTGATTGTCAGCATCTCGAGAAATGCTTCGCATGGACGGCGCTTAACCACCCACGGTGCAAGGTTTATTGCCAAGGGGTATTACGTGGCGGCTGGACTTCCCTCTGAAATGTGGGGCTTGCACACGCTGCGGCGCACGGCTGGAACGCACCTGTACAGAGCAACCAAGGATTTGCACGTTGTAGCAGATTTGCTGGGACATGCCAGTGTCAATACCTCTGCGATTTATGCCAAGATGGACATGGAAACCCGCCGTGATGCTCTCGAGAAAATGGAAAAAATGCGCGATGAACTCGAGTAGCCAAAAAAACCAGATGTCAAAACCCTCGAGCCAATTTCAAGGCAGCTCCTCGAGGCTTACAGCGCAAAAAACAAATCCAAGCTGTAATTGACAGAGTAAATCAATCAGTCCAATAATTCCTTCGCCTTTCGTCTTTTCTCTCCCTTCACCCTCGCTTCAAATTCTCACCAAGCCCACTTCACAGCTCTGCCCCATACTTCATTCATCGCTCGAGACTCCTCCCTCGAGCGTAAGGAGCAAAACGTATGTGGAATGATGGTTTTCGTAACAGTATTCAATTCGTTGACCCCGGTTGGTTTTTCCTAGCTGGCTTTTTCAAGGTGCTGTGGTTTGTGTTTTTGATCGCCCTAATCTTCGCCGCAATTCGTTGGTTCAGACATGGTGGTCGCGCTCGAGCCATGGCGTGGAGCGGTGGCAAAGAAAATTGGCGTGAAATGTGGCAACAAGGCAAGTGGCGTAACAAATGGTCAAATTCAGATGATGCCTTGCAAACCGCTCGAGTCCGCCTTGCTAAATCAGAAATCTCCCCTGAGCAATTTGAAGACCTCAAGCAGCAACTCGAGATTGCATCCGAATCCGATCCAGCCCTGAAAATCGCCCGTCAACGCCTCGCATCTGGTGAAATCAGCCTCGAGACCTTTGAGATGATTAAAAGGGCATTGGGTTAAGCAATTGGTCACGCACTCCCCCTCGCTTCGCTCGACCCCTCAAAGAGGGGTGCAAAGAGCCAGTTCAAGTGCCAAGGTTTTTAGTCCCCCTCTTTGAGGGGGAACGCGAGGCACGAGCGTGGGGAGTGGGTAAGAGTTTACGTCCTTCCTCTTTCCCCTTTCCTCCTTTATCATGCCCTCCATGTCTGGCACTATTTTAATTGTTGAAGACGAGACCCGCCTCGCGGATGTTCTCGAGGAGTACCTGCGCCGCGAGGGTTACAAAACCGAGCGGGCGCGGACTGGTTTGCGGGCGCTTGAGCTGTGGCGGGCGGCTGCGCCTGATTTGATTTTGCTGGATTTGATGCTGCCTGAACTCGATGGTCTCGAGGTGGCGCGGCGGGTGCGGGCGGAGTCCAGCACGCCAATTATCATGCTGACTGCTCGAGATGATGAGGTGGATAAACTGGTTGGGCTTGGCTTGGGCGCTGATGATTATGTGGTGAAACCCTATAGTCCGCGTGAGGTCATGGCTCGGGTCAAAGCGGTGCTACGCCGAGTCCAAGGCGCGGTGGTGTTGCCTCAAGTGCTGCGAATCGCTGAGATTGAAGT
>JAAFJQ010000111.1 GCA_013298185.1 Deinococcales bacterium
CCGCCGCAACAAAAGCTCGCCGGTAGAAATCAGCAGTTTGCCCGCTAATTCAATTGCCAGTTTGCGGCTTAAGCCCATCCGCACCCCGCCATCGGCAAGTGCCTCGGCGAAAATCGCAGCGTAGGCTGGACCTGAACCGACCATACCCGTAAAGGTATTAAACAGCGTCTCGGGCAAATCATACACATCGCCGACCGAAGCAAACAAAGCCTGTGCAAACTCGAGGTCGCCACTCTCGGCGGCTTCGGGCATACCCACCACCGCCGTGGCGCTCTTATGGATGGTTGCGCCCAAGTTGGGCATGGCACGCACCACCCGCCTCGAGCCAATCCGCCTCGAGAGTGAAGCCAAATTCACACCTGCCATGATGCTGATATAACCTGCATTGGGGTGGCTGATCCACTCGGCAACATCGGGGAAAACCTTGGGCTGCACACAAATCAGCACCCGCTCGGCGCTGCGAATGTCGCTTCGAGACATCAGCATCACGCCGTGTTTTTCAGCGACCTCGGCGGCTTTGCGCGAGCTGCCACCGATTACGCCGACTTCGCTCTTCTCGAGCAACCTCGAGCCAAGCACACCCTCGAGAATTGCCTCGCCCATTTTGCCAACACCGACCACGCCTAGTTTCATTGGGGGCATTATAGCGGTCTGGGTTAGAAAAAGCTGCATAGGCTTTAACAAAATAGGCAGACATAGAGGGTATGCCTATTTGTATCAGGTTCAGGAATCTTCTCAAGGATTAAATCGAAAAAACGTAATTGGTCACGAACTCCCCCTCGCTATGCTCGACCCCTCAAAGAGGGGTTCTGGTATCAAGAATTTAGCTTCTCGAGACATCACTGGAACGAAAAGACTGCCCGAACCCCTCTCCCTGCGCGAAGCGCTGTCTTTTGGGAGAGGGTGACGAAGTCGGGTGAGGGGCTGACTGACCGTGATTCTGCATGTACTGAAAGGCTTTTGCTTTTCACTTCTTAACCCAATGTGGATAGGCAAATACATTGGTGTCGAATTTACTTTTCGTCGGTTTCAATGCGGTTAAAGCCCTTTGGCGCACCCACTTTATTGGCAATCACTTCCTCGAGATACTTGACCACATTCTTCAAAGGCACACGGTTCAGCACATCCTCGAGAAAGGCTGTGACCAGCATTTTCTCAGCAATCGGACGGGTGATACCCCTCGAGCGAAGGTAAAAGAGTTCCTGCTGATCCACTGGCGCGGTGGTACTACCGTGGCTACAACGCACGTCGTTCGCGTTGATCTCGAGTTGCGGCACGCTATCCGAACGGGCTTCGTCGGAAAGCAACAAGGTACGGTTCTTCTGATACGCATCGGTTTTTTGGGCGTTCAGTTCGACCTTAATCAGACCACTGAACACACCTCGAGCCTTATCCGCCAACACACCCTTGAAAAGCAAATCCGAGTGCGCCCGAGGCATGATGTGATGCTGCAAGGTTTGTTGGTCAAAGTGCTGATCTTTATCGGCAAAGTAAATCGCCAGCATCTCGCTCGAGGAGTGGGTTTGCAAAGCGCTCTGGACTTCGGTTCTGGATAAACTAGCGCCCATCGTCACATACAAACTGTTGAGCGTGGCATCCGAATCGAGGTTGGACTTGATGCGTTGAATGTGGGTCACACCACGACCCCAATTTTGAATCGCGACATAACGCAGGTTCGCGCCCTTGCCAAGGAACAACTCGACCACACCAAAGTTCGCTGATTTGAGGTCGGGGCTGTCTTGCTCATCAATGTATGTGACCTTAGCATTATCCTCGAGAACCACCAGCGTGCGCGAAGCCACAAAAGCCCCATCCTGCTCGAGATAACGAAAACCACCAAGTGGCAACTCGAGTTCAACGTTCTTAGGAACATACAAGAAAAAGCCATTCTCCCAAAAAGCCGCATTCAGCGCCGTGAACTTATCTTCGTCCAAATGCGGAATATGCTCATACCGCTCGAGGGCAAGGGCAGTTGGGTCTGGGTACGCCGCACCAACCACGCTGTACAAGTATTTCTGCACCAAATCAGGATGGGTTTCCACAGCCGTCTTCAAATCCGTGAAAATAACACCTTTTTCCTCGAGTTCAGCAGGCACATCCTTAAAAATCACGCTGTTGCCCGAAAGCACAATCCGACCAGCCGCATCGGTAGAAGACAAACGATCACGGATTTTTTCAGGCAGCGCCTCGAGACTCGAGATGGGGCTTACAGCATTGGCTGGCACGAAATTCTCGGGTTTGAAACGCCGCAAATTCGTGTACTTCCACGCTTCGACAGCCGTGGAAGGTACAGCGCGGTCATGGTAAATCTCGAGGGCTTTGGCTCGAGCTGTGACTAACCAAGCAGGTTCAGCGCGGCTCGAGATGGCGGATGGGTTGAAGGGCGATTGGGTGGTTAATTGAGTCATGATTGATTTTCTCCAAGTTGGGGTTTTTGTTCAGGCATCTCGTTATATCTAGGTCGCCAATGTTCTAAGGCGGATTTTGAAGCGGGCAAATTCAATTCTTTCCGAAGATTGTGTCTTAATAGATGGAGTAAATCCAAGTAACCTCCAGCTTTTGGGGTAGAGGCTAGTCTCATAAATTTAATAGCCAAGTCTACTTCTTGTTCTTGACCAAATAGCTGAATATCTGCCATTGCACTTTCAACTTCTCCTTGAATTGGTTTGTTATTCCATACATTTCTTTCCAATTTTTGAAATGCCTCGATTAAGTATTTTGTTTTCAGATCACGTATTTTATTAGCACGATCTCGAGCCATAGTTAATAAATGAACTAGCAGCCAGCCCAAGATACCAGCCGCAATTGTAAGTGCAAATTTTAATGTATCGTCCATATTTTGATTCCATTCCTAAACTGATTATCTTCTATCCTTTTTCTCGAGCTTTGGTGCTTGCTTTATGCAAACTCGAGCTTCATCCCGTGTAGGATGGGCTTTGCCCATCAACTTATACCCGACTATCTTCTATCCAATTCTCGAGCCTGATATTCGGCACTCGAGCAAAATGCTTGGTGTTGTTGGTAATCACAACTGCTTGATGCCGAATGCCTGTAGCTGCAATTTTAACATCCTCTTTTTCTAACTGTAAGCCTTGTACTTCTAAAGTATGGTAAATATCGGCAGCATATTCGGCAGACAGAGCATCAAATGGTAAAACCCTAAATCGGTTGACTAACTGTTGCAGAGCAGATAATTTTTTGAACAGTTGTGGTTTTAATAAGCCTCGTCTGACTTCAAAATAAGAAACAGCATTCATGGTGATGTCGTGACCTTCTGCGGCTTTGATATAAACAAACATCTCGAGTGCATGGTTTTCATTGATAATTCCAGAAATGGTATCGGCATCTAATGTATAAAGCACATATTCCTTAACGCTTCATGGCTGCATTGAATAGATTTTTTTCTTCGGTTGTCATTGGCGCAGCAAGTTCAGACAATAAAGCCTTGATTTCCTGCATTTCTTCTGGGCTTCGTTCAACACGGACATCTGGGTATTCTTGCGGCTCGAGAATGGAGTTTAACCATTCAATCCGTTCTGGCGACATCATTTCGATTTTCTGATGGAGTTGTTCTTTGATACTCATGGTTTCACCTCATCGTTCATTCTAGTGCTTTTGAGTTTTCCTCGAGCTTAGGCGCTTGCTTTATGCAAACTCGAGTTCAACTGCCTAAGTTCTTTCGATCCAATTCTCGAGGTTTAGATTCGGCACTCGAGCAAAATGCTTGGTGTTATCCGTCACTAAAATAGCTTGTTCTTCTAAAGCAGTGGCAGCAATCAACGTATCCGCGTCTTCAATCAATTGTCCTTGGGGTTTGAGTTGTTGGTAAATGATTGCAGCAGTATCTAAAACTTCTATGCTCAGCATAATAACTTCGGTTTTACTCAGAAAGGCTTTGAATTTAGTTAATTTTTTCTGGTATTTCGGCAATGTTAAACCTCGGATAATTTCATAATAATTAATTGCACTAACGATAAAAATATGACCATCATTATGCAAAGATTCAAATGTTTTAACCACAACCTCGTTATCTTCGATGATGGCAGAAATAATGTTTGTATCAGGTAAGTATTTCATCGGTTAATCTCGTTGCTTGGTTGCACGCCAAGGCTGGCGCTTAATGGCTTCTTTGAATTCGGCTAAATCTTCGTCTGGCATGGGTTCAGCGAGTTCACGCAGGATTTGTTTGAATTCGTCTTTTTCGGCTTGGGTTCTTTTTACGCGAATGTCTGGCAAATCTGGGTACTTAAAGGCGGGGTCTGAATCAATGACTTTTTTTAGGCGCTCGAGAGCGCTTTCGTTCATTTGGTCTAATCGTTGGGTAATTTCTTCGCGCATGGTCATGATTTCACCTCATCGTTCATTGTAGCGCTTTTGTGTTTTCTCGAGCTTTGGCGCTTGCTTTAACTGAGTCCTGCCCATTGTAGAAATTTTTGGCTCATGGCTCGGGCTTCTTGCTGTGCTTGTTGTCGTTTTGATTCATTTTGCATGGTTAAATCCCAATTTTTGCGCCAATGCACCATTTGTTTTTGCGTTGTAATCAATAAATTGATTTGTTCTGGCTCGAGGTTCGTACCGATCCATTCCATGAACCACATGGCTTCCTGCATAAAACTGCTGGCTCGCTCTGGGTGTTGCTCGAGTGCATCTGCAAAGCGGTTGACAGTTACTGCTAGGTTGCCAATGCGTCTTGGCAGGGTTTGTTTGGTGAAGCTTTGATAAAATACTGCTGCGTTCATGGCTGTACTCCTGCAAAGAACCGTTCAACAATTGTTTTTACTCGTTTTTTGAGGGATTCATCCTGAAGAAAAATGCTGCGATTCTGAGGTGGTCGTTGATTGATGAAAGAATCATATGCCATCTCTTGCGTGAGAACGTACCAGCCTGCTCCCCACACATTTTGCTGTTGCACATCTTCGAGTTCTAATAAAACTTCTTCGCAATCAACGTGCATGACTCCACCTGCCACAAGAATTTCTTGCTCAATATCCACTGCTACTTTGACGTATTGTTCAACAGGATATTGCGCGATGAGTTCCCGCAGTTGTTCTGGAGTGACTTTTTCTCGTATGACTTGAAGTCCCATGATGTCCAAAAGGGGCGTGGCACAGTCCACGCCCCGAATTCAAAACTACCCGACTGATCCTTCCATCTCGAGTTCAATCAAACGGTTCAATTCCACCGCGTACTCGAGCGGGAGTTCCTTGGCAATTGGTTCAATGAATCCACGCACAATCAAGCCTGTTGCTGCTTCTTCGGATAGCCCTCGAGACATCAGGTAGAACACTTGCTCATCGTTGATTTTAGAAACCGTGGCTTCATGTCCAACACTGGCGGTTTTTTCTTCAATTTCAATGTATGGGTATGTGTCGGTTCGGCTGTCGTCATTGAGCAGCAGTGCATCGCATTCAACGTTGCTCTTGGCGTTTTTTGCGCCATCGTAAACCTTGACCAAACCACGGTAACTCGAGCGACCATCGTTTTTGCTAATACTCTTTGAAACAATGCTTGAGCTGGTGTTTGGTGCAAAATGCACGACCTTACCACCTGCGTCTTGGTGTTGTCCTGTGGTTGCCATGGCAATGCTGAGGATTTCGCCGCGTGCGTGTGGCTCGAGCAAGTACGTGGCAGGGTATTTCATGGTGACTTTGCTGCCGAGGTTGCCGTCTACCCATTCCATGTGTGCGCCTTCGTACACGGCTGCCCGTTGCGTCACAAGGTTATAGACATTATGCGACCAGTTTTGAATCGTACTGTAACGCATCCGAGCGCCTTTTTTAACGATGATTTCAATCACGCCCGAGTGGAAACTGTCACTCGAGTAAGACGGCGCAGTGCAGCCTTCGATGTAGTGGGCGTATGCCCCTTCGTCAATGATAATCAAGGTGCGTTCAAACTGTCCGCTGTTCTCGGCATTGATGCGAAAATACGTTTGCAGTGGCACTTCGACTTTGACATTTTTCGGCACGTAAACAAAGCTGCCACCAGACCAAACCGCACTGTTGACCGCCGCAAATTTATTATCCTCGGGCGGGATGACCGTACCAAAATGCTCACGGAACAATTCTGGATGCTCGCGCATTCCATCCTCGATGGACAGGAAAATCACACCGAGTTTTTCCCATTCTTCTTTGAGGTTGTGATAGACCATCTCCGATTCGTACTGAGCGCCAACCCCAGCCAACATCCCACGCTCGGATTCGGGGATACCAAGTTTATCAAAGGTGCGTTTAATATCGTCTGGAACATCATCCCAAGTTCTCGAGTTCAGTGCATCGGTTGGTTTGATGTAGTAATAAATGTTCTCCAAGTCAAGTCCTGATAAATCCGCGCCCCACTTGGGAACGGGCTTGCTGCGGTAAATATCAAGCGCTTTGAGACGAAACTCGAGCATCCACGCGGGTTCTTCTTTAGATTTACTAATCAGCTCAACCACTTCTCGAGACAAGCCCTTCGGGGCTTTAATCGTGTAATTCTCGGGTTGTGACCAACCGAATTCATAACTCTCGTTGATTTGGGCAATAGCCGCATCGGGGATGTTATCGCTAAAACGTTCTTCAATGGCTTCGGGCATAGAACTCCTTTGGAGAGAGGAAAGAGAAAAGAAGAAAAGTATTTGGCTTTTACCTTTTCTCTTTCCTCTTTAACCTCAAAATGCGGCTGCGGGTTGACTGGCTGCCATGGCTTTGACTGGTTCGTAACCATTTGCCTCGAGTTCGACGGCGAGTTCCTTACCGCCGCTTTTGACAATTCGACCATCCACCATGATATGCACCATGTCTGGCACAATGAACTCGAGCAGGCGGTTGTAGTGGGTTATCATCAGGGCGCTGAAATTGGCGCTTCGCATGGCGTTGACTCCTTTTGCCACGACTTTCAGGGCATCAATGTCCAGACCAGAATCGGTTTCGTCCATCAGGGCAAAGCTCGGCTCGAGCATCAGCATTTGCAGGATTTCATTGCGTTTCTTTTCGCCGCCGCTAAAGCCTTGATTCAAATAACGGTTGACCCAACTTTCGTCCCAATCTAAGATCTCGAGGGCGCGGGTGAGTTTTTTGTAGAAATCCATGAACTCGACTTCTTTGCCTGTACGGGCTTGGATGGCAAGGCGCAAGAAATTCGCCACGGTCACGCCCGGAATTTCCACAGGGTACTGAAACGCGAGGTACAAGCCTTGACGAGCGCGTTCGTCTGGCTCGAGTTCTAGTACATTCACGCCGTTGTAAAGCACTTCGCCGCGTTCAATCGTGTATTCAGGAGCGCCAGCAATGGCTTTGACAAGGGTGCTTTTGCCGTTGCCGTTGGGTCCCATGATGGCATGGAATTGTCCTGCGGGAACGTGCAGGTTTACGCCTTTGAGAATCATTTCGTTGTCTATGCTGACCCATAAGTCTTTGATTTCGAGGTTCACGTTTTCTCCTTGGAACTCGAGTTTTTCTTCTCGAGATTTGCTGTTTTGATTATGCTATTAGGAATGATTCCTAACTTGGGTTTAGGCTACACGAGGCAGGGTTGAATCTCAAGTGCTTTCGTCAGCCTTGACCCATCAACACACGTAACTCTATGGATGGGTTTTCATGAAGTTCACGGCTCGTGACCTGACCCGCTTGACTGGGTCTTTGGCAAGCTCGAGCCTCACCGCCAAAGGAGTATTGAAGGCAAACGCCACTGCCGAACGGGTGATCTCGTCCGAATCTTTGGCGAGGTTGCTTAAAACCAAAGCCGGACAATCCACCCGCAGAGCCGTATAAAGACGAACTTGACTGTCAGGGTCTTGGCTGAGTAATTCGTACAAACGCGGTGTCAGACTTTGATTTTCAGTCAGTGCCAAGCGCACATTCAGTTCAGGGTGTTTGACCAAAGTCTCGAGCAAGGCACTGGGCGCGTGGATGCTGGCAGCAACAGCTTGAACCACCGTGGGTTGCTGATGACCAGCCAACTTCTCGAGGATGGCGGCACTGGCATTGGGATTGCTGGCGACAGCTTTCAGGATTGTCCATTTACCATGTCCACTCAGGTACTCGAGGGCAGTTAAAGGTGTATTGGGATTGTTGGCAACGGCGTACTGCACGGTTGGGTCGGGGGTGCTTGCCAACTCGAGCAAACGCATTGGCAAGGTTTTTTTGTTTTTGGCTTCTTTTTTAAGGGCTGCAATATCCACGGCTGACTCCTTATTTAACCTGCTTTATCGCCTCTGAAGTATGGGTTACTCGAGCAACAATACTTCGTTGATTTGCGGTATTTGCCTGAGTTGCGTCATCAAACCCTCGAGTGGTTTTTGCAGTGCAAACCATGTTTTACGCACTTCAATGACCACATTCACTTCTGGATTATCTTGATATAGGTACGTGCCAGCTTGATGTTGATTGCGTGAAAATACAGAGTAAATCCTTCTGGTTCTGCCTTCTTCTTCTGTCCATGCCAGCAGCTCTGCGAATTCAGAATTATTTTGTTCTGCATGGACTTTCAGTGTTTCATCATCCAAATACAGTGGCAGATGCCCAACATAGAATGCTTGGGGAATATAATCAGCATTCTGGTCTTGATGCACATGGCTTTCTAGTTCAATACCCAAATGTGAAGCAATGGCTTGTACAGTGGTTTCAAAATCAACGTTGCTGACAATGCCAACAAAATGCTCGAGTTGATTTTCAACATCAACTTCTAGGTTTTCTAGGAAAACATCAAAACTTTCAAATCGAGCAATTTCACAAAAGCTCAAAAAGCTCTTATCGGCTGAGTCGTCCTCTATGTAAGCATCATCATCTATGACCACCACGGCAGGGGTTTCTAAAATCGCTTCGGTACGATACCCATAATCTAAGCAAATTGCGCCATGACCATCTAAGCCAGAAACAAGAATCAGACGTTCAGGATAAAAAGGCGCTAGGGTTTGTCTGGCTTCGAGTAAATCCTCATGGCTGTGCGATGCCAGAATATAATCGTGGTACTGATAAATGTAATAATCTAAGTCCAAGCGAATTGCCATAAAACCACTGTGAAAACCAAACTGATCCACGCCAGGTATCTTGCCGTAACGCACACTGCCACCATTTTGCAGCTGCATGAGCTGGCGATACGTTTTTGGTAAGGCAAAACCAATTTTTGTTTCAAAGGCATTCAATTGCGCTTCGGTTCTGCCTTGGTTGTGTTGGTGAAAACCTTCGACTGGTTGGTGGAAAAAGTTTTTGAATTGCATATTGGGCATTAAAACAAGATTTTGCTTAAGTTATGTGGGCAGACTCCTCAAACTGAATTGTGTCAAAACGTCACCCACTGTGTCAAAACGTCATACATACCCTCAAACTTTGGTACGACGACGAGAATAAGACAGCTTCGTAAACTGACCATGTTGCCGTCAGAGGCACAAAATCCAATTCATATCGGCACTCGAGAAGTGCCAATCTAGGAGTGCTATGGTGATTCACACCAACAAGCCCAACTTGCTTATGCAGGCATGGCACATCAATAAACCACTGGCTACACTGGTTTTTCTTTCAAGCAGTATTTTTTTCCTGAGCCTGATTGGCTTATTCGCAGATCCTCGAGTCACGGCGATTCTTGGTACGCCAACATGGGCTAAAACCTTTAAGTTCTCGATTTCATTGTTTTTCTATGGAAGTTCGTTGCTCTGGGCGCTGCATTTGATTGAACCCCGTTTTCGCAAAGCCGCAGGAATCGCTGCCAGCCTCATTGGCACAATGATGAGCCTCGAGATTTTACTGATTGCCTTTCAGGGCTTGCGAGCGCAACCGATGCACTTCAATGAAACCACGCCATTTGATGCGATGCTTTGGCAATTGATGTCCATTGGCGTGAACATCATGCTGCTTGGCTACATCGCCATGATTGTACTGGTTTGGCGCGGCATTAAGCATAACCCTGTGCTGATGTGGGGCGTTCGAGCAGGGTTTATTGTGACGTTGCTGAGTTTTGTCCAAGGTTCTTTGATGCCGCCACCCAATGCGATTCAGGAACAGGCTTTGAGAGCAGGACAAACTGCCATCATGGTTGGAGCGCATACGGTTGGTAGCTCGAGCCTCACGCCAGATGCGGGATCTGGCTTACCGCTTTTGGGTTGGAGTACTGAGCATGGCGACCTTCGCATTGGGCATTTTATTGGGATTCATGCTTTGCAATTGCTACCACTGTTTGCGATTTGGCTTTTAGGTCGGCGCAGGGCATGGCTAGGTGTAGGGCATCAGATTGCTTTGGTTGGCATTGCCGCACTTGGTTACACAGGACTGATGCTTTTGGTGACTTGGCAAGCCTTGCGTGGACAATCAATTATTGCACCAGATGCCTTGACGATTGGTGTTTTAGCTGGATTGATTGGCGCAGTTTTCCTCTCGAGTTTCGGTGTTGTTGCCCATGCTCGAGCCAAGAGCAAACTCGAGTTTAACCAATAACGGTTTTTGATGGTTACATGGGTAAATCCACCACATTCAGTCTCGAGTTCGCCACAAAGACCACACTCGAGCCGTTGGGTGAGATCTGCCAATCATCACCTGCGACTTTGCTTTGTAAATCCGCTAATTTTCGCTGCTTGCCTGTTCTGAGATCCCACTCGAGCAGCACATGGGTTTGACTGGCTTGCATGGGGATAAACACCACGCGGCTGGCATCGCGGAAACGGTATGAACCGAGCCAAGGCAGTTTTTGTTTTTGCCCAGTGCGGGTGTTGAGAACGAACATTCCATTTTTTGCTTGGCTGTCAAATGCTACGTAATACAGCACATTCTGTCCATTTGGCGAAACGCTGACGCCTCGAAAATTGATGGCGCTCGAGTACACCTGTATTTTCTGGCTGGTCAGGTCTAAACGCATCAAATCACGTTCTCGAGAGGCAGCTTTTTGCTTACCATTGAGCAACAAGGTTTGTTCGTTTAGCCAGCCACTGATGCCACCGCCGTACAAGACCGCCATAGCCCGCGTATTGCTTAAGCGCAGGCGAGGCTCGAGGGTCAAGGTTGCCACGTAAATGGTGCTTTGAATCGTGTCAAAACGACGGCTTTGGTTGGACACACTCCAAGCCACTTGCTGTTCGGACGGCGAGAATAAAACGCCAGTCGAAGGAACACTGACCCGTTCACCTGTGCTAAGCCGCTCGAGAATCGTGGTTGTACCGCTTAAAATCGCAAACTGCTCGGAAAGCGACAATCGCACCACACTCGAGAATTCGCGTTTAGCAGGCTGTGGGTTGCTGGCATCAATCCCGTAAATTGCGGCTGGACTGGCATTGGGTTTATCAATGAACAGCACCCGACTCGAGTCTTTGTTCCAAAAAGGTGCAACGCAACACCCTGCGCTCGAGATGGCTCGAGGTACACCAATCGGATTGCTGGTATCATCTGTTTGGTTGTTGTTGCTGCGAAAAATTCGGTTTGGGTAGCTGAGTGTGCGGTCATTTGCCGCTACAGGGTAGGGGAGAGCAAAATTATTGAGCAACACCCCGCCGCGCCGAGCATTGGGTTGGTCTTCTAAAGTTTGCCATTTGCGTGGGTTGCTGAGGTCGCGCTGATAGCCCCGTCCAAAACCACCAAGCAGTGCCAAGGTGTTCCAATCGGCGTTGATGTAGCCAACAGGGTTGAGGAATCGCTGATGGCTTTTATCCCGAATCTCGAGGTGCAAATGCGGAGCGCTGTAACACGTCAATTGCGAATCGCCAGACAATCCGATTTGTTGCCCTCTGGTGACACGCTGCCCAATGCGGAGGCTCGAGCGGCGCAGCAAATGCCCGTACAGGCTGGATAAGTTACCCGCATGTTCAATGACCAAGTTATGCGGGGCGCTGCCGTGCGAACCATCAATTTCTGAAACCACGCCATCGCCAATTGCCAGCACAGGCGTACCGCATTTGGCACTAAAATCCATGCCAAAATGGATCCCCTGCCCCGAGCGGTAATCGGTGTTGCGTCGCCGGTACGCGCCTGTGGTATTGCCGTACAATTGCCCAAGCAACCATGTGTTGACGCTGGGTGCGCCTGCAAATGGCAGCGAAAACTGTCTGGCGGGTGCTGCAAGCTGCGACATCGGCAAGGCTGGCGCGGAGTGCGATAAGGCAACTGAGAACATACCTAAACCAAAAAGCACCAGCACTGCTCGAGGATTCATGGTTGTGGTTATACGTTTTTTTGCGTTTTGGTGCAGCATTTGACATTACGTTGTTGCTCGAGCCTCGAGACGTTTTCTAC
Organism: Deinococcales bacterium; assembly: GCA_013298185.1. Lineage (GTDB taxonomy): Bacteria > Deinococcota > Deinococci > Deinococcales > JAAFIG01 > JAAFIG01. Next base: position 12,195 of record JAAFJQ010000111.1, read on the forward strand.
GGTATAGACTATGTCCCATGAAACACATCTGGAAATTCATACTGATTGCCTTGCTGCTCAGTCCTGCGGCAGCTCAAAAATCTGGTTTAAGCGGTGAGTACAAAGTCACTGGCTCACACGCCAGCGGCACAAAGTACACAGGCAAAGCCACGATTCGTCAAACAGGTCAGGTGTACGTGGTTGGTTGGACGCTCAATGACGGCAGCAGTTCTCGAGGCACAGGGGTGCTTCAAGGCTCGCATTTTGCCGTCACATGGACTCCGTGCGGAGTTAGCTCGTATACCGTGCGCGGCAAGACCTTAGATGGCATTTGGGCGGGTTGTGGCAACACGCAAACAGGCAAAGAAACCCTGACCAAACGCTGAGAAGTATAATTGCATCATGAACAACAAAACATTTGAGGTCAGGCTAACGGGTGGACA
>JAAFJQ010000112.1 GCA_013298185.1 Deinococcales bacterium
CGCTCAACTGCATACCATGAAGCTGGTCATGCGGTGATTGCCCAAGTCTTGCCTCACGCCATGAAACCCGTCAAGGTCAGCATTGTACCGAGGGGTCGGACGCTTGGTGTGGCGATGTATGCCCCTGAGAACGAATCTGAAATGCTCGAGATGACCCAGCAACGCGCTGAAGCGATGTTGGCAGCAACACTGGCTGGACGTGCCGCCGAAGAAGAATTCATTGGTTACGTCGGCGCTGGTGCATCGAACGATTTCCAACGCACGATTCAGCTGGCACGGCGTATGGTTCTCGAGTGGGGCATGGGAGATAGGCTGCGTAACATCGCTTGGGGTGGCTCGAGCAGCGGTCCAGTTTTTCTTGGTGAGCAAATTGTCAACCGCTCCGAAGTTTCTGATGAAACTGCTCGAATGATTGATGCCGACATTAAAGATATTTTAGACCGAGCATACGCCAATACCAAGACCGTCATGAAACAGTATGCTCAAGCCATGCACGATGTGGCAAATGCTCTTTTGGAAAACGAAATCATCACCGGTGAAACCGTGCGCGAAGCTGTGGAGCGGGTACGTCGCACGATTGATGTTCCGCCACTCAGCGCCTAACGGCGCTGACCAAGATAAAAAGTTGCAGGACGAAAGCATGTGCTTTCGTCCTTCTTGTTGTCCACTGAACGTTTTGTCCTCGAGTTTCGTACTACACTATGGATATGTTTTCTAAACTCTTTCAAAAACCAGCCGCCAATTCCGAACTCGCTAAGCGCACCCCACCCGGGCAGAGCCTGACCGAGCGCTTTCCTGTGCTGACGTATGGACCTGTTCCTAAAGTGGATGCCGAACAAGTCTCAATTCGTGTTTTCGGCGAGGTTGAAACCGAATTGCAGATCACTTGGGCTGAACTGATGCAAATGCCCATGGAAACCCAAACCCATGACATTCACTGCGTCACCCACTGGACCAAGCTCGATATGCTCTGGACTGGCATTCCAGTGCCTGAAGTGATGAAGCTCGTGCGCCTGAAATCAAGTGCGACCCATGTGATGATGCACTGCTATGGTGGGTATACAACCAATTTGCCACTCGAGGATTTTGTTCGCCCTCAGAATTTGTTTTCGCATATCTATGATGGTCAACCACTTTCAGCCGAACACGGCGGACCGATGCGAATTGTTGTGCCGCACTTGTTTTTTTGGAAAAGCCCAAAATGGATTTCGGGTCTGGAGTTTATGAGTACCGACCGTCTTGGCTTCTGGGAGAAAAATGGCTATCACCGCCGAGGCGACCCTTGGCGTGAAGAGCGCTACAGCGACGACTGAGATTCTTGCTGCTATGTGATGATTGTGTGACGCCTGAATCTGTAAACTAAACCATGAACTTTGTTGGTTCTTCCACCAGCGCCGTTTGGCGACAGCGGATGTATGGCTCGCTGGCTGGGTTGGGTTTGTACTTGCTGATGTATTTGGCAGGTTGGATCAAATTAAATGACGTGACTTTAGCAAGTCTTTCAATTTCATTTGCCCTCTACTTTTTTGCTTTGTACTTACCTCGAGAATTTCGCTTGCGTTGGGCATTGGCACTGGCGGATACGATCACGATTGGTTTTTTGGTTCAAGACACAGGTGGGGCAAACTCGGCATTTTTGATGTTGATTCCAGTTTGGTTTTTTGGGGTTTCACTGGCTAATCTGGTAGACGGCGAAACCGCTCCGATACCATATATGATGCTGATGGGTGCAGCGGCTGGTTTACTTGGCGCTTGGTACAACTTGAATATCGTCACGGTATCGATTTTGGTGTTGTCGTTACTGGCGGTTGGTGCTGGCGCACTTACTCTGGCTCTCGAGCGTCGAGCAGCTCGCCGCGACCCCCTGCTGACGATGCTTTTTAACCGCGCCTCTGGCTTAGAGCGGCTTGAAGAGTTGTGCATGGCTGGCGAAGTGACTTCGGTGGCATTTGTGGATTTACGAGATTTTAAGGGCTTTAACGATAAACTTGGACATAAAACAGGTGATGAAATCCTGCTCGAGGTGGCAAAACGCTTGGTTCAAAGTGTGCGAAAATCCGATTTAACGGTGCGAATGGGTGGCGATGAGTTCTTAATCGCTTCGCAGCACCCTGATCTACAAATCAGGCTCGAAGCTGTTTTTGCGTTGCCAATTCAAACTTCAAAAGGTGAGTTGCTGGTCAGTGGCGATATTGGCAGTGTTTCGATTTCACGTCAAGAGGAAATAGACGCGATTCTCGAACGAGCCGATGCTTTGATGTACGCCCGTAAACGCGCTGCTAAAGTCTTGGCATGAAACCTGCTCGAGTTCGTCAAAAGACTTGTGCCAACTGCGCTGTTATTTCGGATATTTTGTTTAGAATCCAAACCGACTCGAGTCAAACTTGGTTACTCTTTTGTCCCGCTTGTCGTAAGCTGCATCAAGACAATCCGTTTTATCGCTATGGCGGAACATGGAAAGCCAATAAACGGCACTAAGCCTCATCAAAGCATCGTACACTCGAAATGATGCAAGAAGAAATTCCACAAGCAAACCCCAAGCTCAAATGGTGGCAAAAATTCCTTAAAGAAGTTGTCCTCGAGACACTTCTACCCGCTTGGTTTGTGGTGACATTCTTAGCCATTCCCGTGGGGGTGCGCGGACAAAGTATGTCCCCGACGCTCGAGACTGGCGATTACTTAGTGGTCTATAAACTCGAGCGCTGGTTTGCCGCCTGGGGCATTCGCCCAAATTACATTCACCGAGGCGACATTATTGTGGTGAAACCCCCAAGCGATAATCCCAACAGCTTAGAACCATTGTCGCAATACCTCGAGGGGTTGCCGCTGCTCAATTTGTTGGCATGGCGCATCCCCGATGATTGGACGTTTCGCCCGTACCTGATCAAACGAGTGATTGGCTTACCGGGCGATGAAATCGAAGTCAAAGACGGTGAAGTCTGGGTCAACGCTCAGCGTTTGCGAGAATTTTATGTATCCGAAGCTCGAGGGTCGGACGATGCCATGAAAACCGTTGTTAAACCCAATACCTATTACGTGATGGGCGACAACCGCCGCCTAGGCGCAAGCCTAGACTCGAGGGCGTTTGGCTTGGTGAAAAAAGAAGACGTGGCAGGGCGGGCAACTTGGCGCTTATTTCCATTCTCGAGATTTGGGACACCTTAAAGACTTTCACCTTTTGCCTTTTGCCTTTCACCTTTCGCCTTTTGCCTTTTGCCTTTTGCCTTTCACCTGTACTAAACTGCCATATGCCAGAATTGATCTTGCTCGAGTCGCCCTTTGACGGGGTGCGTCTGATTCGCCTCAATCGCCCTCAGGTCTTAAACGCCCTGAACAGCCACCTGATGAATGAAATTGCAGCAGCTTTATCTGATTATGCTCAAGATGATGCCGTGCGTGTGGTGGTGCTGACCGGCTCGGAACGGGCTTTTGCGGCTGGTGCAGACATCTCTGAAATGAGCGGGGCAGATGCAAACCTGATGAAAAACCCTGCGCGTTATGCGGCTTGGCAACAGATCGCGGCTTTCCCCAAACCACTGATTGGGGCGGTCAGCGGCTTAGCCTTGGGTGGGGGCTTAGAACTCGCCATGACTTGCGATATTTTAATCGCTGCCGAGAATGCCCGTTTTGGACAACCAGAAATCAACCTTGGGATCATACCAGGGGCAGGTGGAACACAACGCCTGACCCGAGTGGTTGGTAAAAGCCTAGCCATGGAAATGGTCTTAAATGCCAGAATGCTTTCAGCCGAAGAAGCCTTGCGGGCTGGTCTGATCTCGAGCATTTACCCACCCGAAGTCTTACTGCACCACACCTTGCAACTGGCTAAGCAACTGGCAGCTCGAGCGCCACTGGCACTGCAAGCGGCTAAGAAAAGCGTTGCGGCGGCTTTCGAAACCAGCCTCAGCCAAGGACTTGAAACCGAGCGCCAGCACTTTGGCGCTTTGTTTGATAGTGCCGACCAAAAAGAAGGAATGCAAGCCTTTCTTGAAAAACGCCGAGCCAACTGGAAAGGAAAGTAATTGCCTTCTTATCTCGAGCCGTTTTTTCCACACACACCAGCTTTTCTCGAGGTGGTCAGTGTGTACCAGCAAGTCTGGGGCGGGAATCCCACGCCAATGGCTTCCAGCATCGAAGTCTTTTTACGCCATAGCCTGTACCCCGATTGGCAAGGCATGTTGGCTCGAGATGAAACTGGCACGGTGATTGGCTTTGCTTATGGCGCAACGGTTGAAGCTGGACAGTGGTGGCATGATCACTTAAAACCTGATGTGCAACTCGAGCAGACTTGGTGCTTAATTGAATTTGCAGTTCTCGAGCCATTCCGTCGGCATGGTTTAGGGCAAGCCCTGCACGATGCTGTGCTAAAAAACGTGCAACAACCCAACATTGCCCTCAGTACCCAAGTGACCAACAAGGCTGCCCTCGGGTTCTACGCTAAAAATGGTTACACCAAGTTGCTTGACTCAATTGAATTTACGCCCGGACTTACCCCATACTCCATTTTAAGCAAGCTCAATCCTAGGCGGTCGGTTCATGGTTTGCGCCATCGGGCAGGCGGTTTTATTGTGCGCCAAAACGCCAATCACCTCGAGGTGCTGTTGATGCAGCGTTACAAACCCGAACGCGGTGTCTACTACGTGATTCCAGGTGGTAGCGCCGAACAAGGCGAGAGTCTAGAACAAAGTGCGATCCGCGAATTAACCGAAGAAACCAATGTGGTCTTTGACCTTGGGCAGAAACTCTACCAGTCCTGCAATCCAAGCTCGCATCGGGTCGCGCATTATTTTCTAGCACAATACCGAGGCGGTGAGCCTAGCCTGCATCCAGATGCCCCAGAAAACCACGAGCATCACAGTCAACACTACCAACCAACTTGGGTCAAGCTCGAGCAAGTTGTAGAATTACCATTGTTCCCAAGCATCATTCGCCGGCGTTTGCACCAAGATTTGCAGCATCCGCCTCTGCAACCGATTCATCTCGAGGAATATGATTGAGTGTATAAGGAGTTTTTATGTCTGAAACCATCGCCACCCGTTTAGAAAACAATGTGTTTTACCTGCACATGAACCGCCCAGAATCCTTGAATGCCGCCAATGAAGAAATGCTTTCTGCCATGTCCCAAGCCCTGACCCAAGCTGAACGCGACCCCAATGTGCGCTGCATTGTCGTGACCGGCAACGGACGTGGTTTTTGCAGTGGCGCAGACCTCAAAGCAGGCATTCACGGCAGCCTCAAAGACCATTTGGACAGAACTTTTCGCCCTGTGGTTTCTAAAATGCGAAGCATTGCTAAGCCCGTTGTCACCGCCGTCAATGGCATTGCCGCAGGCGCAGGCGCAAGTATTGCCTTGGCTGGCGACATTCGGGTTTTTGCCGAGAGTGCTGTGTTCGTCGAAGCCTTCAGCGGTATCGCCTTGATTCCAGACGCAGGCAGCACTTGGTTACTGCCACGCATGGTTGGTTACAACCGCGCTTTTGACTTGATGGTCAACGCCGAAAAAGTCAAAGCCGAAGATGCCTACACCATGGGCTTATGCGAACGGGTTTACCCAGATGCCGAATTTATGGCTCGAGTCACCGATTTAGCTGAGAAACTGGCTGCTGGACCCACCGCCACCACTGGACTGACCAAACGCGCCCTCAACCGAGCCATGACCAGCACCTTTGAAGAAGCCCTTGAGTACGAAGGTCAACTCCAAGATATTGCAGGGGCGAGCCATGACTTCAAAGAAGGCGTACAAGCCTTTTTGGAAAAGCGCCCAGCTAAGTTTATTGGAAAATAAACCAAGTCTCGAGCTGAAGCAATCTCAAGCCAGAGATTGCTTTTTTATTTTCAACTACCTCGGTATGTACTGTACGACCACGGCGACACCAAGAGCGGCACATGATAATGCTGCTCCGTGTTCAAAATGCCAAAACGAATTGGTACAACCTCGAGAAAACGCGGTTCAGGCAAGTTAAAATACGCTCCCACTGCAAACTCGAGTTCGTACATGCCAACATCGAGCGACCCTCGAGCAATCAGAGGTTCGTCGGTGCGTCCATCTGAATTGGTGGCAGTGGTTTTCAACAATCTTCGTTGTCCCTGCTCGAGTTTATATAAGCTGATTTCAATGCCTGCGGCTGGCTTGCCATTGGCGGTATCCAAAACATGCGTTGTCAGTCCTGCGCTCATGCCCGTTCCACCCAACCTTCGATGCAACCAAACGGCTCGGCATCGGCGTGAAAAATCTCTTTGTTGTTCTGCATCCCAAAACGCTCGAGGTTATACAAAATATGGTGCTTGTTGGGAAAAGAAAAATGAATCCGTGAAATCTCAGGCACGCCCTCCAGAACCGCTTTACCCATCAGGTACAAGGTATTCTGCACACTAGGGCTGTAATGGTCGGTGAAGGTGGTTAGGATTTGCTGATAAACCTGATTCCAAACCGCATTGTAATCCACCTCGAGTGTGTTGTACTCCCAATTGGCAGTGACGATCGTGGCAAGGATTCGATCATTGGTTTCTGGCAATGTGGTGAACTGCTCATGCACATAACCTTCCCAGCCAGAATTGGTGGTTTTTAGGACAAACAGCTCACCAATTCCACTCGAGACAGTGAAATTCGTGCCATCACCTTGCACGGTAGCCGTGTGCTTGGTTGGTTCTCGAGAAAAACTGTGGTCATGGTCGTTAATTCTTGCCCACAGATGTTCGGTGAATGTAATTCGAGCGCTTTTGACTTTAGGGCTGGCTTTGATAAAATGCTGAATCAGGTGCATTCCGAATTCCTCGATGCTCGAGGTCAAGCCGTCCTTGGCAAGGGCGTAAACGGTGTTTCGCATGGTGTCTGTGGCTAGTAAATAGGTGTTATCGCCTTGGGTGTGAGCAGCCTCAAAATCACCCTCGAGGGCAACGTCCACCCAAATGTCTTTAAGGCGATGGCGGCTCGAGTCCCGAAAGACTTTGACAAGGCGAATGTCGGATTTTCCGTAGTTGTTCTGACCAAGTTTAACGTTGACTTCCATGGTGGACTCCTTGTGATTGGCAAAAATTATTTGGCGCGTCTTGCAAAAAATCATTTCATTCTCAGGTGGACGAGGCGTGCCTCGCCCCTACGGCTGGATTTGCTGTGACTCGTGGGGGTTGGGTACGCCTAACCCGTTAGGAACAAATGATATTTCATTTTCAATTTGAAATGTTGGTTTTTAGAGGGTCTTCGGGTACAACCAAATCAAGTAAACGATACTTGGCGATCTTGACAATTTCACCCAAGGCAATTTGGATTTCGGTTTCTAGATCATGCTCGAGCCGCGTCACAGAACCCTCGAGAATCGTAGCCTTGGTATTTTCTCGCACACAAACGATGTAAGGCATGGAGAACTTGGCACGGTAGGCTTGGTTGACTCGAGTAAATTCAGCAAATTCTTCGGGCGTTAGTCTATCCAGTCCAGCGCTTTTTTGTTCACCCGCAGATTCAACCGTTAATTCACCTGCGATGGCGGCTTTGCCTGCCAAATCAGGGTGAGCGCGGATTAACTCAAGTTGCTTTGAAGGATCATCTTTGAGAACCGCTGACTCAAAGGCTTTGAGTAGATCATCAAAATCAGTAAAAGGTCGTTGCTGCGCGGCGCTTTTGGCATAGTGGGGAGAATGCTCGAGAACCCCAGCGAAGTACTTTTCAAATTCCCGAGGCTCGAGTTGGTTGATTTGATTGATTGTCATAAGGCATTCTAACGTATGCGATTGTTGCTCGAGGAAACGTACTTTGCGGCTTTGCAAGCCACCAGCCCTAAAGTATTGGTGCAAAAACACTTGCCTGAAACTATGCCAGATTTGATACTGGCGATTGGTAAAGCTGCTTTGCCGATGCTTGAAGCGGCTCGAGAATGCTTCCCAGACACGGCTTACTTGGCAGTTACGCCACAAATACCGGATATTCCAGACCCGAACGTCGTCACATCGAATCATCCAATTCCAGATTGGCGTAGTGTAGAAGCCGCCTCTCGAGCGCTTGAGCTGCTTGCTAAACTCGAGGATAATCAGCATCTGTTTTTGCTGATTTCTGGCGGTGGCAGCGCTTTGTTTTGCGCTCCGTGGGGCGTGACACTCGAGGAGAAGCAAAGCATCACACAGGCATTAATGCGGGCTGGCGCGGATATTACTGAACTGAACACAGTGCGAAAGCACCTATCCAAGGTCAAAGGTGGTCAGTTGGTGGCAGCCACCAAAGCTCGAGTGACGGCGCTGCTTTTATCGGATGTGGTAGGTGATGACCCTAGCATCATTGCTTCGGGTATCAGCGCGGCTGACCCAAGCACCTTTGCCGATGCACTGGCGATTCTCGAGCGATATGAAATTCAAAATGAGGCAGCTCGAGCGCATTTATTGGCAGGTATTGGTGGTGAGCTTCTCGAAACTCCAAAAGACCTTGGGGAACGTGTGCAGAACACGATTATTGGTTCAAACCGAATTCTGCTCGAGGCAGCCAAAAACCATCTCGAGCAACGTGGAATCAGGGCTGTGATTTTGTCCGATTCAATCACTGGGGATACCCGAGCCGCAGCCCAGTTTCACGCTGCGATTGTTCGCAGTATCGTGGTACATCATGAACCTTTTGCACCTCCAATTGCGCTGCTTTCTGGTGGGGAAACCACAGTCCAAGTTCGAGGACATGGCAAAGGTGGACGCAATCACGAATTTGCTTTGTGGTTACTTCACGACCTTGGGCAAAGAAAAGTGTATGCCCTGATTGCTGGTTCAGACGGCATGGATGGGAATTCAGGCGCAGCAGGTGCGTTCCTCGAGCCGAATTCATTGGAACGGGCAATGGCTGCCAAGCTCGAGCTTAGAGACTTTTTAGCCAACAATGACTCTGGGACGTTTTTCTCGAAGTTAAACGATCAATTGATTACTGGAGCGAGTGGGCATAACCTGAATGACTTGCGAATGATTTTCATACCAAAGTAATTGTATGACCATTGACAATTGATCAGAGCAAAGTGTAATCTAATTTTAGGTGCGCCTAAAAATTTTTTGTTCTGCTAAAAAATTGCACCTTGGAAAGAAGGCAATTCATGATGTCTGAAACAAAAATCACTCACGGACAACTTGACCAACAACAGAATCAACATGCCCTCGAGATTTTAGCGTCGCGTAGTACCCGCAAAGGTTGGCGACGCATCACCCCATTCTTAGGTGCGGCATTTGATGTTCACTGCCAATAAAGACATCATGGGTGAATTTGTCAATGCTCGAGTTACCACTTTGCTCGGCTGGGCAATTGCACTCCTGATTATCGGCTTCAATGTGTATTTGTTGCTGGTGACTTTTGGGTTGATGAAACAATAAACTCAAAGACTTAGCGAATGTGAATAAAGTAAGCTGAATCTCGAGTTAAACTGATTGCTATGCGTCCGCTCAAGCTCGAGTTAAGTGGTTTTACTTGTTTTCGTGATTTCACCCGAATTGATTTTACGAACCTTGAGTTGTTCGCCATCATTGGACAAACTGGCGCGGGTAAGTCGAGTATTCTCGATGCCCTGACTTTTGCACTTTTTGAACAAACCCCGCGCTTGGGCAGCAAACCCGCTAAGGAACTGATTTCTCAGGGCAGTTCAGGCATGAGTTTGTCCCTCGAGTTTGAAGCCTCGGATGGACGCACGTATCGGGTAGCGCGGACTCATTCGAGTAAGGGTTCAGAAGTGCGATTCGAGCGTTTGGAAGCTGAAAAATGGGTTACAGCTGTTGCAGAAACCAAGAAGAAAGAAGTGGCAGAAGCGATCGAGCGCACGGTTGGTTTGGATTTTGATGGATTTACGAGGGCGGTGTTGCTTCCGCAAGGTGAATTTGATCGTTTTTTGCGTGGTGAACCCAGCAAACGCCGTGAACTCTTAAAAAATCTGATTGGCTTAGAGCGCATTGAGCAGATGCAAAAGCGCAGCAATGAACTGGCTCGAGATGCCAAGAGTAAATCTGAAGCCCTGCAAATTCAATTGGATGGTTTGGTTCATGCCACGCCAGCTGCGCTCGAGGAATTGGAGCAGCAGCAATTGCAAATCCAAGAGCAATTAACACAAACCAAGCAGCAACTTGAGAAAGCTAGACTTGCACTGGTCGAAGCTCAAGAAATCGCTCGGCTCGAGGCTGGGCTATCAGAAATTCACCTCGAGCAGCAAAAATTAACAGCCAGAAAACCTGAAATTGAAAAAATTCGTCAACAGATTCTTGAAGCCCGAAAAGTCGAAACCATTCTGCCGATGCTCGAGCAGCAACAAAGGCTCGAGCAGAAAGTCTCACTGGCTCAACAAGAAACCAGTCAAGCCAACACCAGTTTTGTACAAGCCAAGCAACTCGAGGAAAACACTCGGACTGCTTTAGAAGTGGCTCGAGATGCCGCACTTGAAGCTCCGAACCTCGAGAAACGGATTGAACAACTTTCGATTTTACTGCCTCGGGTGGAGCGCTTAAAAAGCCTTGGTGCGAGCTTGGGTCAAAGCTCCAAAAATGCCACTCCATTTTCTGAAACTGCATGGTCTGAACTCGAGCTGCTGAGTGCTGAGTTGCCCTTGCTCGAACGCACGACCAAAGAATTACGCGACCTCGAGCGACGAGAAAATGAACTGGGCTTAGCCGAGCAGCGCTTGCTTGAGGCGCAAAAAGCACTGCTCGAGCGGCACGAAGCCTTGGGAGTTGCCGAAGAGCAAGCTCAGACGGCTTTAGAAGCGGTTGAACTGAGTCGTGCGGCATCACTCGAGATTCCCAAAATCGAAACTGGCTTGCGTTCACTCGAGGCGCTGAAACCCAAACTGAATCGGCTGCTCGAGTTGGGTGGCTATCTTGGTAATGCCAATCCAAATGCGCCAATGTTTTCTGAAAGTGCTTGGGCAAGGCTCGAGACGATTCAAAGCGAATTAAAAACCCATACGAAATTACTGAAGCAACTGCAAACCCTAAAAACCGAACGCGAGACGGCTCGAGATGATTTAATTCATTGGGAAGCGCAATTGGTTGAAAGTAAACAGAACTTGGAGCATCACAAAGCCAAGGAACAGGCAGCATTTGAACAGCAACAAGACCTCGAGATTGCCTTAGAAGCCGCCAAGCGCGAAAATCTGGCAGCCGAATTGGTACGCGGCTTGGAGATTGGCGACCCTTGCCCAGTTTGCGGTGAGCCTCTGCAAAAGATTCCCGACTTTGCCAATGCTCGAGTACCCATTTTAGAGCAAGACCTTGAAGCGCTTCGGCTCGAGTTGGAGCGTTTGCGTCAAGAATCCATCAGTCTTAAATTGGCTCAGAACAGCCATGCCCTAAAAGCCAGCCAAGCCGATCAGAACCTCACACGGCTTGAGGAAACCTTGCGCCAAACCAATCTCGAGCGACAACAACTCGAGGAGCAATGGCAAGGTGTTATCAGCGACCTGAGCGACCCCAAGAGCAGCTTACAAGAGGCCCGAGCGGGGTCGTTGGCGGGTTTGGCGGCTGAACTATCTGCGGCTGGTGCAACCGAGTTAGAGCAGCAAATCAAAACACTACAAAACCAAAAAACCAAACTCGAGCAAGCCGAACGTCAAGCTGTGGCACAACACAGTCAAGCAACGGCGAGTTTAGCGGGTTGTCAATCTCAACTTGAGGCAGCCGAGAAACTGCTCGAGAGTCGTCAAACTGAACAAGAAAAAGCTGAGGAAGCCAAAAGCAGATTGCTCGAGCGGCGCGAAGAAATCGAAATTGAGCGAGCAACTTTTTTGCAGAAACTCGAGGATAAACTTGGCGCAGCCGATGCTCCAGCTAAAAGCATTCAAGCTGCCAAGGCTGCGTTGCTGGCTGGTTTTGCCTCAGAACTACAGCAACAAGGTGCGACCCCAAATCTGGAGCAGGACATTGCTGACTTAAAAGCCAAGCGCCAGAATTTAGAACAAGCCGAACGCCAAGCCAGAGAACACTTCTCGAGTGCCAAAACCCAAACTGCCAGTTTACAAAGCGCTTATTTGGCTTTGCATAAAAACCTCGAAGCCTTGCAACTCGAGGGGCAAATACTCGGAGAAGAAGTGCATTCGCAACTGGTTGAGCTTGGCTATGCTTCCGCCCAAGCCGCCAAAGAAAAATCCCTGCCCAAAGCCCAGGCGCAACAACTCGAGCAGCAAATTCAGCAATTTGAGCAACAACAACTCGGTTTGCAACAACGCCAGAATGAAAACCTCTTGGCATTGCGTGGGCGCAGCCTCGAGATTCCACTTTCTACCCTCGAGCAGAATGCCGTCAGCCTCGAGCAGCAAAGCCAGAATTTACTAGGGCAACTCGGACAGCAAACCGCGCAAAAAAGCCAACTCGAGCAGCAGATTGCACAAGCCAAAACCCTGCGCCGCGAGCAGAACATCCTTGAGAAACGTTTTGACACGTATGGTGCATTGGCACTCGACATGAAAGGCAATGAATTCCAAGATTACCTGCTGGCTGGAGTGCAACAACAACTGCTGCAACGTGCCAGCCAAACCATGCAAGTCATCACCCGAGAACGCTACAGCTTGGCGCTGATAGACACCGAATTTCAAGTGCGCGATGCGTGGAACGGACTCGAGTCTCGAGGCGTTAAAACCCTATCCGGCGGCGAGAG
>JAAFJQ010000113.1 GCA_013298185.1 Deinococcales bacterium
TCCGAAGACCTTCGTAATTCCGTCAACTACATAGAGTTTAGTCGTACAAAAGAGGGTGTCAAGAAGGGATTCTTTGACACTTAAGAGTGTGAAGAGTGTGACAACAAAAGTAAAAAGTCTCAATTTGAACCAAATTAATCTATGTTTCACCTTATTAGAGTTGATAGATTAATTCAAATGGATCAAATTACTGGTTCAAGCCTGTTGGATTATCTCAAGGCACTAATGCAGGAAATACACTGCAAGCTCCAAGTAGATGCTCGAGCAGAAGAAACAACTGCACCAGTCAAAGCTGAAAAAGGATCGAGTGGTGACGATAAGTCTAGGGATTAAACGTTTTTGGCTTTTACACAAGCGACACAAGCAAATCGTATAAAGTGGGAATTGTGTTATTACTATAGTTATGAGTAAAAAGACCAAAAATAAAAGATTGGGATTATTACCTTCAGGCAGGCAAATTGTAATGCCGATTTCAATGGCAGATCCAATTTTAAGAAATGCTGTACCACTTATTGGTCAAAAAAATAATCGATGCCAAGTTGTAGGTTCAGCAATTCTCATTGCTCCCAATTGGGGTATTACTGCAAAACATGTTATTGACGAATATGCCTCTTGGGAACATGATACTTTGTACCACTATTGGCAGCCTGATAATATTCAATTGCGAAACACTACGATATCCTTCGTTACAATAAATCAAGATTCTTCTATAAATGAATTTGGCTTGATTCCCCATAGATTACATTCTATACACAAAGTTTTTGTTGTTGCAGACTCAGATATAGCCCTTTTTAACTTTTCAACCCTATCTGCAGATTATGATCATCTACTGGTTGGTATTGATTTCCGACCACCTAATATCGGAGAGCGTGTTTGGGCTGCCGGTTATCCAAATTCTTCTGTTCAAATTGATTTCAACGAGCAAGCAATGATAAGTTCAATTTACTTAAACCCAACACGATCAGCTGGTCTAGTGGTTGAGGTATTTCCTGAAAGATTTTCTGAGCATAATCCAAACTATCCGCTGTTGGTTGCCAGAATTAAATGTGACCACGGAATGAGTGGTGGACCAGTTTTTAACGGTAATACTGGTCGCTTAATTGGGATGGTAACTTCTGGATTGCCTGGACACGACAGATTTGGAGCTGAAGAGGCTAGACTATCCCTATTAGCACCATTGCTCAGATTATCAATGCGAATAGATGGGCAAGATTTAGAAGTTCCATTCGTCGAGTTTCTAAATCAAAGTTTAGCTGGAAAGTACATCGAACCTGTCAATGATAGCGACTATGAAGTTCGTAACAACCAATTGTACTATCTTAGGTAAAACCTAAGTTCCTCATAAGTAAATTTTAATGTGTGTATGGAAGCCGTTATGCAGTAAAGTTGTGACCTTTCGTTTCTAAGGTTGTCATATCTCTTTAACAGGCTTTAGTGAAGACGTATTGCTTCCATAACCTCATCCACCATTTCAGTGGTATCACCTCGAGCTGCTGCGGTAGCTACATGCGCCTCGAGATGCCCACGCAAGACCACTTCGCCAGCCCCTTGCAATGCCCCTTGAACAGCTTTGATTTGACGTAGGACATCCACACAATAAACATCGGGGTTCTCGAGCATTTTTTGGATGCTCTCCAAATGTCCTTTTGCGATAGCCAACCGCCGTATGGCGCGTTTACGTGACTCAAGTGGCATACATAAGTGTTGTTCCATCAGGCTACACCCGCACCATAACCTTCGTCCACCACAACTGAGATAAGGACAGAGGGGTCAAGGTTTTCACCTTCTATTTTAGCACTACCGTTGGCGAGGTCAACACTTGCTGATTGAACTCCAGAGACCGATTGTAGGGCTTTGGTGACGGCAGTTTGGCAATGTCCGCAAGTCATTCCAGAAACGTGTAATTCGACGATCATGTTCTTCTCCTTAATCCCCTATGGGGGTATTGACAGTTTACCCGAGGAAGTTTTCATTTTCAAGTCGTTTCAAATGCAAAACTGTTGTATTTTAGCCAACTTGACAAGCCAATCTGCTCGAGCGTATCCTTATGGTGAAATTACCCCCTAGGGGGGATTAGGAGAAACCATGACTGCAACTACAACCCAAGCCATTCAGCAACTCGAGGTCAGCGTGGGCGGTATGACTTGTGCCGCTTGTGTTGGACGGGTTGAACGTGGCTTGCAAAAACTCGAGGGGGTTACGGCTGCGGCTGTCAACCTTGCTACTGAACGAGCCAGTATTCACTACGACTCAAGCCAAGTTGCTGTGCCAGCAATTCTCGAGAAAATCAAAGAAATTGGTTATGAAGTTCGTACCCAGCAGATCGAATTGGCGATAACAGGCATGACTTGTGCCGCTTGTGTCGGACGGGTTGAACGAGCGCTCAAAAAAATAGATGGTGTGTTGGATGCCACCGTCAACTTAGCCACCGAGCGGGCTTCGGTGCATTACCTTGGTCAGATCAGTCAGAGCCAGTTCAAAACTGCAATTGAGGATGCTGGTTACGGCATTCTCGAAACAAAATTGGGACAAGACCGCACCGATACCGAACGCCAAGCCCGTGAAGCTGAAATCGCCCGTCTAAAAAATGACTTAATCATTGCGATAGCCTTTGCTGTACCTTTGCTGCTGCTGGCAATGATTCCCATGCTGTATATGCCAGCGATGATGGGTTTGATGCAAATAGCCCCTATGAAAGTTTGGGATTGGGTCATGCTAGGCTTAGCCACACCGATTTATTTTCTGCCTGGACGACGTTTTTTGCTTTCGGGTTGGAAGGCTTTGCTGCATCGAAGTCCAGATATGAACAGTTTGGTGATGCTAGGGACGAGCGCTGCTTATTGGTACAGCCTTGCTGTGGTACTGCTCGAGACTTTCGTGCCAGGCGTTGTTCCTGAAAATGGTCGGTTTGTTTACTTTGAAGCGGCTGGGGTGGTGATTGCTTTGATTTTACTGGGCAAATACCTTGAAGCGATTGCCAAAGGGCGTACCAGTCAAGCCATGAAAGCCCTGCTGGGTTTACAAGCCAAAACTGCACGGATTGTACGAGCCAACCAAGAACTTGAAGTACCGCTTGAAGAAGTGTTGGTTGGCGATATGGTGGCGGTGCGCCCTGGTGAGAAAATCCCCGTGGATGGTGTGGTGGTGAGTGGCTCGAGTTATGTGGACGAAAGCATGATCACTGGTGAGCCTGTGCCAGTCCAAAAAATAGTTGGAACTCAGGTTGTGGGCAGCACCATTAACCAAAATGGTGCGTTGACTTTTCGTGCCAGTGCAGTGGGTGCTGATACAGTGCTGGCACAGATCATTAAACTAGTTGAAACCGCCCAAGGTTCTAAACCCCCAATTCAGGGTTTGGCAGATCAAGTTGTGCGGGTATTTACACCAATTGTGCTAGGCATTGCAGCTTTGACCTTTTTGATGTGGATGATTTTTGGAGGTTCACAAGCCCTGAGTTTTGCGTTGGTCAACACGGTTGCGGTTTTGATTATCGCTTGCCCATGTGCCATGGGCTTGGCTACCCCAACCAGTATTATGGTTGGTACAGGCAAAGCTGCCGAATTGGGGGTTCTGTTTCGCACTGGCACTGCCTTAGAAGGTTTACAAGAAGTCCAAATCATTGCACTTGATAAGACTGGCACATTGACCAAAGGACAACCCGAACTAACCGACTTTATCAACCAAAGCACTTATCCAGACAAACGGCTTTTAGCCCTGATTGCCAGTGTTGAAAACTCAAGCGAACATCCCGTCGCCCAAGCCATCGTCAAAGCCGCAAAAGCGAAAGGCATCAGCCTCGAGCCAGCCATGGAATTTACGGCTGTCGCTGGATACGGTGTAACGGCTCGAGTTGACAATGCCCTAATCCAGATTGGCGCAGATCGCTACATGAACCAACTAGGTCTTGAAGTTACAGCTTTCTCCAGTCAAGCGGCTTTACTTGGCGACCAAGGCAAATCGCCATTGTACGCTGCCGTCAATGGTCAGCTTATGGCGATGTTGGCGGTGGCAGACCCAATCAAAGATGGCTCGAGGGTGGCGCTCGAGGCACTGCAAAAAATGGGTTTACAAGTCGCCATGATTACAGGTGATAACCAGCGCACGGCGAACGCAATTGCCAAGCAACTTGGCATTACTAAAGTCCTAGCCGAAGTGCTACCAGACGGCAAAGCCCAAGCAATAAAGGATTTACAACAACGGGGTAAGGTCGCATTTGTTGGCGATGGTATCAATGATGCCCCAGCCCTTGCCCAAGCCGATGTTGGTATCGCAATTGGTACGGGTACAGATGTGGCGATTGAAACTGCCGATGTGATTTTGATGTCGGGCGATTTACGTGGTGTACCCAATGCCGTAGCGCTATCCAAAAGCACAATTGGCAACATTCGTTTTAATTTGTTTTGGGCATTTGCTTACAACGTTATTTTAATTCCAGTAGCAGCCGGAGCGCTTTATCCTTTGTTTGGCTGGTTACTCAATCCCGTCTTGGCGGGTGCAGCCATGGGCTTCTCGAGTGTTTTTGTACTTGGTAATGCCCTGCGACTGCGCCGCTTCAAAGCTCCCATTAAACCCGAAGTAACCGTCGTGCAAACCAAGCTGGTCTTGGCAACATAGGAGTTCATATGGCAAAAGTTCCAATTGGTGCGTGGGTGATGTCGCAAAAAATCGCTGACAAAAAACAACTCAGGAACCGCACTGCTTTTCTCGAGCGTATCAAGAACCGTGAAGAATATCCAAGTTATGCTGGTTTAGCCGTGATTGGTCTGGGTGGCTCGTGTGGTAAACCATGTTTCGCCCTGCCTTACACCCTGATTTGGGATCAAAGTAAGCTCGAGCAGCTAGAGAAAGTGGCACAGGAGTTTAGGTGTTACATCGAGTACGGCGCGTATCCACACTTAAAACTTGAGGAAGACGATATAGAAGTGGCTGCGGTGCAAGATTGGAAGACCTTTGGCACGATTTACTTACGACCAGGTTATGAACACGGAGAGGAATTGCTCACCCGTTTAGCTTCGAGTCTCGCGCCACAATTGTAAAACCTTGCCATGGGCGACATCTAAGGTATTCAAAACTGTTCAATGCAAACAATGCCACTTAATCAATGTCAGATGTTCAGCTTTATACAAGCTGAACATCCTTGAGGGATACTAAATCATGCCAACCTTAGATAAAACTTTAACTATTGGTAAACTACGTGGCTTACAGCAAATTTCTACTGAACAGGGTTTCTTTACGATGACAGCAATGGACCATCGAGCTTCAATGCAGCGTATGATTCAGCCAATCACTCCTAATTTAGTCAGTGCTGCAATGCTCACAGCCTATAAACGCGACCTTACTGCGGTACTTGCACCAGTCTCGAGTGCTGTACTGCTTGACCCCATATATGGAGCAGCCCAAGTGATTGCCAGCGCTGACTTACCGCGCAGTACAGGGTTGTTGGTTGGGATTGAAGCCAGTGGTTACACCACCGAGGGCGGCGCTCGGATAACCGAATTTTTAGAACATTGGAGTCTCGAGAAAATCAGGCGTATGGGCGCATCGGCTGCCAAAATTCTGGTTTATTACCATCCCGGTTTACCAGAAATAGCCGAGCGTCAACGGGCTGTGACTAGGCGTTTTATTCAAGAATGCCAAGACCACGACTTACCTGCTTTGGTCGAACCCGTGGCGTATCCTGCGGTTTCCAACGATACTGACCCAGAGGTCTTCGCCCAGCGAAAACCCAGTCTGGTGGTACGCACAGCGAGGGATTTGACCAAACTTGGCACGGATGTTCTGAAAGCCGAATTTCCAACCGACCCACGTTTTGAACACGACCAACAAAAAATGCTCGAAGCCTGCCAAGAATTGAATGCTGCTTCGAGCGCCCCTTGGATTTTACTTTCGGCTGGCGTTGATTTTAACGAATTTGCAACTCAAGTACGAAATGCCTGTACTGCGGGGGCATCAGGGTTTTTAGCTGGCAGAGCCGTCTGGCAAGAAGCCATGCAAATCGAATCTGCCTTGGAGCGGCGGCATTGGCTCGAGTCTGTGGCTCGAGAACGGGTAGAGCGTCTTGCGGAAATTGTCGGTGAGTTTGGTCAGCCGTGGTGGAAAAAATGGGCAGCCACACCCCAAGAACTGACCACAACCTCAGAAACTTGGTACGCGACATACTAGAACCCAAAAGGAGTTTATGCAGCATAACCACACCCCAGAAAGTCCAGTCAAGGCAACCAATCACTCGAATCACGGTGCGATGACAGAAAAAATCAACCATAACGAACACGTTGGTCACGATAAAAGCATGGTCAGCGATATGCTGCGGCGCTTCTGGGTTTGTTTATTGCTGACCATCCCTGTGGTGCTGTTTTCGCCCATTGGTATGGGAATTGGTTTTAGCCTCGAGCCACCGTTTGGTTTAAGCATGGAATGGTTTGGGCTGATTCTGACCACACCGATTGTGCTTTGGGGCGCGTATCCGTTTACCTCGAGCGCTTGGAATTCGCTGAAAAAAGCCGAAGTGACAATGATGACTTTGATTGCTGTAGGCATCTTGGTGTCGTATCTCTATTCAGTGATGGCTACGGTTTTTTTAGGTGGTGATGTGTTCTTTGAAGCGGCAGCGATGTTGACCAGTTTTTCATTGGCTGGTCACTGGCTTGAAATGCGCTCTCGTTTTGCTACCGGACGAGCCGTTGAAGCGCTCTTGAAACTTGCACCATCTACAGCTCGAGTGATGCGAAACGGTCATGAACAACAAATACCACTTGAGCAGGTGGTGGTTGGTGATGAAATTATTGTTAAACCCGGAGACCGTATTGCGGTGGATGGAACTGTCACAACTGGTTCGAGTTATGTGGATGAAAGCATGATCTCGGGCGAACCAATCCCTGTACAAAAAGACTTGGGTGCAAAGGTCATTGGTGGAACGGTCAACCAAACAGGTGCGTTTCAATTTAGGGCAACTGCGGTTGGCGCAGATACAGCCTTGGCAAAAATTGTACAGATGGTTCAGGATGCACAAGCCAGTAAAGCACCCGCACAAAAGTTAGCAGATACGGCAGGTAAGTACCTTGTTTTTGTAGCTTTAGGCGCTGGAGTCGTGACTTTCATTGCTTGGATGCTGTTCAGTACCCAAGGAATAGTTTTTGCCTTGGCAGCAGCGGTCAGTGCAATTGTAATTGCTTGTCCTGATGCACTAGCACTGGCGACACCAACCGCCATTACCGTTGGTGTTGGTCGGGCAGCCAAAGAAGGGATTCTGTTTAAAAATGCCACAGCACTCGAGGGAACAGCCAGCATCAATACCGTTATTTTTGATAAAACAGGCACACTGACTGAAGGGAAACCTACTGTGACCGATCTTGAACCAAACCGAGGGATTGATCCACATGAGTTACTGTCTGTGGCTGCCAGTGCTGACCAGCCTTCACAGCATCCGCTTGCTGAAGCAATTGTTCGTGAAGCTCAAAAGCGCCTCCTCGAGTTGGCAGCACCTGAAGATTTTAATTCAATTTCTGGGCTTGGAATCAGCGCCAACATCCAAGGCAAAATCATTCTGATAGGTAATCTGCGTTTAATGCAGCAAGAAAAAATTGTCACCACCGCACTCGAGGCGACCAGCCAACGCCTCTCGAGTGAAGGCAAAACGCCGATGTATGTGGCTCGAGATGGTCAACTGCTAGGGCTGATTGCTGTAGCGGATGTGATTCGCCCAAATTCGAGAAAAGCCATTATTGCCCTGCGTGAACTGAACATTCAAACTGTGATGCTCACGGGTGATAACACCCGTACTGCCGAAGCAGTTGCAAAGCAACTGGGTATTGATACAGTGATTGCCGAGGTTTTACCTCAGGATAAAGCCAACCAAGTCAAAGCCTTACAACAACAGGGGCGCAAAGTTGCTATGATTGGTGATGGAGTCAATGACGCTCCGGCGTTGGCAATGGCAGAAGTTGGAGTTGCTATCGGTGCAGGTACGGATGTGGCTGTAGAAACTGCTGATGTTGTATTAGTCAATAGTGATCCTTCGAGTGTGGCAAGTGGTATCCAAATTGCTCGAGTGGTGCGACAAAAAATTGTGCAGAATTTATTCTGGGCAGCAATTTATAATGTTTTGGCAATACCAATTGCGGCTGGCGTACTATACCCTTCCTTGGGGATTTTGTTGCGCCCAGAATGGGCTGCTCTGTTGATGAGTGCTTCCACATTGATTGTGACCGTCAATGCTTTATCCATTCGTGCAATTCGGCTCAAAACCGCTGTTTGAACCACAAACTCATCGCCTAATTCTGGATAATTATAGCCTAGTGGCAATTTGTACCTGCATCCCACTGGCTGGACGCAGTGTGAGGGAGGGTTCTGGCTTCACCACTGGTTCGGGCAATACATCGAAGCGATAAATAGGTAAGATTGTCGTCAGGATCAGCGCGGCTTCCAGCAGAGCAAAGTTGTTGCCAATGCACAATCGCGGACCGCCACCAAACGGGAAGTAGGCATATCGAGGCAGTGCGTTTTCAAACTCCGCAGTCCAGCGTTCAGGGTTGAATCTCTCAGGTTCGGGAAAATACTCTGGATCACGGTGCATGACCCACTGACTGATGCCCACTTCTGAACCCTTGGGGATGAGGATTCCATCACATAGCCAATCTTCCAGTGGCTCACGCGATAACCACCATACCGGCGGATAGAGACGCAATACCTCTTTGATGACTTGTTGAGTGTAGACCAAGCGCGGATAGTCATTAGCTGTTGGCGAACGGTCTCCGATTTCACGCTTGAATTCCTCGAGAAGACCTTCAGTGACTTGTGGGTTTTGTGCCAGCAAGTAGAAAGTCCAAGTCAGGGTGTTGGCAGTTGTTTCATGTCCGGCAAGAAACAAGGTAACTAACTCGTCGCGGAGTTGTTCATCACTCATCCCAGAACCGTCGTCATCTTGTGCCGCTAGCAGCATTGAAAGCAGATCACCGTGGTCTTTTCCTTCAGTGCGACGCTCAGCAACCACAGCGTAAATGAGTGCGTCGAGTTCGCCCACGGCTGCTCTCAACTTACCTTCGCCAGGCATAGGTACTCGAAATGGAAGACGTTCGAGGATGGCACGTACAGCACTGGTCATTTGGGATGAATATTCCGCCAGCATCACCTCAACCGCATGCCCCACGCCTGAGGAACGTCGGTCAGCGTGCAAGTCAATATCGAGCATACATTTGGCGATAATCTCCATAGTCAACCGCATCATTGCCGCGTGCAGGTCAAGCTTTTGACCACTTTGCCACTCGTCGGCTAGGCGTTTGGTATAGCTCACCATCGTTTCGCCAAATGCAGCAATGCGTTGGCGGTGAAACGCAGGCTGTGCTAAACGACGCTGACGCAACCAGAAATCTCCTTCGCTCGTCACTAAGCCGTTACCGAGTACAAGACGCATTAGCGGATGGCGTTGGTATCCTTTTTGAAAGGTTCGACCAGTGTTGAGTAAAACCTCTTCGACATGTTCTGGATGGGTAACGATGTATGTGTCTCGCTCAGCTTCAATTCGTACTTTTACCCCACAGCCGTACTGATTGGTAACGCGGGTAAGAAAGCCTAAGGGGTCTTTACCAAATTCCAGAAGATTGCCAAGGATAGGGAGTGGACGAGGACCAGGTGAACGGTTTGACTCTTTCATTGATTGCACCTTCCTACAGTGGTATGCCATCGGTGGCACACCTACTCCTCAAAGCCTAACTCTCTTACCCAAGTACGGACTTGAACGCTACGGCTAACACTTGAATACGTCAACCCAAAACTCTGGCGAAACATCCTCGAGAAATGGCTGGAATCACTGAACCCTGCGTCGAGGGATCCGTCTGTTACAGAGCTTTCAGATGCCAGTCTTATGGCTCGCATGGTCTTTTGCCAAAGCGCATAGCGTTGCATCGAAATGCCTGTTGTTGCTTGAAACAAGTGTCTTAACCGACTAGGAGATAGATGTACTCTTGCAGCAAATGTGGCGAGATCTTCTCGGCTGAAGTCTGTTGTCAGCCAGTGTTTCACTTGCTCGACCCGCTTGTCCAACAAATGCGTATCAGGGTCGGTTTGGGTGAGTTCAAGGACGCGTTGTACAACACCTTTGGGGTCACCAAAGAGACTTGCGTCGTTTAGAAGTTTGTATAAGGCTTCGTGTTCACCTGGAGTTGTTACACGCCAGTCGAAATCCAGTTTGGTACGGACTGTCTCACTCCAGACAAAGGCACAACGCTGATCGGCGCTATCTATTTGGTGAACGGCGTTTGGTGCAACGACAAATCCTTTGACCTCTTGCCACGGTTCATGGCTTGAGCGACGCAGTTTGATTGGTGCATCAAACGAGATACCAATTTGTACCGCATGATGGCGGTGTGGTTCAGAGATATGTCCTAGTCCGCGATACAAAGCCTGCGCTAACAATAAGTCTAAACGATTTAAGTTCATCACAAGTTCTTTTTTCATTTGCCTATTTACCAAGGTTCGTAGCAATCAATGAACAACGTGCCTACTGATCTGCCAAAATAGCTTAAAAAAACTTTCCGATCAGATTGTGTGTTTGATGTATCAGATGTTTTCAAAGATCGCAAAAATCATAAATCAACTAAGGTGGAAGTCAGTAACGGTTTTGATCTTATTTTATTGATATTTTCATAGACCAATGTGCTTCCTTTTGCTCCTTAATTGAAATTAGAGGGCTCTGGAATACAGCCTATAAAAAGAATATCATTTCGCCGTAAGTTACAGGGTAGACACAGGGGTCTGTCCCCATATTCAAGGCGTGGGAAATGCGTCAGTTAGGCGACCCCAGGTTCGCCCTGTTTCACTATTCTCGCATTGAACGAAAATCCTCAGGAATCTCAGACCTTTCGGAGGCTCTAGTTCTGGAAGATTTTTGCCGCAGCAAAACGAGTGATGTGATCCCAAAACATTTTTCGCGGCGGAATTTGGGTTTAGAGATTGTAGAAAAAGAAGCGGTGGCAAAGAAATCAGTCTTAAGGGCAAAGATGAGCTTGTGCATTTTGTCTCCTACAAAACTAGGCAAATTGACTTATGGATACTTATAATCTTGCTCTAAATATATGAGCGTGATACAATCAGATTTAATTGAGTCAAAGCCTCAATTAAATTATATTCTAGGTTGAGGTGTTCATGGCAAATCTCCAGTCAGAGTTTATAAAATTTGATTCCGAAATTCGGCTCAAGCGGTTTGATGAGGAAAAGGCGCTTAGAGATAAACGCGAATTGCTTTTGGGGGATTTGCGTGAAGGTTTGAAGAAAATCTTTAAGGACAAAGATCAAGCTGTTCCTAAATTTGACCCTATTTCACAGGGTAGTTACGAGATGGATACTGGCATTAAACCTTTGGATGGCGATTTTGATATTGACGTTGGTGTCAATATGCACTTGCTACCCATTCACGACAATGCACACTCGCACGAAGTGAAGGGTTGGGTATACCAAGCACTGCAACGTCAAAATCGAGTGGTTGTTTGGCGCAAGCCTTGCATTTCGGTGTATTACGAAAATGATGGATTTCACGTAGATATTCCGGTGTACTCAACTTCCGAAGGTGGCTCGGGACAGTGGTATTTAGCGTTGGGCAAAGAACACTGCGAGAAGACTGATCGGGTTTGGCAGGTTGCAGACCCCAAAGGATTGATCGAAAAAATTGCAAATCGTTTTGAAGGTGACGACGCGCAACAATTTCGTCGTGTGATACGCGCCCTAAAACGCTGGCGACTGGTTCGTTTCTCGGGCGAAGGTAATGCCGCACCTCTCGGTATTGGACTGACCTTAGCTGCTTACAAATGGTTTGCTGTTAAAAAATTCTGTACTGACATCGTGAAAAACACCTATGCCTATGATGATCGTGCAGCCATGTTAGCGCTTGTGCAGATGATGCTTGCTAACTTCGGCTCGAGACTGCAAGTCAACTTACCAGTACAGCCATATAACGATGTTTTTGCCAAAATGACAGATGTTCAACAAACCCAATTCAAAGAAAAACTTGGCAAATTGGAAACAGCATTGATCTCTGCTGGTCAAGACACCAGTAAGAAGAAGGCATCAGAAACATTGCGCCAACACTTTGGAGACGACTTTCCATTGGCGGAGGACGAAACCGTTAAAAACGCTTCAACTGGTGTTGTGAGATCAAGTTCGGGAGCATGAGAATTTGACTCTTGCCACAGTACCAACAGTACAAACAGTTCTCGAGGAACTCCTCTTTGATGTTGTCATCAAAGTAGATCGGACCCAAGTGCCTGAAAAAGCATTTGGGTCTTTTTGTGTTGCCAATCTGAATTTTGAACTCTGTGTTTCACTACAAGACTTACATTTGGATATACCATCCATCAGCCTGACCAACAAATATCCGCTACCGCATAGCCTTCCTCATGTATCACAAACCATTTGCTATCAGCGAGGAAGTGGTCTGGTACTTGATCGGCATGAGCCTTTGGCTGTCCTCAAAGATTGCGTGACTCAAGCCATTGATATTGT
>JAAFJQ010000114.1 GCA_013298185.1 Deinococcales bacterium
GTCTTGACCACATACGCGCACCTGACGGGCGTGGTCGCTCGCTCGGCAGCCCCTTCATTGAAGGGGCTTTGTTGTAAGGTCTTGACCTTGCAGTTGACCTTAGCACCCCTCTTTGAGGGGTCGAGTGAAGCGAGGGGGAGTAGGTAACCAGTTGCTTGCCTTCGAGATTGATTCATATTTTCCCCTGCGCCAGTGGCATTCCCGTGACTCGAGCCGATTGACCCACGCTAAAGCCAACTGGACGTTCGGCAGCTCTTTGGAAATTTGCCAGTGCAAAGTTCTCAAAAGCATCCACACCATTGGCTGTCAGGCGCAGCATCAGTTTGCTTGGGTCAATTTTTTGTTCCTGCATCACTTCAATCGGCAATCCGATCAATAAGCCACGCTCGAGTAAGTAGAGGGCAGCCGCTCGGGTTTCACTTAGGGTTGGAGGAATGATAAAATCAGCTCGAGGTAATTCGGGTGCGTCGTCATCGTCTGGTTCGGCTCTGGGGATGTCAGGCGCAGCAACCAAGTCGAGTTGTTCAAGGTCAAACCACGCATGGGCATCTTCGGTGAAGCCACTGTAGAGTTTTGCCAGTAATCGCAAGCGCAGTTCTTGCTGACGGGTGACCAGTTCGAGCATAGCCATAGTCTACGCGATTTTGAGCATAGCCATAGTCTACGCGATAACCCGTAGAATTGGCACATGCAGATTCTGGTTTTGAATGCTGGTAGCTCGAGTTTGAAGTACGCGGTTCTCGAGACGGACACTGGGCAAGCGCTGGCAAAAGGGCAAATCGAGCGAATTGGTATTCCCCAAGCGGCGTATGTGCGCGGTGGGCAGATTGTCAAGGTACTTGCGATGAACCACGCTCAGGCACTAGCTGCAATTGCAAAATTTGAGGATTTCTCGAGTGTGCAGGCAATCGGTCATCGGGTAGTACATGGTGGTTTGGCGTTTACCGCACCAAGTAAAATAAATGATGCTGTGCTAACTGTTCTCGAGGAGAATGCCAAATTTGCACCACTGCACAACCCACCGAATATCGTGGGTATCAAAGCAGCTCGAGAACTCTTGCCGAGCCTCGAACATGTGGCGGTGTTTGATACGGCGTTCCATGCCAACCTGCCTGAACATGCTCACCTGTACGCCATTCCCAAAGAAACGGGTCTGCGCCGCTTTGGTTTTCATGGCACAAGTCATGGTTATGTGACCAAAGAAGCCGCGAAATTCCTGAATCGCCCTCTCGAGCAACTCAAACTGATTTCTTTGCACCTTGGCAACGGCGCAAGTGCTTGTGCCGTGCGTTATGGGCAGAGCATTGATACAACCATGGGCTTCACCCCACTCGAGGGACTGGTGATGGGAACGCGCAGTGGCGATATTGACGCTGGCTTGGTTCTCGAGTTGGTGCGACGCAATGGCATTGATGCCACTGATACGCTGCTGAACAAACAATCAGGAATGCTTGGTTTAACAGGTGCAGCCGACCTGCGTGATGTCTGGAAAAAAGCCGATGAGGGCGACCAGAATGCGCTGGTTGCCCTCGAGTTATTTGCGTACCGCATTCAAAAAACCATTGGGGCGTACACGGCTGCCCTCGAGGGAGTGGATGCGATCATCTTCACGGCTGGAGTTGGTGAGAACGACATGCGAATGCGAGCCAAAATCCTCGAGAAATTAGGGTGGTTGGGTGTGCAATTGGATGCAGCCGCCAATCAAGCCAAAGCCACTCGGATTTCCACACCAGACTCGAGCGTCGCGGCTCTGGTGATTCCAACCAATGAAGAACTCGCCATTGCCCTCGAGACTCAAAAGCTCTGCCAAGGTTAAGCCATTCACTTTGGACGCAAGCGATAAATGCTCGAGTTGGTGCTTTGATCGGTGGAAAAATAAATATTGCCATCTGTTCCAACGGTCACATCACGCAAACGCCCGTACAGGTTGTCTATTAAAATCTCGGTTTTCTGCACACTCGAGCCACTTAATTCAAGGCGATACAAGCGCCCTGTTTTCAAGCTGACAAAAAACAAGTTGCCTTTCCATTCTGGGAAGATGCTTGCGTTATAAAACACCATGTCAGAAATAGCAATTGTACTCGAGCCATTTGGTTCAAATTGCGCCACCGCAGGCACATAATCAGATAAACCAGCGCAAGTTGCTATGATACCTGTGCATTTCTCCCAACCATAATTTTTGCCTTTGGCAATCAGGTTCAGTTCATCATTCTTATCGGGTCCATGCTCGGTACTCCACAAATTCCCCGTGACTGGTTCAACCGCCAAGCCTTGCGGGTTGCGATGCCCGTAACTCCAAATGGCTCGAGCCTGACCGCTTTGCATGGCATAAAATGGGTTATCGGTCGGGATGCTACCATCCAAGTTCAGACGAAAAATTTTACCAGCCAGCGAATCCAGC
Source organism: Deinococcales bacterium (assembly GCA_013298185.1). GTDB lineage: Bacteria > Deinococcota > Deinococci > Deinococcales > JAAFIG01 > JAAFIG01. The sequence goes on from JAAFJQ010000114.1 coordinate 2,402, forward strand.
ACTTGGGCTTTATTCGCACCATTGCCTGATCCATCACCAGCAGGATCACCCGCTCCGTCGCTATCAGCGTTGTAATCGGCAGCATCGCCCATCGAGAAATACAGTTTGTTATCCGCGCCAATCACCACGCGGCAACCATTGTGATTTGACCAACCGAGCATGTTGTCAAACAAAATGGTTTCAGAAGTCAATGCTCCGCCTGAAAGCACAAAACTCGAGAGACGATTACGACGATTCTGGTCAGCCACCACACCGCCCTTGGAATACGAGTAACAAACAAAAACTTTTTGGCTGGTGGCAAAATCAGGAGCAAGTTCCATGCCCAGCACCCCGCCTTCGCCTTCGTCACGCACCGCGCTTGGGCTTTGAAAGGTACTGACCGCACCTGTACCAACGTTTAAGCGGCTGACCGTCACCACACTCGAGTCTCGAGACGTAAAATACAAGCTGCCATCGGCTGCAAAATTAATGCTCCACGGCGTATTTAAGCCTGTTTTCACAGGTTCAATCAGGTAAGGAGGATTGTTGGGATTGGGTTGATTCGGGCAGGACACCAAACAAACCAGACCAAGCAGCAACAAGAATTTGTACATGGCTTAGGGTAGCGGATTGGCACTCGAGAGACTACGGTATTTTTCACGTTCTCGAGAGGGATTAGCAATTGCTCAAAGCTGCTGCCAGAATTAAAAGCGATAATCAAAAAACGTAACCTCTCACGAACTTCCCCAGTCGCGCTTCGCTCGACAGCCCCTTCATTGAAGGGGCTTTAAGACACACGGCTTTTGTTTTTGACTTTGCTTTTGACTTTGAACCCCTCTGTGAGGGGTCGAGCGCAGCGAGGGGGAGTTGTAACCAATTGCGTATTTTTACCGTTGCCCAGTGCCGCGCATGGTTCAGCACTGCTCAGCGTGACGTGGTTCAGCGTTGCCCAGTCACCGCAAAACAAAACCGCTCAGCAATGTTCTCGAGGTGGTCGCCAATGCGCTGAGCGCTGCGTAAAACCCGTAGGGATGCCAGACTATTCTCGAGTGCTTGACTGTAAAATCCTGATATTGCCCATTCGCTCGCGGTTTCAATCAATGCGTCCACTTCTAAATCCTCTACCGCCACTGCCTTGGCAAGCACCGCATCTTCACGCTCGAGGGCAAGGCTCAACCGCTCGAGCATCTGGGCTAACTTCGCAAAGAGTTGGCTGAGAATTTCTAAATTTCCTCGAGCCAATGTTGCATCTTCGGCAATGTGCGCCGCGTAATCGCCTGAACGCTCGAGGTCAGTCAAGCTCGAGAGTACAAACGCCACAAACCGAGCATCCCTTGCCATCAGTTGATGCTTAGAGAATGCCATCAGGCACCGATCCTCGAGAATAACCCTGAAATGTTCAATCTCCGAAGCCATGCCCCGAGCGCGTTCGGCTTTTTTCCGACTCTGCTCGAGAAGCGCCTCACCGCTAAGAACCACGGCATTCCGAGCGCGATTCATACCAAGCAGGAGTTCGCGTTTGATGTCTTTAAGTTCAGTCTCGAGGTGAGTCATAAGGGGCTGTGAGCTATGAGCTGTGAGCTTTGGGCTAAAAACCTGATAGCTCACAGCTCATAGCTGTTCTCAACCAAATTTCCCTGAGATGTACGCTTCGGTGCGTTGGTCTTTCGGGTTGGTGAACATTTGGGCGGTTGGGCTATGTTCGATCAGGTCGCCGAGTAAGAAGAAACTGGTGGTGTCGGAGACTCGAGAAGCCTGCTGCATGTTGTGGGTGACGATGACGATGGTGACTTGTTCTTTGAGGCTTTCCATCAGGTCTTCGATTCGGGCGGTGCTTTGTGGGTCGAGGGCGCTGGTGGGTTCGTCCATCAGGAGAATTTCGGGGTCTACCGATAAAGCTCGAGCAATGCAAAGGCGTTGTTGTTGCCCACCGCTTAGGCTTGCGCCGGGGGCTTTGAGGCGGTCTTTGACTTCTTCCCACAGGGCTGCGCCGCGCAGAGATTTTTCGACCACACCATCGAGTTTACTTTTGTTGGTTTCACCCGCCAGTTTTAAGCCAGCCGCGACGTTGTCGTAGATGCTCATGGTTGGAAATGGATTGGGTTTTTGAAAAACCATGCCAATGCGACGGCGAACATCCACGGGGTCAACGTCAGAGCCGTACAGGTTAATACCGTCGAGCATCAGTTGCCCTGTGACTCGAGCGCCGGGGGTCAGGTCGTGCATTCGGTTGATGGCGCGTAAAAACGTGGTTTTACCGCAGCCTGATGGTCCAATCAGAGCGTTGACGGTGTTGCTGCGAAAACTAACCCCGACTTTTTTCACGGCTTCTTTATCGCCGTAGAAAATACTGACATCTTTAGCCTCGAGTCGAATGGCGGCGGTTGAAGCGGTTCGCTCAGCAACTTGAACTTGAAATGGATTGGACATGGTCACTCCTTTAACGGCGTTTCGATAGGGTTCGAGCCGCAATGTTGGTCATTAAGATAAACAGCATCAGCACCAACGCGCCAGCCCATGCTTGGGCATTCTGAGCGGGGGTGAGAGCCTTGAACGCAAGGTTGTACACCGAGAGCGGCATCGCACCCATGGGTTGCAAGATGTTCCAAACCAAGTCTGGGTTGCCAAGGCTGGTGAACAGAAGCGGCGCAGCCTCACCCGAGACTCGAGACACGCCAAGAATTGCACCTGTGATGATGCCACTGCTGGCGGCTGGTAGCACAATGCTGAGCGTTACTTTCCAGCGTGGTAAACCAAGTGCCAAGCCAGCTTCGCGGATGTTGGTTGGAACAAGTTTCAAAACTTCTTCGGTGGCGCGAACAATAATTGGAATCATAATCAGACCAAGTGCCACACCACCTGCAATGGCGCTGTAACCTGTTAATTTGGTCGCAATCAATAAGCCATACACCACCAAGCCCACGACAATCGCAGGAATGCCAGTCAATACGTCACTCATGACTCGGATTAATGGCACAAGTGGATGTTCTGAAAATTCAGCCAGAAAAATACCTGTGCCAATGCCAATCAGTAAGCCCATGACCAATGCCAGTCCAACCATGATGATTGTGCCAACAATCGCATTCAGCACACCGCCACCGCCAGTGATAGCCGACATTTGGCGTTCGGTTTGCACAAAGAAATCTACGCTGATAGCACTGATGCCATTAAAAATAACTTGTCCGACAATCAAAAACAAAGGAATCAGAACAATGCCTGTACCTAGCGCAATCAGACCGCCAACAAAAGCATTTTGGAATTGCCGTGCGCTCGAGACAGTGCGGGTGAAGGTTTTGGCTTGGACAGCCGTGTTTTCTTGGGCGTTGGTCATCATAACCTCGTTCCAACTGGGGTGAGTTTGGTAATCACCACTCGAGCAATTAAGTTCACAATCACGCTGAAGACAAGCAGTAAGAAACCAAGGGCAATCAGTGCATTGAGTTGCACTCCGCCTGCCTCACCGAATTGACTGGCAATTAAGCTGCTCATGGTGGCGGTACTCGAGAAGAGGTTCTTGGCAATTTCGCTGGCGTTACCAATCACCATGGTTACGGCTAATGTTTCACCAATGGCACGACCCAAACCAAGGATCACACCACCAAGAATACCTGCTCGAGCATAAGGCAGGATACCGTAGCGAATCACTTCCCATTTGGTTGCACCTAGCGCATAGGCTGCTTCGCGCTGATCGTTGGGAACAAGTTGAATCACATCTCGAGCAATCGCGCAGACATACGGAATGACCATCACAGCCAAAACCAGAATCGCGCTCATCAGACCAATGCCTGTCGGAGTCCAATCTAAGCCCGTTACACCAACCAACCAAGATTGGAAACTACGCACGGCTGGAATCAGCACAAAAATGCCCCAAAGCCCGTAGACCACGCTAGGAATGGCTGCCAGCATCTCAATCATGTAACCCACAGGCACAGCCAACCATTTTGGTGCGTACTCCACAATAAACAGCGCGGCTGCCACGGAAAGCGGCACAGCGATAATCAACGCTCCAAAACCCGTCAAAAAAGACCCTGCGATAAATGGCAGCGCTTGGAATTTTTCTGTACCCGGATTCCAATCCAAACCAAAAATAAACCCAAAGCCTTCTCGAGCAAACGCAGGAAATCCTCCTGCAATCAGCACCACGCCATACAAGAAAACCGCCACCAGAACCAAACTGGCAAGCGAAATAATAATATTCTTAAACGTAGTATCCGCCGCACTGGTCATGCTGCGCGGGCGTTTCACATCGGTTGTCATGCTTTCCTCCACAGACTCATAAGCGCAGTCTCTTGGTTATTTGTCATGGAATTGTCAAGGGGAGGCGAAAGGCAAAAGGCGAAAGGCAAAAGTATTCCCTTCGCCCTTCGCCCTTCGCCCTTCGCCTTTACTTAATCGCTTCGCCACCGTAGTTCACGCCAGCCAAGATGCGGTTGGCAACCTTAGCAGCTTGACCGTCAATGCGACCGTAATCAAGTTTGTCGTGGAATTCTTGTCCTTTGCTCGAGAGCATCCATTGAACCAAGTCAACCAAGGCTTGGGCTTGGGCTTTGGTGCGGTTGCCGTACTTTTGGTCTTTGTACAAGAGAATCCAAGTGTAACCGCTGATTGGGTAGCCGATGCTCGAGTTGGTGATGCTGTCAATGCCATTGGCTGGGAGGATTTCAGCGTCGGATGCGGCTGCCACTTCCTTGAGGTCGCCTCCATCCACGAACTTACCAGTCTTGTTACGAACCAAGCCGTACTCGAGTTTGTTGGCTTTGGCGTAAGTCACTTCGACGTAACCAATGCCACCGGGGGTTTGACGTACCAAACCAGCCACACCAGCATTTTGTGGTCCGCCGACGCCGACTGGGAACTTAACGCTCGATTGTGGTCCTTTGGAAACGGTAGCTGCCCAATCGGTTGAAACTTTAGCCAAGTAATCCACGAAGATGCTGGTTGTACCCGAGCCGTCTGAGCGGTAGACAGGGGTGATGTTCAAATCTGGAAGCTTGACATTTTTGTTGAGTGCAGCGATAGGAGCATCGTTCCACTTCTTGACTTTGCCAAGATAAATATCGGCAAGCAAAGCACCTGTGAATTTCAGTTTGGTGGTCAAACCGGGAATGTTATAGGTTGGGACAACTGCACCCAGTGCCATTGGCACAAAGGAAACTTCGGCAGGGGCATCCTTGGCTTCGGCAGCCGAAAACGGAGCGTCAGAACCAGCAAAATCCACAGCGCGGTTAATAATATCGCGCTTGCCGCCGCCTGAGCCTTTAGAAGCATAGTTCACGCTCACACCAGCTTGGGTTTTGTACGCATTAAACATTTCGGTGTACAACGGGAATGGGAAGCTCGCGCCGCTGCCCGTGATATTGCTGACTTGTTGAGCTGAGACCATGCTGGCGGTGAGTAATGCACTGGCTAAGATTAATTTCTTCATAAATTCCTCCGGAAGCTCGAGGTGTCTCGAGGCTGAACCTAAGAAGCATCTTGAAGAATGATTGTCATGAAATCGTCAGGCGAATGAGGGTGTTTTGTCGGTTGGATAACCAACGCAAATCGTTTTCTGTCACCAGCACGTCCTCCTCGAGTCCAATAAAGCCATGCCCTTCGACAAAAACGCCTAACTCGAGGGTGTAAACTTCGTTTGCTTGCACCACGCCAAACGGTTCTTGTCCGTATCGCGCCCATCTTGGTCCGAGCAGCGTGCCGCCATCGTGGGTTGCCCTGCCCAAACCATGTCCAACAGCGTGTTTGTACTCTAGGTGTCCAGCCTTGGTCAGGCTGGCTCGAGCCGCAGCATCCACCATAAAGCCTTGCACACCGGGTTTCAGAACTTGAGCCGCCGCTTCTATCGCATTCCAGCAATCCTTGAAAACCTGCTCGAGAATCGGCGGGGTTGGTTCGTTCTTTGTAATGTAATATGTGCGTTGAATGTCTGAGCAGTACCCATGCTCGAGCCGCACACCATAATCAATGTGCAGCAGCATCTCCAATTCCAGTTGTCGGTCACTCGGTCCAGCGTGCGAAGGTCGCGCCAAAGGTCCAATATGCACGGTTGGACAACCCGCCCAACCCCATGAAGGCTCGAGACCATCGCGGCGCAAACCCTGATGCAAAAAATCAGCCACATCGCGCTCAGACCAACCAATTTGTAGGGCTTTGGTCATGGCTTCTAAATCCACCTCGGCTCGAGCCACGGCTTGAGCTATGTATTCCTGCTCGAGCGGGGTTTTTTGACTGCGGAGCTTGCCCAGAAATGGCTCAGCGCTGGCAAAAGGTGCGTTTGGTAGCATCTCCACCAATTGCAAGTACATGCCGTGGGTCAAGCCATCGCACAAAGGCTCATGGGCATAATTGAGCAAGATTTCGCTGGGTGCAAGTTTGGAAATTTCGGCTTGCAGAATTGGTGCAACGTCCTCATCGTAAGGAATGACTTTCCAATCTGTTGGCATGGCATCGGCATCGTAACGCCCAACAATCGCAACCGCGTGCTGCTTAGAAACCAAGAAAAACGAAGCCCAAGTAACCTCAACACCAGCCACCAACTTTAAGCCCGGTTCAGGATGCTCGAGGGATTCGCGCACCGCAATCAGCCAGACTTGATTTGGCTCGAGCATGGATTGGGCTTGAAGAAGTTTTTCGCTATGAACAGTTGCCATATTTTAAGAATACATGGTTTTTTAGCCTTCAAATGCAACGAAAATAAGGATTTCTCGAGGATAGGCATGAGGCGCAAAACAAAAGCCTTTCAGGGGATGAAGAAACATAGCCAGTCAGCCCCTCACCCGACGCTTCGCGCCACCCTCTCCCAAACAACGCGCTTCGCGCAGGGAGAGGGATTCGGGCTGTCTTTTCGTTTCAGTTACATCTCGAGAAGCCAATTTCCTAACACCAGAACCCCTCAATGAGGGGTCGAGCGCAGCGAGCGCGAATAGCCCGTTAGGTGCTGTCTTATGAGCAAGAAGGGGGAGTCCGTAAGAGCTTACGTTTTTTTGGTCTAATTCTCGAGAAAATTCCTTAACCTAATGCCTAAAGGTGACGATCCGTGACGATTCTTTTCTCGAGCCTGTGCGATACTTAAACTTATGGATTTACCTGAAATCTCGGATTTAATTGTGCAGTTTGATCCGCAAACAGGGCAGCGCTTGCCTGTTGTTCAAGCCGAGGTGGTTGAGCGTTTCTTAAGTCTTGGGTCAAAACAGGCGGCTCGAGTGGTTGCTGGTATTCCCTCTAAAAATGGTTTGCTGCTCGAGGATGCGGTGGATGCGATGTTGCTCCGTTCGCATATTGAAATGCAGCGTTTGTCCGAGGAATTTGCTCATGGCTCGAGGGTGCGTGAAGTGCTGTTGGATTTGCTGGCAGCGTTTCGGGTTTCTGGTATTCCCAGTCCGTATCGGGTGGTGGATTTGGGTTGTGGTACGGGTTTTGTGCTGCGTTGGATTGCGGCGCATGGTGGTTTGGGTGATGATGTTGAATTGATTGGTGCGGATTTTAATACGACTTTAATTGATGCTGCGAATCGGTTTGCGAGGCTCGAGCAGTTAAAGGTGCGTTTTACCGCCGCCAATGCGTTTGCGCTGCCCGAAGCTGCCACAATTCTTGTCAGCACAGGGGTTTTGCATCATTTTGCAGCTTCGAGTCTGGCGGCTTTTTTTGCTGAGCATGGACGGGTTGGGACACTGGCTTTTGCTCATTGGGATTTTCAACCCAGTCCACTGGTGCCGTTTGGTTCGTGGTTGTTTCATGTCTCGAGGTTTCGAGAACCATTGGCTCGTCATGATGGGATTCGTTCGGCTTTGCGGGCGTACACAGCTCAAACGCTGCTCCAAGCGGCTCGAGACAGCCAAGCCGAATTCAGCCTTGGGGTTTACAATCCGCTTTTGGGTCAACTGCCGATCAAACGGGTTTTTCATGCGGTTATGGGTGTACGTCCAAACCTGATGCCAGCTTTTGCCAGTGCTTCTGGTCAGCGTTTCTCGAGGTGGCACGCATGGTCTTGAATGCTGTTCTTTTGTATTTGCTGGCGGTAGCGGATGCAGCTTTAAGTGGGTATCGTGCGGTGGCTGGAACAAATCCACGCATCAAAAAAAGAGCTTTCCATCAGCAAGCCATTGCTCGAGCTTTGCTGTGGGGGCATGTGGTAATTGTTTTGAACGTTCTGGGAATTATGTTGCTCCTGTGGCTTTTTCCCAATTTGCTTCAAGACCTTATCCGATCTGCACAGCATTGTCTCGAGGTTTACCTGCTTTATGCGCTTTTGACTGTGCTTGCCTTGCTTGGTTTCACCATGCCAAGCCGCGATGTGCGCTCCATCAGCATTGTGCTGATTTTAGGACCCTTTACCTTGTTACGCGCCCCAGTGGCGGTGTGTGGGGTACTGTGGGCGCTGTGGCATGTGCCTCGAGCCGAGGTGCTGCTGGTGTGCGGCATGGCGATTGTGCCGATGCTACTGCTCGAGACTTTTTTGTGGCGCAGGTATAAAACCAGCTATTGAATACTCGAGACGGATAACGGCAACACAGGCAGAATCGCTTCGAGTGCCACGCGGGTGTCTTGGGCTGGTAAGTTAATCACCAAACTCTTGTTTTTCCAACCTGCTACGCCGCGCCACAGGGCGGCTCGGCGTGTTTTTTGTACACCTGCTAGGCGCATCAGTTCGGCTAAGCCCGGTACTTGGCGTTCGATGATCTCGAGGGTGACTTCTGGGACTCGTTCTTTCACGCCAACAAAACTGCCGCCAATCGTTAAAATCAAAGGAATGTTTTTGGTTTCAACATAGGTTCGCAACACCCGACGGACATTGGGGTTGTCATCTGGGACATTCTCGAGCGCGACTTCGCGGTAATCACTGCTGGGCAGGAGTTCACGCACCACACTTAAGCCTTCGGCTTGGTTTTCAATGCACAGCACGGCATAGTCAATCATTGCCATTTAGAATACCGCAAATTCAGTCAGAACGTGTGTTCATTGGCAATTGGGTTGCGATAACAACCAGCGCAGGGCAGGATGATCGGTGTCATTGACACTGAATCGGCTGGTGGTTTCATCTGGCAGTACCTTGGGATGGGTTTTTGCTGTGCGGTCTGCCATTTCCGAGGCGGTCACGACCAGCAAAGCCTGATCCTCGAGTGGAATGGCAATGTTACCTGTGGTGAAACCATAGGTGGCTGCGCCAAAGAAACGGGTGTTTGGACGACCAATGAATGAAATCGCGGTAGCTTCACCTGAACTGCCGGTGTTGCTTGAAATCAGTACCGCCACAGGTGCATTGGGGGTTTTGAGTTGATACGGGCGTTGTACTCGAGAAATTATTGTGTTGTCAATGAACGATGCACCTGCTTGGTAACCCCAAACAGCTAAACGGGTTTGATTCGCTCCTAAGAAAACACCGAGTTCACCTTCGCCTAGAAGCGCTCCTAAGCCTGCAATCATTGGGTACATGTTGCCGCCGCCATTGTTGCTTAAGTCCACAATCCAACCGCAGACATTTTGCTGGTCGAGTTTGCGGATGGCATCACTCAGCGTATCCTGATATGTTCCTTCGACTAAACGCCCATCATTTGTCAGATGTTGTGGTGCGTTGAGATAAGCAATTTTACCCAGTTGTCTCGAGCTTGGCACTGGTTGGGCGGTTGGGGCGCTGGTGGCACTGGCTTGTTGAGGCTCGAGGAAGAACGAGTGCGGTTCGTTTAATTGTGAAATTGCCCAGCGAATCGCGGGGTATGTATCCCTTGGTGTTTTGGCATCTTTGGCAATGTTCCCAGCGCCATCGCGTATCAATTGCCAATTGATTTGGTCACGGCGTAAGAAATTTTGTTCTAAATAACCAATGGCTGTGTTTAAGTAAGCACTGGCTTCTGGCGCGATTGCTTGTGCCGAAACACTGAGTACCCCAACGATCAAGAGCAACCATTTTTTCATGTGGTTAAGTTAAGCCGTGTCTAGTTCAAAAACAAGTGGGTTTTTGAATTAAGTACATCCGTGAAATGTTTTAGAATATATGAATGCCAAAAACCCCCCAAATCTTTATCAAACTAAGCACCGAACAAGATAAGCAACTCCAAGAACTGGAACTCAACTCACTTATCAACGCGAAAGTACGACTCAGAGCCAGTA
>JAAFJQ010000115.1:0-4243 GCA_013298185.1 Deinococcales bacterium
TACAAACAAGAAGCATGGCGTTTTGAGTTCGCCGAAGGCGACAACCCGAACACCCCGCTCGAGTACAAAGGCATTGTTTTTAACGAAATGAAGGGCGGTATGGCAGATGCGGGCAGCAAGTTGTATCGCGCCATTGGTCAAGCTGTTTTCCCCGATATTACCTACGGCAATAACTCGGGAGGCGAACCCAAAGCCATTCCGAATTTGACTTGGCAGAACCTCAAGGATTTCCACGCCACGCATTACCATCCAAGCAACAGTTATTTTTACACGTATGGCAATTTTTCCTTGGAAAACATTCTTGCCACCATCGAAAAAAATGTGCTGAGCCGCTTTACCAAGCTCGAGAAAGACTGGAGCATCCCAGACCAACCGCGTTTTAACGCCCCACGCCAAGCCGAAGCGCTGTACGCGGTTGCGCCTTCCGAGGCGAACGAGAAAAAAGCCCAAGTCGTGATGTCATGGCTGACCAGCAACATCACCCAAAGCGCCGAATTGCTGTCCTTGCGGGTGCTGCAACGGGTGCTGCTTGCCAACGCCGCCAGCCCCTTACGCAAAGCCCTGATTGAGTCCAACCTTGGCAGTGCCTTGTCCGATGGCACAGGCTTAAACGACGACCCTCGAGAAGCCGTGTTCAGCGTTGGCTTAAAAGATGTTGACCTTGCCGACAAAGAAAAAGTAGAAACCCTGATTCTCGAGACTTTGCAAAAAGTGGTGGATGAAGGCGTAGACCAAAAGGCAGTGGGTGCCGCGATTCACCGTTTTGAAATTGAATCCCGAGAAGTCAGTAATGCTGGTTTCCCATTTGCTTTCCGACCCGCCTTTGATGCCATGGGTGCGTACTTGTACGGCGGCGACCCATTTGCTTCACTGCAATTTGATGTTGACCTCGAGAAACTGCAAACCGAGCGAGCCAAAGGACAATTCTTTGAAGGCTTAATCAAAACCCACCTGCTCGAGAATCCGCATCGTGTGACTTTGGTACTAAAACCAGACCCAGAGCTAAACACCCGCGAAGAAGCTGAGGAAAAAGCCAAACTCGAAGCCATCAAAAACCAACTCTCCGAACAAGAAATCGCGCAACTTGTAGCCGATGCAGCGCGGCTCGAAGCTGACCAAAGCAAAGAGCAGAACTTTGATATGCTGCCGAGCCTCGAGTTATCCGATATTCCCATGACTTTTGAGGATGTGCCGCACAATGTTGAGACAATTCACGGCGCAACTGTGGGATTGTTTGGACTGCCGACGCAAGGCTTAACGTATTTGGATTTGAACGTGGATTTCAGTGGTCTGAGCGCTGGTCATAAAGCCTTGCTGCCTTTTTTTGCCTTTGTCCTGACCAAGATGGGCGCGGGCAGCAGCACCTACCTCGAGATGGCAAACCGCATCGAAGCCCACACGGGCGGGGTCAGTGCCGCGCTTGGTTTTCGTCGCGCACCAAACGACTTAAATAAGGTTCGTCAGGCATTTGCGGTCAGTGTTAAGACCTTGCATCGCAACCTGACTGCCAGTTTTGCGATTCTCGAGGATTTCCTGACCAAACCAGAATTTGACCGTCAGCACTTGAAGAACTTGCTCGGTATGTACAAAGCCAGCCTCGATAACCGCGTGGTCAGTGCAGGGCATATCTACGCCATGAAAATGGCAGAAGCGCAACTGTCTGAACTCGGTGCATTGCGTGAAACGATGGAAGGCATCACCCATGTGCGCTTGGCTCGAGAACTCGCCACTCGAGATGAAGCTGGTTTGGACAGTCTGATTGCCGAATTCAAGGAAATTGCAGCAGCGCTCTTCCAATCGGGTCATGCTCGAGTCTGCATCACCACCGATGCTGACCAGATGGGGAACGTCAAAGCTCAAATGACTGGTCTGCTTGCTGCTTTGCCAGCCACCAGCCCAACAACCTCGAGTGACCTGCCAACCATCCACCCGCGCCAAGCTCGAGCCGTCAGTGTGGCAACGCCCGTGGCATACGATGTCGCCGTTTTCAACACTGTGCCGTTCACCCACGAGGACGCACCGAAATTCATGGTGCTGTCCGAGTACCTACGCAACCGTTACCTGCACAAAGAAATCCGTGAAAAAGGCGGCGCATACGGCGGATTCGCAGGGGCAAGCAGCGAAGAAGGAAGATTTGCACTGCTGTCCTACCGCGACCCGCACATCAAACGCACCTTTGAAGTTTTTGAAGGCATCCACAGCTTCCTCGAGCAACCATTTGAAAAAGATGCCTTAAAAGAATCCATCCTTGCTGCCTGCGCCGACCTTGACCCACTGAGCAGCCCCGACACCAAAGGGCGCAGCCGCTTCTTTAATGATTTAAGCGGTTATACCCTCGAGTTACGCGCTGCATTCAAAAAGCGCCTGCTCGAGACCACCGAAGAAGATTTGCGCCGCATTGCCAAAGAATACTTGCAAAATCCAACCAGAGCGGTTCTCTCGAGTAAAGAAAAAATCGAGGAAGCCAATGCGCTGATGGACGGGGTTTTCCAAGTCGAAGCGGTGTAAAAGCAATATAGACCAAACGCACAGAAATAACATTGCCTGTGTGCGTTTAATTGATTGTTACGACTCAATTTTCCAGCACCTGTGCTATCCTTGAGGTGGTTCAATTCATCGGAGGAGTATATGAAAATAGGTATTACATCGGTCGTAGCAACGCTTGGGCTTGTTGGATTGCTGGCAAGCTGTACCAGCCCTAACCTTGGTTTAACACCCAAAATCAGTGGTTCAGTTGGTGGGTACAGTGGTGGCGAAAAAACAATTAAAGTAAGAGCATTCGGCGGAAGCGGAGACATTATTGCCACTGGAATCCTCAAAGCAGATGGGTCTTTTGGTGTTGATTTACCCGCTTTAGCAGCAGCTTCTTTATCAACTATCGGTACGCCACCATGTTCTTCTGGAACAGCAAGTGCTACTCCTGCTACAGCCAAAACAAGTTTTGCTTTGGCTGGCGTTTTTGATACCCCCAGTTCACTCACACCTTCAGGGTATTTGACACAAACGGAACTCGCTACAGGACCTGCTATGGTAGGTGCAAAGGAAACACTTGTTGGAAGATTATATGCAGATGTTGATGTTGTCCTCACTGCCTCAAATTGTGTGACAGGTTCAGATACAGCCTCAGGGACTTGGACACTCAAAGCTGGATGGAATGAAATAAGCTACACACGAGAAGTGACAGCTATCAGTCCCACAAAAACCAGAACAACCTTTTCTATGGGAACAGCAGGCAAGCCTTGGCGGATTGAATCGTCATCACTTGGTTTTTTCAAATTTCCATTGATTCGTCAATAAACGTTTTTTGGGAAAACACCCTGTCCTCGAGAACAGGGTGTTTTTTTCTTTCTCGACCAAATCATGCACTGCCCACCGTGATAACATCAGGTGTCTCGGCTTTGGTGGGTTCAATAAGGAGGAACATATGAAAATAAGTATGACATCAGTTATTGGAGTGCTTGGTCTTGTTGGAGTACTCGCAAGTTGTACCAGCCCGAATCTTGGTTTAACTCCCAAAATCAGTGGTTCGGTCAGTGGTTACAGTGGCGGTGAAAAAATAATTAAGGTCATTGTCACTAGAGATTCATCTCTTGTTACCACAGGAATACTCAAAGCTGATGGATCGTTCAGCATTGATTTACCTGTTTTATCAGCAGCTTCCTTAGGGACCTTGAACGCACCTATTTGCACTTCTGGAACATCCAGTGTGACTCCTAGCACTGCAAAAACAACGTATGTTGCGGCGGGTGTTTTTAATGATCCAAATGCACTCTCTACTTCAGAGTTTTTAACGCAAAGCGAATTTGATTTGGCAGCTGCTGTGGTTGGTAAAAAGTACACATCGGTTGCAAGGATTTACGCTGATGTTGATGTTGTCCTCACTGCCACGGATTGTGTTCGAGCGAATGGTACAATCTCGGGGACTTGGAATCTCAAAGCTGGATGGAATGAAATCAACATTGTAGAAGAAGTGACAGCCATAAATCCCACGCAAATCAGAAGTATTTTTTCCATGGGAACAGCTGGCAAACCTTGGCGGATTGCTCCGAATTCTTCCATTTCTTTGTTCAACTTGCCGTTTATTCGACAATAAGTTTTTTTGGGAAAACACCCTGTCCTCGAGAACAGGGTGTTTTTTTCATTCTTGGCTCTGTTAGACTCTGCTTTATGTCCGACATTTCTTTTGACCGTAAACGCGGTGAACGCGGCAGGGTCTGGCGCGACTTGGTTATTGCTTATTTGT
>JAAFJQ010000115.1:4253-12436 GCA_013298185.1 Deinococcales bacterium
TTTGTTCAACTTGCCGTTTATTCGACAATAAACGTTTTTTGGGAAAACACCCTGTCCTCGAGAACAGGGTGTTTTATTTATGCTTATCTCTGTTAGAATGTGTACCAATGACCAATTCATCTTTTGATCGTAAACGCGGTGAGCGCGGCAGGGTCTGGCGCGACTTGGTTATTGCTTATTTGTTTATGCTGCCAATGCTGGTGGTGAAAATCCTCTTTACTTTTTGGCCCATCATTTTCGGCACAGCGCTGGCTTTTGCCACAGTCAACATTGGGCGTGGTTTTTCGCTCGAGTGGGTGGGGCTAAAAAACTTTGAAGAACTCTTCGGTTTTGGTGCGTTTGCTGGGCGAGGACCTGACCGTGATTTTTGGTACGGCTTAACCAACAGCCTCAAGTACATTTTGGTTGTGCCTGTGATTCAAATTCTCAGCATCGCCCTTGCCATGCTGGTCAACCGCACCATTCCCCTGATCGGTTTGTTTCGCACGGCGTTTTATGTGCCTGTGGTGACCAGTTTTGCGGTGGTTGGTTTGATGTGGCAGTGGATGTATGACCAATATGGTCCAATCAATTTTATGCTCACCAGTTTGGGTTTAATGGATGCCAAAAACCCCACCAATTTGCTGAATAATCCTGTGATTGCACTCTGGGCAATCATGTTTGTGACCCTTTGGAAAGGCTTGGGTTATTACATGGTCTTGTACCTAGCGGGTTTGCAAAACATTGATCGTTCTCTCGAGGAAGCAGCCGTGATAGACGGTGCAAATCGTTGGGAGGTTTTTTGGAACATCACCATTCCGGGCTTAAAACCCACGATTTTGGTGTGCAGTTTGCTGAGTACCATTAGCGCGATTAAGGTCTTTGAGGAAATCTACACCATGACTCGAGGTGGACCGGCTGGCAGCACTTTCACCGCGATGTTTTTTATTTACGATAAGTCCTTTGGCGATTACCGCTTTGGCTACGCGGCGGCGGCTGGTTTGGTTGTGGCTGTGGTCAGTATTATTTTTGCGGCAATTAACTTCAGATTAACTCGAGGGAATCAAAATGCTTAACGAAACTGCACTGTCTGAAGCCGCGACTCTGCGGCAAAAACGCCGTACCCGCAAACTGCTCGAGAACATCGGGGTCTATACGCTTTTGATTTTAGTGGCGGCGATCAGCATCTACCCGTTTTTGTGGACGATTCGCACCAGCTTTAGCACTTCGGGTGGGATTTTTGAATTTCCACCAAGTTTAATTCCAATTGAACCGAGCCTGAAAAATTATATTACCGTGACGCAGATTGTGCCGCTTCTTAGGCAACTTTGGAACAGCCTTGTGATTTGTTTTTTTGGTGTGCTTGGTAGTGTACTGGTGGCGGCTTTGGGGGCGTATCCGCTGGCTAAAATGAAATTCTGGGGTCGGGATATTATTTTTTATGCTCTGATTGCCACGCTTGTCTTACCCAATGAAGCTGGTTTAATTGTTAATTTTATTACCGTCTCGAGGTTGCAGCTTTTAACCACTGAAATTGGGCAGATTGCCGCGATTATTTTGCCTGCTTTTGGCAGTGTTGCCAACGTATTTTTGATGCGCCAAGCCTATTTGGGTATTCCATCGGAATTGCTCGAGGCGGCTCGGATAGATGGGGCTTCGGAGCTTTCGATTTGGTGGAAGATCATGTTGCCTCTGACCATGCCAACCATTGCAGCCGTCAGTATTTTGCAATTTGTGGCATTCTGGAACAGTTTCTTGTGGCCCATCATCGTCATGCGAGACCGCAACCTCTACCCCTTAAGTGCGGGTATGCTCGACTTGGCGGGTTCGTTCTCCACCAATACTCGAGCCATCAGCGCGGGCGCGGTGCTGATGATGATTCCAATTCTGATTGTGTTCTTGTTCTTTCAGCGTTACTTTATGCGTGGACTCGAGGGTGCAGTCAAAGGCTAATTCGATTTTTTTTGCTATGCTGAAGTCCATGCTGCCACTCGAGCCAAGTTGGCAAAAAACCATGGTTATCAGGGATGAAAAAACAGCTGAATTACTGGCTCAAGGTACGCACACCATCAACATCCTGGCACCGTTCTTGGGTCGGGAGAATTCCACCAAAGCTGCGGCTGATGAAACGGGCATCAAACTCAATGTGCTGGCATATTGGGTGCATAAGTTCTTTGATGCTGGTATTTTAATTCGCACCAGAACCCTAAAAAGACGAGGTCGCCCAGTGCATTTTTATCGAGCGGCAGCCGATGAGTTTTTTGTGCCAGTCAACTTAATTGCCAATGCCTCAGATGCCGAATTACTGGCTCGGGTGCAACAACAAGAATACGAGGCTTTCACCCGAAATGCAGCCCTTCAAGGGCGCAAACTTTCACAACAGTGGTGCTTGCATTACTGCATGGTGGATGGTCTACAACGCTGGACGATGCTGCCACTCGAGGATATTCCACCAGAGCGCCTACTCGAGCGACCATTGCACGATTGGTTGCATCTGGATTTATCCGAGGATACAGTCAAGTCTTTGCGCCAAGAACTTTGGGCGTTGATGACCAAGTACCAAGCCCTAAACGGGCAAGGCTCGAGAAGAAAACGAATCACTTTGCATCTGGGACTAGCCGAAATGAACAGGGAGATGTGAAGTTAAAAATGAAAGGGAAAAATAAAATTACAACTGCTTGCCTTACGCTTTTCTAGCAAGAAATAGACCAAAAAACGGGTTGCTCGAGTTGGACTCGAGGGTTCTGGAGAATGCGCTTTTGTGGTGTGAATGCTTTTTTCTACGGAAACGGAGTATTATTGAAACGATTATTGACCAATTCAAGAACATCACCCAGATTGAACACACGAGGCATCGTAGTTACACTGGTTTCTTGGTGAATCTGATTTGTGGTTTAATTGCATATTGCTTAAAGCCTGAAAAGCCAAGTCTGCTGTCTGAGAAAGATATTTTACTTGCGCCTTAAACACAACTGACGTTAAGTACAATATGGTTTTTGAGGTGAAGGCTGCACGCCCTCACTTTTTTATTTTGGTTTTTGCTTTACAATGCGCTATCTCGAGGAGGTTGGTTTATGAAAAAAATCTTGCTTGGTGCAATTGGTGTAGCGGCTTTGTTGGCTGGTTTTGGTGGGGCGCAAAGTAAAACCCTGAATTTTTTTAATTGGTCAGAGTACATTGATCCTAAATTGGTCAAGGACTTTGAGAAAAAAGAAGGTGTGCGGGTCAACCAAAGCTACTATGAATCCAACGAAGACATGCTGGGTAAACTGAAAAGCGGCGGCACCAAGCAATACGATTTGGTTGTACCAAGTGGTTACATCATCAGCATCATGACCAAACAAAATCTGCTGCGTCCACTTGATAAAACACTCTTACCAAACCTCAAGAACCTTGGCGCAAAATTCCGCGCACCAGATTTTGACCTCAAAGGCGAATTCACCGTGGCGTATTTTTGGGGGACAACTGGTGTCGGTTATCGCAAAGACAAACTGCCAAAAAACTTTGACCCAAGCTGGGCAATGTTTTTTGATCCCAAGAAAGTACCAGGTCCATTTCAATTCCTAGACGATGCCCGTCCAACCATTGGCGCAGCCCTCAAATACCTTGGAAAGTCGTACAACAGCACCAATGCAGCCGATCTCAAAGCCGCCCTCGAGGTGCTTCGTACTGCCAAAGCCAAATCAGTGGGATTTGGTGGCAGCCCCGATGCCAAGCAAAAACTGCTTTCAGGGCAGATTGTCATGGCAATCATGTACAATGCCGAAGCCGTGCGAGCAGCAGCAGACGACCCCAACATTGGTTACTTTATTCCCAAAGAAGGCGCTGAGATTTGGCTTGATAGCCTAGCCATTCCCAAAGATGCCCCGAACTGGCAACTGGCGCATAAGTTCATCAATTATCTTCTTGATGCCAAAGTCGCAGCTCAAAATGCCAATGTGACTGGCAACAGCACTCCTGTAGATGCGGCGCGTCCATTCATTGAAAAAGCTGCATTGAATAACCCAGCCGTTTACCCCAATGCCGCGACCCTTGCGACCCTCGAGTACAGCAAAGACATGGGGGTCAATCAGCGCTTATACGATGCTGTGTGGACTCAGCTCAAAGCCCGTTAGCGCCTCCAAACCCTTCACCGCACTGCTCGAGACTCGAAGGTCAGCATATTTAGAAAGCGGAGTGACTTCTGGATTGACTTCAATCAGACACGCTCCGTTAGATCGGTTCTCTTGCTACTCGTCCAAGGCTGGCGGCAGGTTCGACCACGCTGCTTGTGCCAATCACCAAAGCAACATCACACGCTTCAAATGCCTGCCAAGCCGCCTCGAGGGTATGGCGCGGTAGCATTTCGCCAAACCAAACCACATTTGGACGCATTCTCGAGCCGCACTTTTTGCAAGTTGGCGGCGGTGTGAACTTAGGCTCGAGGTCTTGGATCGCGTGGCAGGCTTCGCAACGCGCTGTAACAATGTTGCCGTGTAACTCGAGAACGTTGTTTGAACCTGCCCGTTGGTGCAACCGATCCACGTTTTGCGTCACCAAAGTCAGATGCTTGGTTTGCTCGAGTTGTGCCAAGGCGGTGTGCGCTGCGTTAGGCTCGGCGCTCGAGCAAGTTGCAAAGCGCTCGGCGTACCAATCCCAGACCAGTTTTGGGTCTTGTGCGTAGGCTTGCGGCGAAGCCAATTCATGCGCCGAGAAACGCGCCCAGTAACCCGTTTGGGCATCACGGAAGGTAGGAATACCACTCTCGGCACTGATGCCCGCGCCAGTCAGGACAGCTATCGCTCGAGCCGAACGAATTTTTTCTTGGGCAATCTCGAGGTTCATAGGTGCAGTGTACGGGTTTGAAACCAAGAAGCCATCTGCCAATTGTCGTAGATGAGTTATACCGTATGGCACTTGCAAGATGTTGCAAGTGCGCTTTGACCATGCTACACTCGCAGCGCGGTTGAGAGTCCTGTCCTTCATGGGACGTGGAAACATGGTTTTCCCTCGGCTGCATTTTTATTTATGCCCGAGATCGTTTATGTCCTCGTCAATGAAGCGATGCCTGATTTGGTCAAAATTGGGCTGACCACCAGCAGTCTCGAGGAGCGAATCAAACAACTGAGTTCTGCCACAGGTGTGCCATTGCCGTTTGAATGTGTTTATGCCGCCGAAGTAGACGACGCTGCTCGAGTTGAGAAGATTCTGCATACCCTGTTTAGCGAAAATCGGATTAACCCAAAACGCGAATTTTTTCGTTTAGCTCACGAACGGGTCAGGTTGGCATTGTCACTTGGGAATTTTAGAGAAGTCACACCCAAAACCGATGTTTTTGAGAGTGTCGAAGAATCCGAAGCGGTTGCCAAAGCCTCCGCACGGCGCTCGAGAATCAACCTTGAATCCTTGGGAATTCAAGTTGGCGAAGAATTGACTTTTTCTCGAGATGAAAGCCGTATCGCAATTGTAGAACCCAATAACCGTATCTTGTTTGAAGGGCAAAACACCAGTTTATCTGATTCAGCAGCTCGGATTTTAGCGGAGAAATCAGGCAAGCCCACCACGGTCAGTGGTTCTGATTATTGGATGTACAAAGGCGAAATTTTGGCTGAACTGCGTGTCAGACTCGAGGAGAACCGATGAAAAAAGTTGTTGTTGCCTTTGGAACTCGCCCTGAAGCCACAAAAATGGCACCTGTGATCTTCGGTCTTCGCCAGCACACAAACCTCGAGACGATTGTTTTATCTACTGGTCAGCATAAGGAACAACTCCTTGATGGCTTACGAATTTTTGGGATTACTCCAGATATTGACCTCGCGGTCATGACCGAGCGCCAAACGCTGGCGACTTTAATGGGCAAAATTGTGCCTCTGGCAGCCGAAAAACTGCGCGAACTCAAAGCCGATTATGTGCTGGTTCATGGCGACACCCTAACAAGTTTTGCGGTCTGCTTAGCCGCGTTTTTTGAACGCATTCCAGTTGGGCATGTCGAGGCGGGTTTACGTAGTTTTAACATGAACGAACCCTTTCCCGAAGAAGCCAACCGCCGCTTAACCGATGTCCTGACCGACCTTGATTTACCACCAACCAGAGGCGCAGCCGAGAATATCCTGAAAGAAGGTAAAATCAGCCCCAACCTTGTGGTCACGGGTCAAACCGAGGTGGACGCGGTGCTGTACGCCAGTACTCGAGGCACACTGCCACCTATCCCCACCGACAAACGAATTGTTGCCATGACCATGCACCGCCGCGAGAACCTGCCCTTCATGGCAGACTTGGCTGGGGCGTTGGCTCGAGTGGCAAAAGCGCACCCAGAATGTCATTTTGTTTATCCGGTGCATCTCAACCCTGTGGTGCGCGAAGCAGTGTACCCAAGTTTGCAGCCACTCGAGAATTTTTCGCTTCTCGAGCCACTGGATTTTGGCAGCATGGCAGCCCTGATGAAAGCCTCGAGCCTGATTGTCACCGATAGCGGTGGTTTACAAGAAGGCGGTGCGACCCTTGGTGTGCCTGTGGTGGTGCTGCGAAACGTCACCGAGCGCCCCGAGGGATTGGCGGTCAATGCCTTAAAATTGGCTGGCACAGAACCAGAAACGGTGTTTGAAACCATTCACACCCTCCTCTCGAGTGACGAGGAACTGAGCAAAATGCAGAACCGCCCAAACCCCTACGGCGATGGTCTGGCGGGGGTGCGTTGCGCTGCGGCGGTGGCATGGCGCTTAGGCTTAGCCGAGCGCCCAGTGGACTGGCAATAAATGCTTATTTGATGCTGCATTTATCCCAGACCCAACTGCTGAGGCTGTACTTGTTCTGCAAATCTTTGTATACCAGTGCATCGGCGGTGCGTAGAATGCTACCGAGTTTGACTTTCATGCAGACTCGATAATTTAAGCCAGCCACAACTTGAACCTCGGCTTTTTGAATCTCGAGCAGGTTATAAGCTCGAGTTCCCGTGCGCTTCATGCTGGTGTTCTTTGTGCTGAGCGCAAACTTGGCGGCAGCAATTACTTCGGGGTCTTTGAGGTCAGCTGTGCCAAAGCCCCCTGCAAGTTGGGCGGCGGCAACGGCGGTTAAAGCAAAAATTCCAAGTGCGGCAGGTAAAAAGTTTTTCATGGCTCGAGTATACCTTGCGAACTGGTCATCTTTCCCATGTGAGAACTGGTCATCTTTCCCATGTGAGAACTGGTCATCTTTCCCATGTGAGAACTGGTCATCTTTCCCATACCAAATCAGGCAGAAGGTGCTACCCTAAGCTATGTTGCTTCGCCTTTTGATGGTCTGGTTGTTTGCTTGGGGTTTGGCTTGGGCAGCCACACCAACCCCGCCCAATGTTGGTGATTTCCTCAGTGAATTGCGTTCTGGCGGTGTGGCAAATGTGCAATTGATGCCCAATGGCAAAGCCGAAATCACTTCCGACCCAAAACGCAGCACCCAACCCGATAAGTACACGCTGCAACTGATTCTCGATAAAGGGCTGTTCGATGCCCTCGAGTTCGCAAGACAACGATACAACACCCGTTACAGCGTAGTGCGAGCCTCACCGACAGGCGATTACATCATGATTGGGATTCAAGTGGCGGGGGTTGCCATTCTGGTGGTGATGCTGGTCTTGCTGATTCGCTCGAGGTCAAACGCTGGTGGTGATGGGGCTGGCGGCGCAATGAATTTTGGGAAATCTCGAGCCAAACAAGTCGAAAAACCCAGCACCTTATTCAAAGATGTGGCTGGTTGCGACGAAGCCAAAGAAGAACTCTCCGAAGTCGTGGATTTCCTGAAAACCCCAACCAAGTACCATGACATCGGCGCACGAATCCCCAAAGGTGTGTTGTTAATCGGACCACCCGGAAGTGGCAAGACCTTACTGGCAAGGGCTGTAGCAGGTGAAGCTCGAGTACCGTTTTTTACGATTAGTGGTTCAGATTTCGTAGAAATGTTCGTTGGTGTCGGCGCTGCTCGAGTCCGTGATTTATTTGAACAAGCCCGCAAAACCGCACCCTGTATTGTCTTTATAGACGAAATAGATGCCGTTGGACGTAAACGCGGTTCTGGTATGGGTGGCGGCAACGACGAACGCGAACAAACCCTAAATCAACTGCTGGTGGAAATGGATGGGTTTGAACATAAGCACGACATTATTATTCTGGCAGCCACCAATCGCCCAGATGTACTCGATGCAGCGCTACTCAGACCAGGTCGTTTTGACCGACAAGTCACGGTGGATGCAC
>JAAFJQ010000116.1 GCA_013298185.1 Deinococcales bacterium
CGGCAAAGTTGCGCTTTGAAAGCATCCTTGTTTTGGAAATTGCAGAAGAAGGTGGATGTCACGGCGGTTTGGGTGATGTTGATTTTTAATTCGGCATCCAAACGTCCTGCATTGATGGCTTGGCGCACACCTTGCACTTCGTCAATCGTGAGTGGTTGGAAGACATCGAGTTGCCCCGACAAATACCCTGCCAGACGCGCATTGGTATCAGCGTAGTTCTTGGCGATGATGCGATCTAAGTACGGTAATTTGTTGCCTTTTTCGTCCACGCCCCAGTAATCGGGGTTGCGGCGCAGCACCATTTCTTCACCGGGCTTGTAGCTGTCCACCAAGAATGGACCCGCTCCAACAATCGTCTTCGGGTCGGTGCTGACGTTATAAGCCCCTTGTACGGCTGCCGCACCGCGCTCGGCGATGGGTTGCCAAATATGGCGTGGCACGATGGGCCAATCAGCAAGATCAAGGTACGCCGCATCGTTGACATTGAGCGTCATTCGCACGGTGTCGTTGTCCACTTTTGTCCAGCGAATGGCTTTGCCTGCTTGGGTGAAATCCGAGCGTTGTCTCGAGTTAATCGCTGGGTTGGCGTGTAGTTCGGCGCTGTAGATGATGTCATCGGCGGTCAGTGGGCGACCATCTGACCATTTGATGCCTGTGCGAATGTTGAAATTGATGTCCAAACCGCGTTGCGTGACGCTGGTGCAAACATAGCATTCATTTTGTCCAGTGGCAGCATTGTACTGAACCAACTGCGGAAACCAGAGGTACTGAATAAAGGTATCCGATAATGACTGCACCGTGAACGGATTGAAGGTCGGTGGTAAGCCCACCAAACCGTAGGTCATTGTGCCACCTCGAGTGGCAGTGCCATCGCCACCAAAACGAGCGGTGCGTACCAAATTCTGCGGTTGTTGCGCGAGGCTCGGCAGGACAACCACCGAAAGCCCTGCCAGTGCCACGAAACTAAGTGCTAAAAACTTTTTCATACCCTTCCTCCTAAAGAATGGCTCGAGAACCCGAATTCACTTGTAAAAAAATCAATTCACCTCCTTGCTTTCGGGTCTAACGCATCGCGCAGACCATCGCCGACAAAGTTAAACGCCAAGACTGCCACAAAAATAAAAATGCCAGGAATCAGCATCCACGGTCTCGAGGTAAAGGTTTGCATTCCGCCTTCTTGGGCGACTGCCAGCATCAAACCCCAACTTGAATTTGGGTCGGAAATGCCTAAGCCAAGAAACGATAAACCCGATTCGGTGAGGATAAAACCCGGTATCAGCAAACTAAACGAGACAATTGCAAAACTGGCTGTGCCGGGCAGGATATGCTGAAAAATAATCCGTGCATCGTTTGAACCTAAGCTCCGAGCCGCCATCACATAATCCTCTTCGCGCAGACTAAAAACCTGTCCACGCACGGCTCGAGCCACGGGTCCCCAGCGAATCAAACCAAGAATCAGCACCACCACGAAATAGACCACGCTGGATTTGGCATCGAGTGGAAAAAGCGCCCTCAGTGCCAGCAGCAAGAACAAGCCCGGAATGGTTGCCAGCACCTCGACAAGGCGCATGATGCCATCATCTATCCAACCGCCGTAATAACCAGAAATTGCGCCCAGCACCAAGCCAACAATCAGCGAGAGCGTCGCGGCAAAAACACCAATCGTTAGCGTGACTCGAGCGCCGAAAAGAATTCGTGCAAAGACATCGCGTCCGAGTTTATCCGCACCCCACACAAACAGCGTGGCGGGTTTGTCCACACCGAACAATCGCAGACCGATTTGTGGGTCAAAACCCCATGTGCGTCGCCATTCTTGGGGAATCAGACTGATTGGAAAAGGGGTGTACGGTGCGCCTTGGGTAAAAAGTCTGATTGGGTATTTTTGACTGGTGTCCTCTTTGTACTCGAGTTCCAGCGAATCCAAATTGAGTTGACTCGAGACGTTATACACAAACGGGAAACTCAAGCCACCCGTGGCAGGGTCAATCCAATGAATGCGGGTTGGTGGGGCGTAACTGCGGTCTATCGCACCGCGAAAAAACGATTCGTTTTCGCCGTAAGGCGCGACAAAATCGGCAAAAGCCGCCAGCGCGTAAAAAATAATCAGCACCCACAGACTCGAGACTGCTAAACGATGCTTGCGGAACTGGGCTTGCACGACTTGCCCCCGCGACTGAGCGCGAACAGTTTGATTCTCGGCAGCAGGCGTGGTCATGAGTACCGAATCCTTGGGTCAACAAAAGCGAGCAGCAAATCAGAAACCAAATTACCAATCATCAGCAGAATTGCTGAAAGCACCAATAAGCCCATGACGACATACAAATCTTGTTGTTGAATGGCGGTCACAAAACCGGGTGTGATGCCGGGCCATCTGTAAACGAACTCGACCAATCCCGCACCAGTCACCAACTCGGGCAGAATCGTGCCAAGCCCCGAAACGACGGGTCCAATCGCATTCCGTAGGACATGTTTGTAAGTGACAATCCGTTCGCTTAAACCTTTGGCTCGAGCCGTGCGAATAAAATCGGCTTGCAGGAAATCCAGCATTTGTCCGCGCACCACGCGCACCAGACTCGAGAGACCCGAGGTTGTCACCACAATCGTTGGAAGTATTAAATGCCAAGCGCGGTCAATCATTTGTTGCCACCACGGGAGGCTGTCGTAAATCTCGGTGGTTCGCATACCGCCGACAGGAAACCACAGCCCGTTCTTCAGGTCATAGGTGAAAAACTCGAGAATCGGTTTGTACCACGCATCAGATTGATAAACTTGGCGCAGACCAGCTTGGAAGGACAGCACACCGACAATCAGCAGGAGAATAAAAAAGAAATTCGGCAGTGCCAAGCCCATGATGCTGAGGAAACTGAGTGCCTTATCGCCGTTGCTGTACTGACGGGTGGCTTGGTAAACACCTATCGGAATGGCGAGAACATAAGTCAGGACGAGCGAAATCATCACCAAGCTCAGGCTGTTATAAATTAAAGGAACAATAATTGTGCCAACTGGAGCGCGATACGTAAATGATTCGCCCAAATAGCCACTCGAGATGATACCCCACACCCAACGGAAATACTGGATAATCACAGGTTGATCCAAGCCAAAATTGACGCGCAGCCGCTCGAGCTGCGCGGCATCGGCGTTAGGATCAAGCGCGAAACGATCCGTGAAATCACCGGGCGTGAGTTGAATAATCACAAACGCTAACAAGGTCGCCCCAATAAAAGTCGGGATGATTTGCAGTAAGCGCTTAGCGATAAATTGCAGCATTTAAGTTCCTTTGGCGTACTCGTGGAAAATAGCGGCGGCGTACTTGATACCCTGAATAAAACGCTCGACAGGCATGTTCTCGTTGGGTCCGTGCAGGTTGTTTTCAGGCGCTCCAAAACCAGACAGCACCGCAGGATGGGGAATGGCAAGCATGATGATGCCTTGGATGCTCACGCCATGCACCACGGGTTGCACGCCAAAGACACGCTCGGCGGCTTTGAAAGTGGCTTGGGAAATGGCTTCGCGGGAGGATACTTTATACGGATTTTTACGGGCATTGACCAGCACCAATTCAATATCCTCGTCAAAACCATGTTGTTTCATGTGCGCCTCGAGTTTCTTAAACTGTTCAGAAGGCTCGAGACCGGGTGGGCAGCGGAAATCCATTTTGGCAACGGCTGTGGCAGGCACAATGGTTTTAGAACCCTCGCCAGCGTAGCCGCTCGAGAAACCACAGATGTTGGCACTTGCGCCGTAATGGGCGCGTTTGAGGATTTCAAAATCATCTGAGGTCGAAAGGTGCTTTGCGCCCATTTGACGCATGAATTCGGTGCGGTCAAAGTATTGCTGCTCATCGCGCAGGAACTCGAGATCCCATTCGTCAGGGGGAATCAGGGTGTCGTACCAGCCGTTCACTTTAATCACGCCAGTTGTGGGGTCAGCGATGCTGGACAAACATTCAATCAAACGCCATGCGGGGTTGCGAAGCATTTGAGCGCGTCCGCTCCATGTATCTTGTTTGAGCGTGCGGCAGCGCAATTCAACATAGAGAATCGCCTTGATACCAAGATGCACCTCGGGGCGCAAACTGGTGCGGTTCACGCCTCCATCCAAACCGATACTGGCATCACAAGCAAGGCGTTCCTTGTGCTTATAAACAAAATCCTCGAGATGCGGACTACCAATTTCCTCCTCGCCCTCAAAGAGATACTGCAAACGCACAGGCGTGCCGCCAGTCACAGCGCGATACGCTTTGGCAGCTTCGACAAACGCGAGACAACCGCTTTTATTATCCGTTGCGCCCCTTGCATAAATAACCCCATCGCGGATGTCAGCGCCCCACGGGTCAGAATGCCACAACTCGAGCGGTTCAGGCGGTTGAACATCATAATGCCCGTAGCAGAGCAAGGTTTTCGCATTGGGGTTACTCGAGGTTTCCGTGCCGAGTAGGACTTCGGGACCACCATCGGTAGGCAGAATTTCCACGTCCTTCACGCCATCCTCGAGCATCAAGTCACGCAGGAGTCTAGCGCACGGCTCGAGACCAATGTTCTGAGCGCTGACCGAGGGTTGACGCAGCAAACGACGCAAATCCTCGACGGCATTATCGGCGTGGTCATCAATGTATTTGAAGACTTGCTCGAGGGTCGCTTCAGACATGGTTTTTTGCCTCCATGCGGTTGGCGAGTTGGGCGAGGCAAGCCCCGCCCCTACGGTTCAGGAAATCACAGCCGTAGGGGTTGGGCTTGCCTAACCCCTTGAGAGGCGATTTTATGACATATTCGGTAAAATTGTATTTGAATTTGTTGGTCACAGGGCGAACACAAGGTTCGCCCCTACGAATACAATTTTGTAACCCGTAGGGGCGAGGCATGCCTCGCCCTGTGAGGGGACATGTTTTTACATTGTCAAATAAGGATTTTGAAAGACCGACGTTAATCATTCAAATCCACCTCGGCTTTCTGCACGCCACCTTTTTGGCTCGAGACGACAAGGTTCATTTTTGCCCCTTCTCCTGCTTTAACCAGCCATTCCACTGGTCGGGCGGTACGTCCCCATTTTTCGCCCCACGGTGACCATTGGTATTTGCGCCCATTGCGTCCTGCCAAATGCCCTACGTCGGCAAGACCATCGCCCATGAGCAATTCGGCATTCTCGAGGTGCAACTCAACTTTCACGGTTTCTGCGACTTTTTTCTCAATGGCGCGGTCTGTCAGGTGACTCGGCAAATACCCGTCGTTGCCAATCACAGCGCGAATTTTGTACAACCCCCTACCATCTGGTGATGTCCCAATTTTCTCTGCGATACTCGAGCGTACCCGTATCCGTGGGCTGGCGGCGGCATGTTCGAGGCAGAATAATGTGTTGGTGTGGCAAATTTCCTCGAGCAGGTGTCCGGGTGGGTTGCGGAGTACCCAAATTTCGGCGAGTCCACCAATTTCCACTTCGCCAAGTTGCGGGTGCTTAAACGGTGTCCATTCGCGCCAGCCTTTTTCGCCGTGGTTCTCCCAGACCCATTGCACCATTTTGATCAGGGTTTGGTCGTCTCGAGGGCGTAGGTTGTAAAAGGCTACTTTTTCGATGCCAGCCGCTTTTTCGATGTCCCAGAGTTCAGTGGCAAAAATAGGTACGCCTGTTTCTTCAAACATCCAGTCTTTGAGTGATCCACGTCGCGCTTTGGTTTTGTCGGGTGTGAAGCCCTCGTAGGTGCTGATGGTCGGATAGCCTGTGATGCTCGTGCCTACCGCGCCTAAATCCTTGAACAGCGTTAGGTCTCGAGGACTCATTTCCGAGTCGTACTTGGTGGTACTTGGGCGAAGATGCACGCCACCATGCGTGTGGAATGAATTCATACCGCAAATGTTCGGGTGCGCGAGGATAAAATCAATCATCGCTTTGGATTCTGGTTCAGAACCGGGGTACAGTCCCGCGCCGTACTGCTCGGTTTCCTGCGCCCAATTGGCGGGGAATTGACGGTTGAGGTTGCCGTCTCGGGTCGGTTCTATCTCGAGTTCCACACCGTCATAATCGGGGATTAAGCCCTCGGGGTAGAGGCGGTAGTATTTCCCGCCGAATTCCCCTGGAGCGCGTTGCACCATCACCCTCGAGTCAAGCTCAGAGATTTTCCATTCTCCTGCTGCGTCTGGCACACGCATTTGCACGATGTAACCGTCGTCGTTGAGGTCGGTTTGATACAGTCCGTGTCCGCGTTCGTCTTCGCTGCCGGGTACGAAACGCCCGTTGCCACACCATCTGAACGGATGCGACAAGGAGAACTCCGCTCCATCTGGATTGAGGCGCGGCAGGATGTAAAACGCTTGTTCGTTCATCAGCATCGTGACTTTTTCGTCTGTGCCGAACTTCTCGAGCAAGTACGAAGCTGCGTACAACGCTGTGGCGCTGGTGGTGTGTTCCTCGGCGTGGATGTGCGCGTCAATGTAATACGCGGGTTTCTCGAGATCAGAGCCAGTGGCTTTGTTGGTGATGGTCATCAGCCAAATTTCGCGCCCTAGAAAAGTTTTGCCAATGCTCGAGAGCGTAGCGGTTTCGGGAAAGGCAGCCGCGAGTTGCTGTAGCAGCGCTGTGAGTTCCTCGTAATTGTAGAAACGGTTGTGGGCAATTGGCACGCGGGGATTCACAAAAGACCTCCATCGGCTCGAGAAACCTCGAGACCATCCTTAAAAACTCGTAGATTGTTTTTGTTTTGCAGGACGCGAATATCATCTAAAGGATTGCCATTGACCAAGACCAAATCCGCGATTTTTCCAGTCTCGAGCGAACCAATATCTGGGAAATCCAGCAACTCGGCAGCAGTTTTGGTGGCGGCAGAAATTGCCTCGAGTGCGGTTAGACCGCCGTGCATCAAGAGTTCCATTTCATGGTGGTTCGATAACCCGTGAGGCAGCATAAAACCCGCATCCGTACCCGTTACGATTTTCACACCAGCTTTGTGTGCTTTGGTCAGGCTTTCCCACATCGCTTCGCGCCCAAGCTCGAGCCATTTGATGCTGTTGGCATTGGCGTTTTGGGCTGCCCATGAATGCTCAAAATGATTTTCTTGCACACGCAGGGTTGGCACGTAATAACAATTGTTTTCTGCCATCAGGTCAACACATTCGTCATCCAGCCAGCGCCCGTGTTCAACGCTGTCCAAACCAGCTTTGACCGCAAGATTGACGGTTGGACCGCCACTTGTGTGGGCTGCCACGCGCTTCTCGAGACGGTGGGCTTCGTCTATGGCAGCCATAATTTCGGATTGATCCATTTCTTGTTTATAAGGATGCTGCCAATCTCGGAACGAACCGCCGCAGAGATTGATTTTTATCACGTCTGCACCGCGTTTGACTTGGGTTCGCACCCCTGCTCGCCACTCGAGCGCACCATCGCAGGGATAGGTCATGTCGCGCAGAGCAACGTGATCGCCCCAACCGCCTTTGTCCATGTGTCCACCAGTCACCGAAAGCCCCAAACCACAGGCTCGAATTCGAGGACCCGGCACGTAACCCGCGTTGATGGCTTCGCGCAAGTCAATAATTACGCCACCGGGGGCGTTCAAATCTCGCACGGCAGTCACACCCCACTCGAGGGTTTCTCGGGCATAGGAGGCGGCTCTGAGCGCGAGTTTGGGGTAGGACATCTCAGAGGCTTCGGCACGAAAGGCTCGAGCTTCGATAGCGCCACTGTAAGCGAGGTGAACATGGGCATCTATCCAACCGGGCAGTAATGTTTCGCCGTGGATAGTGTTGGCGTTTTCGGGAGGAGTGAATCCAGATTGAAATACGCCAATAATTCGCCCATTTTGCACTTGCAGCACAGCATTCTCGAGGACTGAGCCATCACCGGCAATCAGGCGCTTGACCACAAAGTACATCTCGTTCATGCTCGCACCTCGAGACCGTCTTTGAAGACACGTAAATTGGTTTTGTCTTGCAGCACTTTGATGTCCTCGAGTGGATTGCCGTTCACCACAAGTAAATCTGCGATTTTTCCAGCCTCGAGCGAACCCAAATTTTGCATTTGCATCAATTCAGCCGCCGTTTGTGTTCCCGCTTGAATCGCCTCGAGCGCCGATAAACCGCCGTGCATCAACAACTCGAGTTCTCGAGCGTTCATGCTGCCATGCGGTAAAGTAAAACCTGCATCTGTGCCAAGCGCGATTTTTACTCCAGCTTTACGTACAATCCCCAGCGAAACCCATTTATCCTCGCGGGATTTCTCGAGCCATTGGCGCGTGCCAAGCGGCAGAGGCTCGAGTGGGAAATCAAAATTGCGTTCATTGACCAGCAAAGTTGGCACGTAATACGCGCCGCGTTCCGCCATCAGGTCAGCCGTTTCTTGGTCAACCCAATGACCATGTTCAACTGTATTCAAGCCCAGTGCCACGGCAGTTTTGACACTTGGACCACCACTCGTATGGGCTGCTACAAATTTCTCGAGATGCCGCGCTTCTTGCATCACGGCTGCGATTTCATCATCGGTCATTTCTTGGCGATACGGTGTGTCCAACGGGTCGCGCCTCGAGCCAACACATAGATTGATTTTAATGAAATCCGCACCGCGTTTCACTTGGCTACGAGCGCCACGTATAAATCCAAGAGCGCCATCGCACGGCAGGGTCATGTCGCGCATGGAGATATGATCGCCCCAACCGCCCCTATCCATATGACCACCCGTGACCGACAAGCCCAAACCACAGGCTTTGACTCGAGAACCTTGTACGTAACCCGATTGAATAGCATCACGCAAATCAATCACCACACCGCCGGGGGCATTCATGTCACGCACGCTGGTAAAACCCCACTCGGGCGTTTCCCTCGCGTGTTTGGCAGCCCGCAGCGCCAAGAGAGGGTACGAAGTCTCGCTGGCTTCGCTGCGGAATGCGCCGTGGTCTGGTTTGCCTGTGTACGCCAAATGCACATGGGTGTCAATTAGACCGGGCATCAGCGTTTCACAATGAATTTGGATTGCGCCGTTGGGGATACCGTTCGAGGCTCGAGAAACGCCAATAATTACACCGTTATCCTCGAGCAGCACGGCATTCTCGAGGGGCGGGTTGCCTGTGCCGTCTATCAGGCGTTGGGCGATGAAGGCTTTCATGGGTCGCCTTTCGCGGTGATAAAGGTCATCAATTCGCATGAACATTTCCTCTCACAGGGAGGACACGGGAGTCCTCCCCTACGGGAAAATTGCGAATCATACAAATAAACCGTAGGGGCGAACCCCTGTGTTCGCCCTGCCACATAACGCAAACGCCAAACAAAAACCCACCAATGCTCGAGAATTTGCCTAAAGATATTCATGTCGCCCACCCCGCAGCCCGTAATTCTTCTGATCGTTGCCACGCATTGACGTACTGGTCATGAATCCCACTCGAGCTTTGCAAGGCGAGTTCCACAAACGCGGGTGTGATTAAAATTGGGTCTTTCCATATTTTCTTGGTTTCTTCCGAATACGTTTGCATACTCATACTTGTCTGCGTCGGCACTCCGGGCGTTATCGTGTTGACTGCAATGCCGTAAACTTCTAAATCCTTGGCAATGGCTCGAGATAATCCTTCTAATCCAAATTTCGACGCGCAGTACGCAATTTCATTGGCAAATCCCATCACGCCTGCTCGAGAGGAGACGTTCATGATCGAGCCACTTTCGGCGTGTTTCATGCTTGGTGCGAAGGCTTTGCACATTAAAAACACCCCGCGTAAGTTGATGTTCAAAATCGTGTCCCATTCCTCGAGTGTCGTGTCTACCAAGTGCTTTTCGATGATGACCCCTGCAACATTGGCGAGAATATCAATGCGCCCTTGCTGCTCGAGTACAGTTTTGGCAAGTGCTGCTACACTGTCTGGCTTGAGCAAATCCAACGCCACAGCTTGGGCTGTCCAGCCCGATTCGCGCAAGGCGTTCATTTCAAACTCGAGTTCGCTGACTTCGCGGTCAGCGCCGTAGACCATTGCGCCCTCGAGAGCAAAAGCCCGTGCCACGGCTCGCCCAATGCCTCGAGCGGCTCCTGTGACCACAGCAACTTTGCCCGATAGCTTGTTCATGTGGCGACTCGCCCTCCGTCAATCAGCAGCCCAATGCCTGTGGTGAATGAACTCATGTCCGAAGCGAGGTATAGAACTGTTCGGGCGATCTCGAGCGGTGTTCCCATGCGTCCGATTGGGGTGTTGTCCATCCACATTTGTCGTGTGGCAGCTTGATCTACTGCCAAGTCCAAATTGCGTTGGTTCATCGGTGTGTCTATCACGCCCGGGCAAATCGCGTTGACGCGAATGTTTTGTCTCGAGTATTCAATCGCTAAGATGCGCGTCATGCTCATGATTGCGCCTTTGCTCGAGCCGTATGAAATGTTGCCGCCGACATTGGCAAAAGCACTGACCGATGAGTTATTGACGATTGCGCCACCGCCTGACTCGAGCAGTAGCGGAATCGCGTGTTTGCAGCAAAAAAATGTGCCTTTGAGGTTTACGCCAATCACGCGGTCAAACAGTTCTTCGGTGACATCCACACTGGGGATTTTGGGTTGCTCAATGCCTGCATTGTTAAAAATCGTGTGCAGCCCACCGAATTCGCGTTTGGCAGTGGCGATCATGTTTTTGACTTCGCTTTCACTCGAGACATCGCATTTGACAAACACAGCTTTTCCGCCGCTCGAGATGATTTCTTCTACGGCACTCGACCCACCAATTTCGTCCACGTCGCCCAAGACCACGCTTGCGCCTTCTTCGGCAAAGAGCAGCGCCGTGGCGCGTCCCATGCCGTTTCCCGCGCCAGTCACAATGGCGACTTTGTTCTCGAGCCATTTCATGCCGTTCCCGCCAGTTCTTCTTCGAGTTCAAGCATCATGTCGGCTTGCTCGAGGTGATGAATCACCATTTGAATGTGTTTCCGCGCGGCTTGCTCGGCGGCTTCGGGGTTCTTGCTGGCAATTGCTTCAAAAATGGCTTGGTGTTCGTTGCGAACGTCTTCCCTCGAGCGGCTGGTGTTGCTTTGCGGGTCGTTGATGCGGCGAATCGTGTTGCGTCGATAGACGGCTGCCAGTTCCGCCGCGATTTCCGAGAATCGAATCAAATGCCGATTGCCTGAGACTTCGTAAATATGATGATGGAATTTCAAATCGCTGACCCAGAGCGCACTCAGGTCAGATTCTTGAATCGGTGTTTCCCATGCCTTCAAGTGTTTCTCGAGGATTTTCAAATCGGTTTTGTTGATTCGACTGGCTGCTAAGAATGCTGCTACGCCGTCTAATCCCATGCGGCACCAGTACAGATTGACCACATCCTCGAGTTGGAGTTTGCTGACCTCGAGCCGTCCGTTTTGATCGTGAACCAGACCACGTTCGCGCAACATCACCAAGGCGTTGCTGACTGGGGTGCGACTGACGTTCAATTGGGCTGCCAGTTCGACTTCAACCAAGGTGTCACCGGGGTGTAGTTCGCCACTTGTGATGCGGTCACGGATGTTCTCGTAGACCTGATCGCGCAGTGCTTTTCCTCTCGAGATCATGGGGTTATCCTTTCGGGATGCTGGATGCTGCATGCAGCATTCATGTAGAATGTGGTACAGATTAGGCGACGCGAAACAAAAAATCAAGCCCTCTCGCCACAAAGGAGCAGCCCATGCCAGAAGCCCCACATTGGAAATTTCAGAAGATCATCAAGCCCATGTTTGACGATACCAAACCCCTTGTGCTGCTGCGTGGCAGGGTGATAACTAGCACGGATGCTGCCACGCTCGAG
Source organism: Deinococcales bacterium (assembly GCA_013298185.1). Taxonomy (GTDB): domain Bacteria; phylum Deinococcota; class Deinococci; order Deinococcales; family JAAFIG01; genus JAAFIG01. The sequence goes on from JAAFJQ010000116.1 coordinate 11,726, forward strand.
GATGGTGTGGTTGAACTCGAGAACGGCATCATCAAAGCCGTTGGTCAAGCCTCAGAATTTGGCTCGAGACTCGAGGAGGCACTGCCAACCAATGGCACGATTCTGCCTGGTTTGATTAATTCCCACGCGCATTTGGCTTGGGATGGCATTCATGACCTTGCCAATCAGAGCATCTATGACCAACCCGAAGTCAGCGCGTATAAATGCGCGGGCAATATGCTGCTCAGCCTCCAAGCGGGCATCACCACGGTGCGCGACCTTGGGATGCACAACACCAATTTATTTGCCAAACAAGCCGTCGAGCAAGGGATTTTCCCCGGTCCTCGAGTGCTGGCGTGCGGTGCTGCCATCGTGCAAACGGGCGGTCATACCTACTGGGCGTGCCGCGAAGCCAGTGGTGCAGACGAAATGCGCCGCGCTGTGCGTGAACAAGTCCGAGCTGGCGCGGATTTGATTAAAATCATGGCAAGCCATGACCTGAACGAATTCACCGACGAAGAACTGG
>JAAFJQ010000117.1 GCA_013298185.1 Deinococcales bacterium
TCTGGTAGGCGCACACCGCCTGCTTCGGACAATCCTGTTAAAAAATTGGTTTCGCCAATAAAATCTGCCACGTACCGCGTGCGAGGAAAATCATAGATTTCGGTGGGCGTACCGATTTGCTCGAGTTTGCCAGTTTTCATCACAGCAATACGGTCAGACATGGTCAGGGCTTCTTCTTGGTCGTGGGTCACAAAAACAAAAGTAATCCCTGTATCTTGTTGTAATCGTTTTAAATCGAGCTGCATTTCCTTGCGGAGTTTGGCATCGAGTGCCGATAAGGATTCATCCAGCAGCAGCACTTTAGGCTGATTCGCCAAGGCTCGAGCCAACGCCACACGCTGTTGTTGCCCACCGCTCAGTTGGGCGGGTTTACGAGATTCAAAACCAGTCAGGCGCACCAACTCGAGCATTTGACCAACAATTTTTTGAGTCTCGAGCTTGGATTTACCCTGCATTTCTAAGCCAAAAGCAATGTTTTGCGCCACGGTCATGTGTGGGAACAGGGCGTAACTCTGAAAAACCGTGTTCACAGGGCGTTTGTACGGTGGCAACCCCTCGAGACGTTGCCCGTAGAGTTCAATGCTGCCGCTCGTGGGTTGTTCAAAACCAGCAATCAAGCGCAGCAAGGTGGTTTTGCCGCAACCCGAAGGACCAAGCAGGGTAAAAAATTCGTTTGAACCAATTTCAAAACTCACACCAGCCAGAGCAGTGACGGCTTCCGCGCCAGCGCCAAAAACCATTCCAATACTTTCAATTACAATGGCGCTGCTCGAGGATGACATCTTGGGGATGGATTCTAACCCAAAAGACGCTAGGCGTGGGCAGGGTTAGGTTAAAAAAAATTCTCGAGGTAAACCAAATTTCTGTCCAAGTTGCCCAGCCAGTGATTTCCCAATTTCGCGTTCACCTGACAAGATTTTACTGATGTGGCTTTGGGTGATGTTCATTTGTGCTGCTAGGGCTGTTTGTGTGAGGCAATGTTGCTTCATTAAGAATTTGAGGGTTTGCACAGGGTTGTTGGCTTCGGGTTTGAGTTCGTGGACTGTTTCCCACTCGAGCAGATACGAAGCAATCAATTCAAAAAGCGGTGTGAACATGCTGTTCTCGAGGGTTTCACCTCGGGCATCTATTTGGTCAGTCAGATGATCCATCACCTCGAGCAAGGCTTCGTATTCTTCTTGGTTGCTTGGGCGGTTAATTTGGGCTTGTTGTGTAAAAACAGTCCACGCTTTTGCAATGTGTTGGGCTGATGAAATCATGATCTTCTCCTTTTGTTCCAATTGTCGTATTCGGGATGGGTGAATACCGCTTTGATAAATGCAACTTGGGTTGGAAAATGAATAGCCACGACAATGCGATATTTGTTGCCTCCAACATCAAAAATAAAGTATGGGTTGGTCCAATCCACACTGCCAAAAGTCGTTTTGAGGTCTGCAAAATGTTGAAAATTTGCTTTCTGCATCAGTTTGAGCCATTCACGCATCGGTTCTTCGGCTTGTGGATGGATTTCCCAAAATGCCCGTAGCGTTTTTGGTGCGATCACATTCACAAGTCAGAGTATGACATAAAGTCATGAATTTGAGTAGGTCTTCTGCTTGACAAATCAAGACTCCTAGGATACCTTTATGTCTAGGATACCTAGGACTTGGGTGTACAACCAGCCAACGCATCCGCTCGAGAACCCTAGACCCTCGAGTAGCAAAGGAAAAACCATGGACGCGAATTTGTTGAAAGGCAATTTGGATTTGATTCTCCTGACCATCCTAGAACACGGGCAAATGTACGGACTCGAGATCATCGAAGAAGCCAACGAACGCACCAGCGGATACTTTGAATTCAAAGAAGGTAGCGTCTACCCAGCTTTGCACCGACTGACCGTACAGGGGTACTTAGCAGCCAATTTCAAACCCAGTCCACGCGGTGGAATGCCAAGTCGGTACTACGAACTAACCGAACACGGCAGCAGAATCCTTAAACAAAAACAAGCCGAATTTGACCAATTCAGCCAAGCAGTCCGAGGGCTGCGGCTCGAGCCAAAAACCCAATCATGAACGACTTGGAGCGGTACTTACGACTTGCCACATGGAGTCTGTGGGGCGAGCAGAAAAAGACTGTGCGAATGGAACTCGAGGCGCACATTCAACACAAAATCTGGAAGTACCAAATGCGCGGCTGCAACCACGCCGAAGCCCTTGAGAAAACCCTCGCTGACCTAGGGCAACCTCATGTGATTAGCGCAGGGATGACAGGAGTGTACACCATGCCAAATATGATTCGTAAAGCAGGTTTGATGATTTTACTCTCGAGCCTTGGGATAGGCGCATTAAACGCTGGTCAAGCCCAAATTACGGGAACAACGACATTTCCAACACCAGATTGTCTAGCGGGAAAAATCACTGAATTTCAAGTTCAAGCAAATAAAATTCCATGTCAATCTCGCTTAATTTGGTTGCATAAACCAAGCCTCAAAGCAGTGCTTGAAAAAGCAGGTGTTAAAGTCAATCTCGAATCGAATGATTGGGAATACATGAGCTTCTTGTTTCCTGATTCCAAAAATCGGATTCTGATTCGTGGTGATTTAAGCGGAACTTTCCGCGATGAAAAAGGCAACATAATTGTCAGAGGTGACCCGATGTACATGTCTGGAGGCGTTTTTTTTGATTACTTACCAAAGGCAGGCTTACCAGTGTCTCTCGAGGGTTGGGATAAGCCAACAATTCGTGTCGGTAAAACTGAATTTACACTCGAGCAGAAGGATTCTAAATTCAGCAGCAGCATGATTTACTTTGCAGCTTTGTACTCGAGTCTTCGCAATTTAATACCCTCTGAATACCGAAATCAATTTTCTTACTTAGACACAGACGCAATTTCCCGTGCATCTCAACGCCAATTGCCATCGCAACAAGAGTTGAAAATCGCAAAAAGCCACGCCAATACAATGTACGTCATGGTTTCTCGAGTCACACCCGACACAAACCGCTCAGAGATTCGGCTTCATGAAATTCAACCAGTTTCAGAAGATGGAATAATCACCTTTCACCCACCAATAACCAAGCTCCAATTTGCCAATTCGATCAGAGACTTTTACCAAGATAAAAAAGTCAACGCTATTGTCTACAAATTCTCAGGTCGCCTTGACGTGTACGATAAAATTTTTGAAGTTGTTCCAGCTTCAGATATTCAAGTTGTGCAATAAACCCATTCTCGAGCAAAGACGCAGTTTTTGCACTGCGTCTTTTTTATTGTGCAGCTCGAGTCCCTAAGCCTTTAGCAAGAATGCTTGACAATTAAAAACTCTTCAGTTATTATTTCTTCATGGCGCGAACCCCGACCATCACCGATGCCCAGATTCTCAAAGCTGCCAGTCAGGTGTTTCTCGAGCAGGGTTTTAACGCCACCACCGTGGATGTGGCGAATCGAGCGGGGATCTCGAGTGCCAGTATTTTCAAGCGTTTTCCAACCAAAGAAGCCTTGTTTTTCGCGGCAATGGGACAACACAACGAGCCTTTTTGGACTCCTGAACTCGAGTCACAGATTGGGCAGGGCAACCCTCAAGCCGATTTACTTTTGATTGCCCAAAAAATCACGGCTTTTACAGCTAAAATGCTGCCACGCCTGATGCTGGCTTGGTCGGTGCGACAAAGCCAAGAACTGCCTAAACCCCCTGTCCCTGCGGCGGATGTGGCAGCGCTGGCGGCGTATCTAGCCAAAGAAATGATGGCTGGGCGGATTGCTCGAGGTGATCCAACTGTGCCTGCGCTGATGTTGTTTCATACGGCAGTTGGTTTTGCCATGAGCCAGAGCTTGCAGGGCGAAATCAAATTGCTGGACAATCCGCATTTTCTCGAGGAGATGGTGGCGGTGCTTTGGCGTGGTCTTGAGCCGTAAATTTTTTTAACCACAATAATAATTAACCAATTACTTATTAAAAGGAGTCCATAGATGAAAATAGCCCTGATTGCATTTGGAAGCCAAGGTGATGTCCAACCTTACGTGGCGCTTGGCGTTGGTCTGAAACGCGCTGGTCACGAAGTCAAAATGATTACCCATGAGAACTTTGCCCATCTGGTACAAAGTCACCAGCTCGAGTTCTGCCCTGTCACGGGTAACATCCAAGGGTTTCTCGAGCAACCCGAAGTCAAAGCGCTGCTTGCCAAAGGCAATTTTCTGGAAATCATGCGCTACAGCCAAACCGCTTCTAAACAAGCTGGTGAAAACTGGGCAGTCGAGAGCCTAGCCTACTGCCAAGGCGTGGATGCACTTGTCACAGGCGTGGGTGGGTTATTTACAGGGGCAATGATTACCGAAAAACTAGGCTTACCGATCATCCAAGCTCATGTCTTTCCTTTCATTCCCACAGCCGAATTTGCAGGAGCGGTATTCCCGCCTCAAATCAAGAACTTCGGCTCGAGCATCACAAAATTTTCGCATGAAGTGGTACGCCAAATCATCTGGCAAACCTCGAGAGACGGTGACACGGCTGGTCGGAAGAAACTGGGTCTGCCACCCGCACCGTTTTTCGGGGTCTACGGTGCGGAATACTTGAAGCGATTTCCAATCTTGTGTGGTTTTAGCCCTTTGGTCATTCCACAGCCCAAAGACTGGCAGAATGCGAATCTCACGGGTTACTGGTTTCTCGAGGCAGAAGATAACTACACACCACCGCCAGACCTCGAGCAGTTTCTAGCAAGTGGCACACCACCGATTTTTATTGGCTTTGGCAGCATGACCAGCCGCGACCCTGAACAAACTGCCAATCTGATGCTCGAGGCACTTCAACAAACCAAACAGCGTGCCATTCTGCAAACAGGCTGGGGCGGACTGAAACTTGGGGAATTACCCGAAAACGTTTTTGTGATTCAGTCCGTGCCACACAGTTGGTTGTTCCCTCGAGTAGCCGCCGTGGTGCATCACGGTGGAGCGGGTACAACGGCGGCAGGCTTACGGGCAGGCGTGCCAACACTGATCATCCCATTCTTTGGCGACCAGCCATTTTGGGGGCAGCGTGTGTTTGAGTTGGGTGTGGGTGCAAAACCGATTCCACGCAAGCAACTCACCTCGAGCAACTTAGCAACGGCATTGCGTCAACTCGAGCAACCCGAAATGCGTCAGAAAGCCGCCGCTTTGGGCGCAAAAATCCGTGCCGAAAATGGGGTGCAACAAGCAGTAGAAGCCATTGAAAAAGCCCTGAATTCTCGAGCCTGAGAACATGACTCAAATCCTTTAGCCTGAGAACATGACTCAAATCCTTTAGACTGAGTACATGACCATTTCGCCTGTGTTCTTGTTTGACCGCCCCACCCCGACCCTCGAGCAACTCGAGTTACTACCACCATTGACTGAACCTGTTATCAGTGGTGACCCAGTGCAGCATGGCAACTCGGTTCACACGGATGAAAGCGTTGGACTTTTTGTTGGCACTTGGCACTGCACACCATACACCACAGCTATGGATTACTACGGCATGGACGAGTTTATGGTGATTCTTCAAGGTTGTGTCGTGATTGTCCATGAGGACGGCAGCCGCTTAACCGTGAAGGCTGGCGAAAGTTTTTTCATGCCCAAAGGACTAAAATGCCAATGGGTGATGGAGCAACCTGTTTTGAAGCATTACGTGATTTACGACGATGGCACACCAGCCCAAAGGCAGTATCACCCCGAGCAACGTGCTGTGAAATTCCAAGCTGCGAATCTCGAGACGGAGCGTTTGATGCACACCAGCCCTTCAAGGCGCTTCAAAGTGCTGCAATGGAGAAATCAAATGCCGCAAGCTGTAGCCGATCATTTTGTTTATGTGGTCAGCGGCGAACTCGAGTTGCAGCTTATGGAGACTCGAGTCTGCTTCAAAGCTGGCGAATCGGTTTTCATACCTAAACACAGCCTCATCCAGATGCTTGGCTCGAGCAGTCTCACAGCCATTTCTTGTTTATTCACCTGACTCGAGGCTCAATACGTGCGAACCTCAATCCCTGCTTGCTCGAGGGCAGCTCGAATGGCTCTGGCAATCTGCACAGCGTTTGGGTTATCGCCATGAATGCACAGGGTTTGTACAGGCATCTCGAGGATTGCGCCATTGATGGTTTCAACCCGCCCAGCCGCCATTTGCACCGCTCGAGCCGCCGCCAGATCTGGGTCGTGGATACTCGAGCCAATCATGCCACGCGGCGCAAGTTGACCATTGGGGCTGTATGCCCGTTCGGGAAAGGCTTCAGCCATAAAAGGCAAGCCAAACTCTAAAGCAGCTTGCTCGAGTTGAGAATGCGGCAGACCAACAAAAGGCAAGTGTTTGTCAAAGTCAAACACAGCTTGGGCAATGGCTCGAGCTGTGTCAGCCACTCGAGCCGCTTGGTTGTAGAGCGCCCCATGTGCCTTAATATGATGCAGCTTTAAGCCTTGGGTTTTTGCCATGCCCTCGAGCGCCGCAATCTGGTACAGCACATCGGCGTAGATTTCCTCTGGAATCAAATTCATATCACGCCGACCAAAACCAACGCGGTCCGGGAAACTGGGGTGAGCGCCAATCGCAAGGTTGTTTTGAGCTGCCAACTCGAGGGTATGCAGGATGGTTCTCGAGTCACCAGCGTGGAAGCCACAAGCGATGTTGACACTCGAGAGATAAGGAAATAGGGCGGCATCTGACCCGAGTGTCCATGCACCGTAGGATTCGCCAGCATCGGCGTTTAGGTCAATGGGCATGGATTCCTGGGGGAAATGTTGAAAAATATCGTCCTAGCAGGGCGAACACAAGCGACCCAGCCCGTCAGGTGCATCTTTTGGGTCAAGACCGGTTCGCTCCTACGGTTTACGGTGTTCAACCGTAGGGGCGAGGCACGCCTCGCCCTGACCCGCCTGCGCCCCTTGCTCACAAATACGCCCCATCTGCCCGCAATGCTTGGCGCAACTGCACCCCATCAATGGCTCGAGAACCCACGCCTCGAGATGCCATCCACGCGGCTGCCAAGCCCGCTGCCTCGCCCATACTGTGGCAGTTCTGCTGCACCCGAATGGCACTTTGGGCTTCAAAGGTGGCACTGGCACAACGCCCTGGTACCAGCACATTCTCCAAACCAAGTGGAATCAGGCTGCGGTACGGGATTTCATGAAAGGCATCGGGCTTAAAGTACGGAAGGTCGCCTGAACGCTCGTGATACAGCTTTTTCCCTCGAGGGGTGTGAATGTCCACGGGGTAGTGATTGCGGCAAATCGCATCCTCAAAGGTGTGGCACTCGAGAATATCCTCGAGGGTCAGCACATATTCGCCGACAATGCGCCGTGTTTCGCGTACCCCGGGCATGGCGGCGTAGCTCGAGATAAAACTGTTTTCGCAGCCTTCAAACCGAGCGCGTAAGAATTTGACCAAACGGTCTATGGCGTGCTTGCCATCTATTTGGGCTTTAGAGAGCGTCCACGCATCCGCGCCATCATTGATTTCGGCGGCTAAGCGTGGGTTGTTAAAACTGATGCAGCTTGGCATGCCGGGGATGCTGAAACCCTGAAAATAATCACCATCGCGTTCCTCGAGTAAACCGTCCTCGACAGCTTGGCGGAACAATGGCTCGAGGCTGGCATTTTTGCCCCAGACCATCCAAAAGTGCATGAATTTGGTGGATTCTTGGGCTTGTCCGTGTTTGGCTAAAAAGGTGCAGAGTATGTCCAAATCCACCCCGCCAAGAATAAAGCGCAGACTCATGGCTTGGTGCAAGCCCGTCTCGAGTTCGCCTGCGTGAAATGGCGCTCCTGCTCGGACACAGAGGTCGGCATCGCCTGTGGCATCAATAAAACACTTGGCGGTCAGGCGGGTCAACCCGTCTTTGTTATGCACAATCACACTCGAGACATGTTCGCCGTTCAGTTCAGGTGCAACAAAATGCGTGTGGTACAAAATCTGCCCACCTGATTCCACGAGCATCCGCTCAAGGACGTATTTCATGCCTTCGGGATTAAACCAATTGTCGTTGTTGTTCGCGTCTATCGCGCCGTCACCTTGCTCGAGTAAACGGTTTTTGAGTTCATTGGTCAGCCCTTGATTGAGGTTAATCCCACTCGAGGAATTTCGCATCAGTGGTGTGACTTGGGCGTTTGTACCAGTTCCACCAAGGCTGCCAAGTGCCTCGACCACCAAAGTCTTTGCCCCCGCTCGCACTGCTTTGATGGCAGCGATTGCGCCTGCTGTGCCGCCGCCCAGCACAATCACATCCCACGTTTGTTTGCTGTCTAAAATGTTGAGCATGGTCACACGATAAAACACAACGCCAATGGCAATTGGCTCGAGATGCCAAAATTGCTAGACTGCACTGCATCGTGAATCCACTGCCCGCCGATTTGATTGCCGACTTACAGCCTTTGGTCGGTGATGTTTTCAAAATCACCAATGTGAGTGGTGGTATCACCAACCGCAATTACAAGCTCGACACAAGCTCAGGCACGTACATGTTGCGTTTGGCTGGCGAGCGCACAGCGTTACTCGGCATAGACCGCCATGCCGAATTTATCTCTTCAAAACTGGCGTTTGAAGCTGGTGTTGGGGCAGAACCAATTGCCTTTCTCGAGCAGCACGGAGCATTGCTGACCCGTTTTCTCGAGGATGCCATCACTTTGGATGCAAGTGGCGCGGTGCAGCAACTCGAGCAGATTGTCAAAGCCCTGCAAATCATTCATGCTGCACCAAAATTCGCCAAGTCTTTTTCAGCGTTTCAGACCATGCTCGAGTATTACCAATTGGCTTTACAGCATGGGGTGATTTTCCCCAGCGACATCCAAACCATTCTCGAGGAATTAACCAACCTCGAGCGCCGTCTCGAGCCAAGTGCGGTGATTGTACCTTGTCACAATGATTTGCTGCCTGCCAATTTGCTTTTGCAGCAAAACAAATTGTTCGTGGTGGACTGGGAATACGCTGGCAATGGCAACCGTTTATTTGACCTTGCCAACCTAGCCGCTAACCTCGAGTTGAACACAGAAGCCATGCAGCACTTGCTGTTCTTGTATTTTGGAGATGCCAAAGAATTGGATTCCCTCCGTCTGATGCGGCGGGTGTCCGATGCTCGAGAAGCCTTTTGGGGGTTTTTACAAAGTGGTATCTCGAGTTTGGAATTTGATTTTCTGGACTATGCCAATTTGCACCTCGAGCGTTTTCGTGCGGCTCGAGGTGCTTTACATGGGTGAATGGTTGGGCGAGGCACGCCTCGCCCCTACGGTGAATTTCCAAAAAACCTTGGTTGAATTGCTTTTTGTGTGTTAGTGGAAGGCTAAAGGCTAGTCGCCAGAAGCTAGAAGCTATTTTCCCTGCACAAACACACTCGAGCCTGTGTCCAAGGCAACTTGGCTGCTAGGCGCGGCTGGAATGGCTGAGCCTGCTTCAATCGTCACAAAAACCCGTGTGTAATTGCCACGGTTATCGGTTGGTGTGACTGGACTGTTCGTACCTACATTGGTCGGTGGTGTGGCGGTGTAATTGACTACAATGGGTGAATTCGAGGCATTACGGAAAGTATCTAAGCCCGTGGTCACACTGGCAGCATTGGTTGCCCACAGCACATAGGTAAAGGTGTTGGGTAAGGCAGGCAAACCAGCAATACGAAGATTGAGGCTGTCATTGGCAGAACCCAGCGCAGCATGTGGACTCGAGAGGGTCATTTGAGCGCTGACACCGGCAAGCGAAATCGTGGTCGGGTTGGGCGTTGTAGCAATGCTTAAACTGGCGACAGGAGCAGTTAAACTGCGCTGAATTGCTCGAATCGAAACCGTGAAATTCACCGTGGCTCGAGAAGCATTGACACTGGGCAAGCTGACTGAAACTGTGCAGCTTAAGTTGCCGCCGGTACCGGCATTGACGGTAAAACTGGCGTTGCCACTTGCATCGGTGGTCGCATTGCCAGAAGCCAGTGTGCAGTAACCGTTGTTGGTGGTGGCGGTCAGCGCCAAACCACTGACCGTTCCATCCGTGCTGCTCGAGACATTGACTGCCAAGGTGGCACTCGAGCCAGCCGCAATGGTGAGGTTTTGTTGCGCTCCAGTTCCGTAATTGAGTGCATAGGTGATTGGATTATTCGGCACTGCGGGCGCTGCCGTTTGGCAGCCAATCAATGCCAGCGGGAAAAAACACGAAAACGCAGCCATCACTAAGGACTTCTTCATAAATACCTCCACAGGTTGTTGTGTGCTGGCTGTTGGGGAATTTCAGCCTTGCTACATTCCATTGGAGGTATCAAAATCCAAAAAAGTTCCCGAGTCTGAATTCAGCGTAAAATCCGCTCGCGTTCAGGGTCATACAATGGGCGCAAACTGGCTCGAGCCGCGTGTTTTTCGCCATTGACCACGATTTCAAAACGCCCACTGCCAATCCATGCCGCACTTGCCCCATCAGGATTTTTGACATAGCCCATGCCAACAGCCGCACCAAGGCTATGTCCATAACTGCCCGAAGTGGTGTAGCCTACCGCCACGCCATCGCGCAAAATCGGTTCTGAACCCCACAGCACAGGCTCGGGAATCTCGAGAACAAATGACACAAGGCGGCGCTTTAAGCCGCTTTGCTTTTGTTCGAGCAATGCAGTTTTACCAATGAACTCTTTGTCCCAGTCCACTGCAAAACCCAGTCCAGCCTCGAGAATCGTGTCCTCGGGGGATATATCCGCACCCCACGCCCGATAGCCTTTCTCGAGCCTGAGTGAATTAATCGCGTAATGTCCAGCGTTAACCAAACCAAAATCCGTGCCAACCCGCATCAGGTCGTTATACACCTGCACTGCTTGGCTGCTTGGGATGTGCAATTCCCAGCCGAGTTCGCCAACATAGGTGATTCGTACTGCCAGCACCCTCGAGTATCCCAGTTCAAGGTATTTGGCTTCACCAAAACCAAAGGCTTCGTGGCTCAGGTCAGACGAACCAAGCCGCTCGAGAATGGCTCGAGCATTCGCGCCCATTAAACCAAGCACAGCGTAACTCTCGGTGACATCGGTCAAACTGACTTGCTCGTTGGGTTGCAAATTGCGCCGAATCCAATCGGCATCATGAACAGCTTGGCTCGAGCCTGTAATGATTCTGAAGTGCTGCTGCCCAAGCCGCAGCACCGTCAAGTCAGACTCAAAACCGCCGCGCTGGTTGGGCATGGCGGTGTACACCGATTGACCAATGGGAACATCCATTTGATTAGCGCACAAGCGCTGCAAAACACTCAGTGCATCGCGCCCAGTCAGCTCGAGTTTAGCAAAGGCACTCTGGTCAAAAAGTGCCGCCGTTTCTCGAGTGGCAAGGTGTTCTTTTTTGTGCATCGCAAACCAGTTCTGTCGCCCCCAAGCGTATTCGTACTCGGGTTTCATGCCATCTCGAGCAAACCAATTCGGGCGCTCGAACCCAGCTTTCTGTCCAAAGCACGCGCCAGCTTCCTCGAGAATCGCGTGCAGTGGCGAGAGCCGCAAGTTACGCCCAGTGGTTGGCTCGCGGTTGGGGTACGCCATTTGGTAATGCAAACCAAGCACTTCAGTCACACGCTCACGCAAAAAAGCTCGGTTGTTCAGGCTCGAGCCAAAACGCCGAATGTCAACGCTCCACAAATCAATGCTTGGTTCGCCATCTATCAGCCACTCTGCAAGGTACTTACCCGCTCCGCCAGCGCTGGCAATGCCGACGCTGTTAAAGCCAGCCATCACAAAAAGCCCGCGCAGTTCTGGCGTTTCGCCCATTAAGAAATTGTTGTCGGGTGTGAATGATTCTGGACCATTGACGAATTTCTCAAACTTAGCTTTCTCGAGCGATGGAATACGCCACTGACCTGCCTCGAGTGGATCAGTGTATTTTTCCCAATCTGGCTCGAGCAAGGCAAAACTAAAGTCTTGTGGTACTGACTGCACATCCCAAGGCTTGGTATACGCCTGAAATGCGCCAAGCATGATTCGGTTTCCCTCGCCACGGTAATAAATGCAGCGATTCGGGTCACGCCCAACAGGAAGCTCATCAAATGCACCTTCGATTGGCTCAGAGACAATGTAATGATGCTCCACAGGAAAGAGCGGAATGTTCACACCTATTTTTATGCCGAGTTCTCGAGTCCACATCCCACCGCACAGCACCACATATTCAGCCGCAATGTCGCCCTCGAGGGTTCGCACGCCTGTTACCCGACCGTTTTGGCGCAGCACATCCAAAACCCGCACGTTCTCGAGGATGGTTGCACCG
>JAAFJQ010000118.1 GCA_013298185.1 Deinococcales bacterium
AAATCCCACCTTTTTTGTACTGCTTCTTCTGGCAATCTTTGGTTGCTTGTTCTAGGGAAGCAAAAAGCACTTTGCGGCTTCTCATCTCGAGGTCAGTTGATGCGGGTAAAGCATTTTCATTGAATTTCTGTCCAAAGTAACGGCGCAAGTTTTCTCGGTCTGCAATCAGCCAAGTTTCCATGCAGGTCGCCATAAAATGCACTTGTTCATTTGTGGTGTCATTTGGTTGATTCCAGTTATCTCGAGCTTTTAAGTGTTGCCACGGCGTAAGGGCAGTAACTGGGTCTTCGCTATCCACCAAAAGAAGATAAATTGTGTTTTGCTCAGGGAACTTCAAAGCATTCTGAAACTTATGAAAAGCCTGATCGCGTCCTCCGCAACCCACTACACTGGGCATTCGATTTTTGAAACCAGCTTTCTCGAGTAATTTCTCAAAACCTTGGCGCAAAGGGGCTTGCGTGGCTTTTGAATCGCCCCCACCTTCAACGTATATTTTGACTTTCACCAGCGAACCCCGCCAATTTCTCCGCGCAGCCAGACTTCGCCTAAACGGTAATCCTCGAGCCATGCTTCTAAACGCTCAGGCTCGAGGCGTTTGAGGGTTGTGACACCGTCTTCTTTTTCACAAACCACAATGGTTTCGGGTTGGTCAGAAAAAGCATCCACAAGGAGTTCTGAATGGGTTGTGACAATCAGTTGGGTACGAGTTGCAGCGTCTTTGAGAAGATTGGCAATGTTTTTAATTAAATCTGGGTGCATTCCAAGCTCTGGTTCCTCGAGACAAATCAGTGGTGGAGGGTTTGGATCAAGCAGTAATGTAACCAACACCAAATACCTCAATGTACCATCAGATAAACGAATAGCCGGAATGGCGAGGTTGCCTTCAAAAATAAAGATTTCAGCATTTGCCCCACCCACGTCAATTTGAATATCTGTAATTCCATCATAAACTTCTTTGAAGGCTTCTATGATGGCTTTTTTGGTCATTGGCTGTTTGAATAATCGGCTTAACACAAGAGCAAAGTTAGAAAAGTCTTCTTCAAGCGAGTGACTGCGTAAGTCTGCCCGTTGTGGTTGGCGCAAAATAGAGTCTCTTCCAAATTGCCAATTGCGGTATAAACGAATACTTTCATACATGGCTGTAATTTCGGACATTTCAAAATAATTATTTGGATCTTTATACTGACTCAAGACTGAATTATTTGTGTCAAATCTATCAAAAACAATTTGTTGTGTATCAAAACTTTTTTTCACCAAAATAGGTTTCCCATTATTTAGGTCGTAAAGAATAGCGTTATTTGGTGAGTCATTCACAATTTTTTCACTCAAAATCCTGATAAATCTACCTTCATTGGTAAAAGAAAAAGAATATGTAAGTTTATCAATCCGAGTGTCGAAACGTACTCTTAAAAGGACAGGTTCATCATGACTGGTTTTATGAATCCATTCTTGAATCCCACCGCCTCGAGCCAGTAAGTCGCTTGTACTTCCCTGAGCTTGCGCGGGAATTGTCAGTGACTTCAGCAAAGCAAAGACTTCTAAAAAATTGGATTTCCCAGAACCATTTGCTCCAACAAAAATATTCAAGCTACTGAGTTGAAAAGCTGGCATTTGGCTCGAGAAAGAAAGCAAATTTTTAATTTCAATACTAGAAATCATAAACACCTCTGATAATTCATACTAACCACAAATTCACCAACTTATCCTGCTCGAGCTTTAGCGCTCTGCTCAGCAAGCAGAGTTGCCACCATTTGATTCAAACTGACATTGTTCTGCTCGGCTTGTTCGGCTAAATGCTGATGCAAGTTGCTCGGAAGGCGCACAACAAAACGCCCACTGTACTTTTTCTTGGTTTCAGGCAATGCTTTCATGACAACCTCGGGATATGATCTGCAAATTGCGATTTGTTGGTGTAACCAAATTGAGCCAAGATTTTTTTGGAAACTTCGATTTCTGGATTGACTAGGACAAGGTGTTGAATCAATTCAAAAATAAATTGACTTCCAACGAATAAACGCCCAATTTGAATTTGTTTTCCGCTTTTGGTTTTTATTCTGTACACCAATGCACCTTTTGTCGTAACAGATGAATAAATCAAAACAATATCTGAAATATTCAATTTTATTGAGTAAAGAGGAGAATAGGCTTTTATAATTTTTGAGTCATAGATAATTTGACCAAAAAAAGACTGAAATATAAAAACAGAAGCGCAGAACATGAGAAATTGAAAAGCATAAGCCAAGTAGAAAATAAAACTGTTTTTCAAGGGTGGAATGTAGTTTGTACAATATCTACCACAGGTAAAATTTTTAACCACAACGTCAACAGACACTACCGCAAAATATGTTGCAAAAAAGAAAAAGGCGAGTAACATTCCAAATACGGCAACTGGTTGAATTTTTGAGCTTTTTTGCATATTTCCTCTTTAAGCTCGAGCTTTGGCATCCGAAGGGTAGCCGTTCAGGTATTCCTATTCGGAATCGGGATTAGAAAATTGTTCTGTGATAGTCGAATTTTGGTTCATACATCCTTTTTTCTCGAGGCTCGAGCTTGGGGCTTTGGCTGGTTGCGCGAGACAAGTCCCGCCCCTACGATTCATGGTTGCTGACTTTGGCTAATTCTGCTTCGAGTTGGGCAATAGTTGGCAAATCGGTCTCGAGGTCTTTCGGTAGGGCTGTCACAAAATCGGCTACACCAATTGGAGCGCTTACACCTCTTAAAACATATTCGGCAATGTTTCCATTTTTGCCTTTGCAAAGAATAAGTCCAATGGTTGGTGCATCTTGCGGATGCCTGAGCAGATCATCCACTGCACCAACGTATGCCAGCACTTGCCCAACATCGGCGGGTTCAAAATCTCGAGCTTTGAGTTCTATCACCACAAAAGCACGAAGTTTTAAGTGGTAAAACAGCATGTCAATATAAAAATCTTGTCCACCAATCTCGAGGTGATACTGACTTCCCACAAAAGCAAAGCCAACGCCTAACTCGAGCATAAATTTTTTCAGATACTCGAGCAGTCCTGCTTCTAAAGCACGTTCATGGGCATCTTTGCCTAGGGTGAGAAAATCGAGGTTATATGGGTCTTTGAGGATTTGTTGCGCGAGGTCAGATTGTAGCGGCGGTAAGGTCGCTGCGAAATTGGTGATGGCTTTGCCTGAACGTTCAAAGAGTTTTGATTGAATTTGTAACTCGAGGATGCTTCTACTCCAACCATTCTCGAGGGTTTGCTGAGCGTACCAAAGACGCTCATTCGGGTCTTTGATTTTCTCGAGCAGGATGACATTGTGACCCCACGGGATTTGTCGCACAGCTTGTGCGACAATTTGAGAATCATTAGAGTAAGCACTATAAAATGCTCGCATTCGGTACAAATTGGCTTTTGAAAACCCAGTCACACCGGGCAGGGCGGCTTTCAAGTCTAGTGCAATTTGCTCGAGTACCTTGTCACCCCAAGCGTATTCTTTTTGGGCTGCGACAATATCTTGTCCAATGCTCCAATAAAGCACGACAAGCTCTTGGCTGACAGCAAGGGCAGCTTTGACTTGGGTTTGTTGAATACGTTTTTTTAAGTTGGATAAGAAAATCTCGTATTCAGTTTTTGTTTGCTCCAACATAGATTCCCTCTCGAGGCTTTGGACAAGTCCCGCCCCTACGACTGAATTTTTTCTCGAAGTTCACCAATAAATTCATCCATGTCCCAGTCAATCCTTGCTTGCTCGAGCGAAACAAACGTATGCTTGAAGACCTTACCTTTGTCGTCAACGCCGTCTGACACAACCCAATCCCAAGAATCTCGAGGTTCATGTATTGCAAACCAGTAGTAATACCTATCTTCATAAAACTCGAGTGGCGTGCCGTTTTCTGGGTGAGTGCCTTTGAAGTAATAGTCTTGCTGCCCTAAAAACACTGGGTTATCTAAGGTCAACCCGCTTTCCTCGAGAATTTCACGAATCGCAGCTTCGGGTGATGTTTCACCTACTTCAATACCGCCTGCGGGTACGCCCATGCCGCCGTCTGGGTGTCCGCTGAAGGTCAGGATTTCTTGCCCTCGAGTGATGTAACAAATCACGCATGGGCGAATTGACGCTCGAGAAAATTGAGTCTCGAGTCCAAGTTGCTGCGCCAGTTCAGGTAGCATGGCATCCATGTGATAATGCAAAATCACTTGCTCGAGGGGTTCAAATCGACAGAAAAAAGTGTATTTTCCTTCTGCGAAATGTTCCCATATATTTTTTGCTTCTTGGGTTTGAAGCCAAACAAAATGCCAGATTTCACGTCTCGTACCGCTCTCAAATAATCCTGAACCAAGGTCTTGTTTGACCTCGAGACCTGTCAAACCAGTTTCTTCAAAGGCTTCTCGAGTTGCCGCTTCAAAAATGCTCTCCCCTACCTCGAGTCCGCCAGCTGGAACTTGAATTCCTGCGGTTGGGTATGGAAGTCCATGTTCAAAGACCAATAAATCGAGTCCCCTTGTGATGTAACAGACTACACGTTCTCGAATGCCATTTTGTTTGGCATTGGCTTGGGCGGTTTCAAGATTGGGGAATTTTGTAAACATAAACACCTCGTCCGTAAAATTTGCGGACGAGGCAATAGCCCCGCGTTACCACCGCTTTTCTCGAGTTGACTCGAGCGCTCATATGCGCTGTGTTGGGCGCTCCCAGAGGATTCTAGTTGACTCGTAAATCTTTCTTTCCTCGCGCTCGTGGGTGACTTTCGCTTGCTGGCTTTCCTTGTGTCCCTCTCAGCCTCGAGAACACATCTCTGTTGGTGCGTGGCAGGTTACTTCCCCAGTCGTTGCTTCTCGAGTATACGGGTTTTGACGTGGCTGTCAAGACTGGCGTTTTGGCTTAACTGAGGTTGATTGCCATCACAAAATGGCTGATGCTTCCTGCCAGCACAAATAAATGCCAGATTTCATGGGATGTCCACCAGCCTTGGCGCAGCACCCGCCGTCCAAGTGCATAAAAAGGCACGCCAAGGGTGTAGCAAAGTCCGCCAATCACCAAGGCAACTAAGGCAGCCAAAGGCAATCCTGAAATAAATTTGGGTAGTAAAATGATTGCAAACCAGCTCATACCTAAGTAAATGAGGATAGAGAACCACTCTGGTGGGCGAGTCAAGGATTTCATCAGCACCCCAAAAGCAGCGACACCCCAGACACCAAGTAACCAGTAGGCTCGAGCCTCACCCTCGAGAATGTGCCAAAGTACGGGGGTGTATGTGCCAGCAATCAGTAAGTAAATCGCACAATGGTCAAAACGCCGCAATCCTTCTTCAATTCGCTCACTCGAGCGCACCCCATGATGCAAGGTGCTGGCGGTGTAACAAATCACCATGCTACCACCAAAAACCCAGTAAACCCAATGTCCGTTTGATACAACCAGCATGGCAATCAGAAAAATCAGTGCCATCACCGCACCAATCCCGTGGGTCAAAGCATTAATGGGTTCACGCAAATTTGAAAGTGTTTTCATAAGTAAATCTCGAGCCATTGCCCTCGAGAACCAGACTTTACCTGTCCAGCATGAGAACAATGACTCGAGAGTTGCAAAGGCAAAATTGATCTTGCCTTTCTCCTTCTACCTTGTCCTACGTCAGTTCTTACCTAACGCCCATCAGCACTTCCATGGTGAGTTGGTCAATCAACTCGAGACCAGGTCCTCGAGCGCCGAGGGCAGCGCGGTCAAAGCTGTGGGCTTTGAGGGCGGCTGCGTTGCTTGGGCTGTATTTAGCGGTCAGGTTCGAGAGGTTTGGGTCTTTGAGGTGGTAATGCTCGAGCAGGGCTTGGATTTCTTTATCAGCGTTAAAGGCTTTGACTTTCTCGGCTAGGATTAAGTAGGTTCGCATACAGCCTTTGGCGAATTCCCAAACTCCTGCTTCGTCTTCGGTGCGTAGGGCGTGAGCATCGAAGTGCTTCATGCCTGCGTAACCTGTATCCTCGAGCAGCTTGACCAGCAAAAAGGCTTGTTTAATGTTCTCTGCGCCAAACCGCAAGTCTTGGTCAAAGCGACCCATTTTTTGGTCGTTCAGGTCAATATGAAAGAGCTTTCCAGCATCTATGGCTTGGGCAATGGCATGAACGAAGTTCAGTCCTGCCATGGTTTCATGGGCAACTTCGGGGTTCAAGCCGAACAAATGCGGTTTCTCGAGTGTGTAAATAAAGGCAAGCGCAGCACCAACCACAGGGAAGTAAATGTCGCCGCGTGGCTCATTGGGCTTGGGTTCGATGGCGAATTTAAAGCCGTAGCCTTGGTCTTCGCTGTACTCAGCGAGGTAATTCATGGCTTCGCGCATGTATGCCAGTGCATTCAGGGTGTTGCCGCCAGCGTCCACTTCTGCGCCTTCACGTCCACCCCAGAAAACATAAGTTTTCGCGCCGAGTTCAGCACCTAAGTCCATACTGTTCATGGCTTTTTGAATCGCGTAAGCCCGAATTTGGGCATTGGCGTTGGTGAATGCACCGTCCTTAAATGCTGGATCGCCAAACAGATTGGTGGTTGCCATTGGCACTTTCATGCCAGTATCGGCTAAAGCTTTTTTGAAGCTCAAAACAATGCGGTCACGCTCGGCAGGGGTGGCATCAATTGGCACAAGGTCGTTGTCGTGTAAGTTCACGCCATATGCGCCCAAGGCTGCCAGCTTCTCGAGAATATATTCTGGCGACAAGGCTGCTCGAGTAGGATTGCCAAATGGGTCACGCCCGATATTGCCAACAGTCCAGAGTCCAAAAGTAAAGTGATGCTCGGGTTTTGGTTCGTACATGGAAACCTGAATATATTCTGGCGAAAGTGCTGCTCGAGTTGGATTGCCAAATGGGTCACGCCCGATATTGCCAACAGTCCAGAGTCCAAAAGTAAAGTGATGCTCGGGTTTTGGTTCGTACATGGAAACCTCCAAGAGAAAAGGTCAAAGCAAAAAGATTAAAGTGGATTGTTTAACTCAAGAAATCCTAAATGAAATTCCAAGGCAGTACGGGTTTCAATAGAGGTTTTTAAAAACCAGTGGGTGATTATCCCCAATCAACCGTAGGGGCGAATCTTGTATTCGCCCTGTAAGACGACATTTAAATGATATTTCTCGAGAATTGCCAGTCAAATTGGTTAAGTAATTGGTGTGTAAAAGAACACTTCACAAATCGGATGGGTATTTGTTCCCATCAAATTCTGAGCGCACAAGACCAAGCCCCACTCACTCGAGACGAGTTCTTGAACTTTGTACCTATGCACCGTTTGATTATAGCTCAAATTTACTTTGTACGGGTCAAGACCATCCAAGCAAACTCGAGCAAGCGCAAACCTCTATTCCAGCGTTTGAATTTGACAATTCGCCAGAGCCATTCAAAACCAATACCGCGAATCCATTGTGGGGCGAGTGGGGCTTCTCCTGCAAGTACATCTATTGTGCCACCGCATCCAATGGCGACTCGAGCGGCGCGGTGTTGTTCGTTAAAGCGTTCTTGTTTGGCTGCACCTAGTCCCGTTAGGAGCAAATGTGTGTCCGACTCGAGGATACGCTTGGCGATTTCGGCTTCTTGGTCTGGCTTGAAGTATCCATCTTGGACGCCTGCAATTTGAATGCCGAACTGCTCAGCGCAGGCTTTGGCGGCTCGCTCGGCAACTCCGGGCTTTGCTCCAAGAAAAAACACCCTAAGACTCGTGCCTTGACGCTGCATCAGACCTCGAGCAATGTCTACCCCTGTGGCTCGAGGGACAGCATGACCGTATTTTTTGCCAGCCAAGACCATACCAATGCCATCGGCGGTAATGAGGTCGGCTTTGCCAATGTCGGCGGTGAATTGCTGGTCGTTTTGGCATTGCACAATAAATTCGGGGTTGTTGGTAACAACCGTTTTTCTAGCACTCGAGTCGGTTGTCCAAGCACCGAGTTGCTCGAGCGTCTGCTCAAGGCTGATGAGATCAAGTGGGATTCCGAGGATGTTGATTCGCTGCACGTTCATGCTGGACATTCAACCATAATTCATTCGATGCGGTATGTGGCATTGACAATGGCTCGGATAGCCCTCCCCTATTCGTTCGATGGTGGTGTTTTCACTCAACTTGCCCCATACTGTTTTTCATGCGTTTATACAATTTCTTATTTGTGGTGGTTTTGGTGCTGGTCTTGGTTTTTGCTTTTGCCAATGCCAATACGCTCCTTCGCCCAACGGTTGTGATGATTCCTTTTGTGGGTTTGCAATCGGTGCAGATGCGCTTATTTGGTTGTATTGCCTTGGTTGTAGTCGCAGCGGTGTACAGCGTTTTGTGGTATTTCTCAAGTACCCGCCAACGTGCCAAAAGCGCTGATTACCTGACCAAACTCGAGGAGATGCGCCGTACTTTAGATGAAAAAGAAGCCAATCGTTTTGCCCAACTCCAAGCTCAACTCGAGAGCGCTACCCAGGATATTCTGGCTCGAGTCGGTGGGGTTGCACCTGCCCCAAAGCGCGGTTTGTTTGCCAGCTTGACCAAAAGAGAAAACCTTGAGCCTTTGGCGTTACCCAGCACCGTCTCGAGCATGGAGGGCTTGGTAACACGCATCGAAAAAGTCCGTGATGAACTGGCAGCCGATATTGCCAGCAGCGAACATGAGATTCTGCAAGCCATCGAAACCCTTAAAGACCGTCGCTAAATGCTAGACTGCACTCCATGCCTCAAGTTCATGTGCCAACCACCCCCGCACAGCGTTTTTTCTCGTGGTTCTTTGGATTGTGGGGTTGGAAAGCCATTCTCGAGCCTCCGACTGGCAAAAAGTATGTTCTGGTCGGTTATCCACACACCAGCAATTGGGATTTTTTTCCAGCCTTGGCGTGGATATGGAGTACCGGTGTTCGCGGTAGTTGGGTTGGTAAAGCTGAGTTGTTTCAGGGAATCATGAAACCGATCATGACTGCTTTGGGTGGTATTCCTGTTGACCGTGATAAAAGCCGTAATTTTGTGCAGAAAGTCGCGGATATTTTTGAAGCTCGAGAAGAATTGTTTCTTATCATCGCGGCTGAAGGCACTCGATCAAAAACCGAGTATTGGAAAACAGGTTTTTATTATATTGCGCTTGAAGCCAAAGTGCCGCTGGCACTGGCTTACATGGATTGGAAACGCAAGGAAATTGGCATTGGAGCGTATTTTATGCCCACAGGCGACCTTGAAGCCGATTGGCAAGAAATCAAAGGGTTCTTTACTGGCAAGACAGGACGTGACCCAAGCAAACAAAGCCCTATTCGCTTGAAGTCCGAATTGGAAGCTGAAAACCCCAGTGCTTCTTCAATTTCCTCATCCTGAATCGTTATACTTCGCGCCGATGCTCTCGAGTGTGCTGGCTGCTGCTTCAATTTTATTTAGTGTTTCCGACCCAGCAAATGATGCCTTGGGCGATGGCGCTTATGTCCTGCCCGTTGCCAAACGCGATGTGGCACAAGTGGATATTCGTACCTTCTCGGCGCTGGACAATGCTGGCAGGCTCGAGTTCAACATCAAAATGGGGCGCATTCAAAACCCAGACCAAGCCCCAAATGGTTTTTCCAATCCGATCATTGATGTTTTTATTGGCACTGGACGCGGTGGCAACACCGACCTTGGAGCTTCTGGATTTTCGACCCGTCCCAACAGTGGTTGGTATTATTGGATTCGGGCGACACCATGGGCTGTGACCTTAAAACGAGCTGATTCAGCTGATTTTGTGCAGTTACCTGCCAATCGAACTGCCAAAGCCTTGGTTGAAGGCTCGAGTATTGTCATCAAAACCGATATTCCCGCTGGTGAGTACACGTACTATGCCATCTCGAGTTTATACGACAGCCTAACTCAAAAAGGTGTGGCATTACCTCAACCAGAAGCCTCGCCCTTAAAGTTGTATTCGCCACTCGAGAATGCTCCAAGTGCTTTGGATATTTTATTCGAGAATCGCCAAATTATTCTCTGGTCCACCCGAGAAGTTCCACCGCTCAATGAACCAAAACTCGGCACGAATCCACTGATTTACACTGGCGCGGCTGGTTTGGTTTTGGTGCTGATTACCACCATTTGGGGTTTGTTTGGTTTAGCACGGCGAAATGGCTACTAAGCCGCTCGAGAATCCGCGCCTTAGCTGGTTGAGCCGCTGGCACAAAGGGTAAGCCGGTGATTTGCTCATATGCGCTGATATAACGCTGCGCCACTTGGGCAATAAATTCATTCGGCATGGTTGGCGGAGCGCCATCGCCAGTGTAACCACGTTGATGAAACCAGACGCGCAAGAATTCTTTATCAATGCTGTGCGGCTTGGACTTATCGGCTAGGTAGCTGTTTTGAATCCAATAACGACTCGAGTCTGGGGTATGAACTTCATCTATCAGGTGGAGTTGCCCATTCACCAAACCAAATTCGTACTTGGTGTCCACCAGAATTAGACCTTGCTTAGCTGCCAAAGTCTGCCCTCGAGCAAACAAAGCCAGTGCAACTTGTTCAACTTCTGCCCAGAGAGAAGCTGAAACCAGACCACGTCGAACAATCTGCTCAGCTGTGATTTGCTCGTCATGTCCACCTGCCAATGCTTTGGTGGTCGGCGTGATGATTGCATTTGGCAAGGCATCATTTTTCTCGAGTCCATCGGGCAGCGCAATGTCATACGCATCTCGAGTACCACTGTTGTACAAAGTCCAAAGACTGGTTTTGGTCACACCAGTTAAATACCCTCGCACCACGACTTCGACAGGTAAAGGCTGGGCTTCTTTGGCAATCAAACAATTTTCATCGGGTATGTTCAGTACATGATTCGGCACAATGTCTTTGGTTTGTTCAAACCACCAAGCCGACAACTGGTTCAGCACTTGCCCCTTATAGGGAATGACACCAAGCACCACATCAAAAGCACTGATACGATCAGTCGTGACCAGCAACCGTTGCTGATTTGGGAGCGCCACCATTTCTCGCACTTTGCCATAGGACCCAGAACCAAAGTCTGATAAATCAATGCTCGAAAGGGCGTGGGGAATCTGGGCTTGTAAATCCTTGAGAGAAATCATTGCATCGGTATGCTACCTCAAGAAACGCAAGATTGCCTCATTTGACTGAGTACACTCTCAGAGCCGAGAAAACTGCACAACTGCTATTTTTTTCATCACAAAAGCCACTAAACTGAAGCTATGAAACCAAGTCTGGTATTGGTTGTTTTGGTCGTTGGACTCATTGCCCAAGCTCAAATTGAACTACCTCGAGAACAGCAGGTTCAGCTTCTTGATTACTTGGTATAAGTTACGTTGGTTAGTTGAATTGTTTTTTGCTGCTTTGAAAGGGTCTGGGTTACAACTTGAAGAGTGCTTGCTTGAGCGTGGTTTAGCTGTGCAACGCTTGATGTTACTTGGCTTTCCTTGTGCAATTATGATTTTGCAATTGCAGCGTTCTCGAGAGAATCAATTGTTAGAAGCACGAATTGTTTTCTCAGATGATGAAATCACGTTTTTACAGATATTAACCCCTAAGTTAGAAGGTAAGACTGTCAAGCAACAATGCTCATATACTCGAGGGTCTTTAGCTTGGGCAACTTGGGTGATTGCTCGTTTAGGTGGTTGCAAAGGTTATGCAAGTGAGCGTCCTGCTGGAGTAAAAACATTTTATTGGGGATTGCAAAAGTTTCATGCCATGCTCGAAGGTAGGAGCTTGGCATGACATGTGTGAACACGGAAGTCTATCCCGGGGTGCGGGTTTCTCCGTATAGGATACTTCCGACCCATCGGGGTCAAACCATCAACCCTTAAGAAGCTACGCTGTGAGCATAACATGGCATTGTTGGCTTGGGAAGTGCGTCGGCTCGAGCCAATGCAAATCTAAGTCGTCATAGGAGTCACAGTTTACTCGAGTGACAGCCATTTTATAGGTTGGATTCGCTGTTCTGTACGGATAAAAAAGCAATTCCAAAATCTTGTAAACTCGAGGTGTCACAACCCAGTCACACCTAAAATCGCACCATGTCTCCAGTTCAAGGAGGCACGTATGAATCCGCAATCCGTCAACAAAGAAATCCGTGTGAATCAGCAGCAATTCTGTCTTCGGCTGATTCAACCCAAAGCCACTCGAGTTGCCCATCCAACGCAAAAACCTAGGAGCATCGCATGAAAGCCGTGTATGGTTTTCTTCTGGCTGGTGCTGTTCTGGCATTCTCGAGCATC
>JAAFJQ010000119.1 GCA_013298185.1 Deinococcales bacterium
CCAAAATCCGATCCTTGGCATCCACCTCGAGCGTGTACTCCGCCCAATACGGTTTCTTGTCCTTCTCGGGATTAAAACGCCTGATCTTAAAAACTGCTTGCATAGGGTCTCCTTCTTCAGAGGCTTTGAGCTATGAGCTATGAGCTTTGAAGCTCATAGCTCATAGCTCATAGCTCGTAGCTCTAATAAGTCCTTGGTTTTGGTTCGTATTTGCCCAGCACCACGTCTTTCCATTTGATGTTGGTTTTGCCCGGCTCGAGTTGGTAGCACATGGTGTGCTTTAAGAACTTGGTGTCGTCGCGGTCGGTGTGGTCTTCTCGAGCGTGTGCGCCTCGGGATTCGCGGCGGTTGAGGGCGCTGTGAACGAGGGCTTCGGCGTTATCCAAGAGGAATCCCAGTTCGATGGCTTCTAAAAGTTCGGTGTTGTACTTTTCGCCTCGGTCAGAGATGCCAATGTTTTTGTAGCGTTCGTTTAAGCCGCGCAGGATTTCGACTTGGGTGGACAGTGTTTCTTCGGTGCGGAAAACAGAGGCGTTGTCCTGCATGGTTTGCTGCATCTCAGAGCGGATTTTAGCCACGCTTTCTTTGCCAGTGGCGTTGCGGGTGCGTGCCACCAAGTCCAAAGCGCGTTGGTCGGCATCGGTGGGTAACGGCTCGAGTTCGTTGGCATTGGCGAATTTGGCGGCTGCAACACCTGCGCGACGACCAAAGACAATCAGATCGCCGAGGCTGTTGGTGCCAAGGCGGTTCGCGCCGTGCAAAGAAACACAGGCGACTTCGCCAGCCGCGAATAAACCGCGTACTTTTTCGCCGTTGGTTGTGCCGTAAATCACTTCGCCGTCCAAGGTGGTGGGGATGCCGCCCATGGTGTAATGCGCCGTGGGTTGAATTGGCACGGGTTCTTTGGTGGGTTCAACCCGCAAGTAAGTGCGGCTAAAATCCATGATGTCGGGCAGGCGTTCCTCGAGAATTTTCGGGTCAATATGGGTCACATCAAGGTGAATATAATCCTTGTTTGGTCCACAACCGCGCCCTTCGCGGATTTCAAAGTACATGCTTCTCGAGACAATATCCCGAGGTGCGAGGTCTTTGATGGTTGGCGCGTAACGCTCCATGAAACGCTCACCGCTCGAGTTACGCAGGATGCCGCCCTCACCGCGCACGCCTTCGGTCAGCAGCACCCCGAGTTTGTACAAGCCTGTTGGGTGGAATTGATAGAACTCCATGTCCTCGAGCGGAATACCGCGTCTGTAGGCAATGCTGGTCAAATCGCCCGTCAGCGCATGAGCGTTAGAAGTCACTTTGAAAATACGCCCATTACCACCCGATGCGAGTACCACGCTCTTGGCGTGGAAAGTGTGCATTTCGCCCGTGGCAAGTTCATACGCCACCACGCCTTTGCAGACTTTACCGTCTGGTTCATCCTCGAGAATCAAATCCAGCACCACATACTCGTTGTAAAAAGTCACGCCTTCTTTGATGCTTTGCTGGTACAGGGTTTGCAAAATCATATGCCCAGTACGATCAGCCGCGTAACAAGCCCGATGAACAGGGGCTTTACCGAACTCTCGAGTATGCCCACCGAAACGACGCTGAGCAATTTTACCATTGGGCAACCTCGAGAACGGCAAACCCATATGCTCGAGTTCAAGCACCGCTTCAATCACATCCTTAGCAAAAATTTCAGCCGCATCTTGGTCGGTCAGATAATCGCCACCTTTGATGGTGTCGAACATATGCCATTCCCAATGATCCTCATCCACATTACCAAGGGCTGCCCCAACCCCACCCTGAGCTGCACCCGTGTGCGAACGGGTAGGGTAGAGCTTCGAGATCACCGCCACATTACCAAGGGCATTTTTCTTAGCGTACAACGCCGACATCAAGCCGCTACCGCCTGCGCCGACCACGATCACATCGTATTTATGAACTTGCATGATTCACTCCTCGAGAACAAATGGGCTATGAGCTGTGAGCTATGGGCTGTGAGGGTTAAAAGGTCAAAAGGTTAAAAGTGGTTTGTTTTGCCTTCCATCAGAATGTTTTGTTTCTCGAGCCATCCAGATGCTACGCATCATCAGGTTATCCTTCGTCTTTCGTCCTTCGTCCTTCATCAGCTCTTTAACAATCAGGTACACCACGGTTGGTGGCGGCAGGGTCAGCGCCTTTGGGGTAGACGCAGTCAACGCCTGGGACGGGTAAATCCACGATTAAGGCGAGCATCCCGAAGATCAGGACGGAGCCAATGATGGTGTAGACGGTGCTTTTAATCCAGAATCGGGTGGCGGGTTTTTTGGTGGTGAAGTCGTCAATCACGTAGCGGATGCCATTGCCGCCGTGCAGTAAGCCCAAGGTCAAGAGGGCAAACAGGTAGAGTTTATTCCACCAGCCAGCGTAGCTCGAGGCGATTTGTTCGTAATCCCAACTGGCTTCGTCTACGGCAATGTGGTTCTTGAAGAGGTGAAAAAGGGTCAGCAGCACCAAGGCAGTGCCAGACAGACGCATGAAGACCCACCAGACCAACTCGGGGTTGGATTTGGCTTGGGCTTTGGCATCCTTAAAAGAACGGGCTTTAATTGCCATAATCATTGCCCCCAGATGGTGGTGTAGGTGAACACTGACGGAAATAAGCGCGGTAGGTTGGCGTAGAGCGTTAAAAGCATAAACAGTGCGGCGAAGACCAGCGAGGCGTACCAGAGTTGGCGTTGGTATTTCACGCCCCAATCGGTGAAATCCATGACCACAATTCGCAGACCATTGAAGGCATGGTAAGCAACTGCGCCAGCCACACCAATCAAGCCCAAGCGAAATGGCATCAGTTCATAGATTTTGTGAACCGCGCTATAAACTTCTGCGCCTAACATGGTTGAACCAATGGAAACGGTGTGCAGGATTAAATACAGCAAAATGGCTACACCCGACAAGCGGTGCAGAAAAAATGCCCATTGCCCTTCTCGACCTTTGTACATAAAGCCCCCTTAAAAATTATTTAACTAGGTTAAATATATCAGATTTTGCTTACGCTGAACAGTGTGCCATAACCAGAATACGAAATGCAAAATTATTTTCTCCTCATCTCGAGCTAAAAAAGTCCTTGACTCGAGGGCGTACAATACGAGGCGATGAAAACTGTTCTCGCTGCTGGTTTATTGGTCACAGGTGTCGTGGTTTCTGGGGTGTTGGCTCAAGGTGCAAAGCCTTTTGTGCCAGCCGGCTTTAAGCTCGAGCCTGACTTAAGTAAAACTCGAATCACGTCATTCAAAGCCCCGAAGTACGTTCTGGCGGATAACACCGATTACCGTGCAGTTGTGGAAACCGATAAAGGGCGAATGGTGCTGGATTTATTCGAGGATGACACACCAGTTACGGTTAATAACTTTGTGTTCTTGGCTCGGAATAAATTCTTCGATGGGATTATTTTTCATCGTATTATTGATAATTTCATGGCACAAACCGGTGATCCACTCGGTAATGGCACTGGTGGACCGGGGTATCAATTTGGGGATGAATTTCGTACCAAGCTGACTTTTGATAAGAAGAATTTGTTGGCAATGGCAAATTCTGGTCCTGCCACCAATGGTAGTCAGTTCTTTATCACCCTTGTTCCAACTCCGCATTTGAATGGCAAGCACACGATTTTTGGGCGTTTGCTCGAGGGCGAAAGTGTTCTCAATGCCCTGAACAAAGGCGAGCCACCAGCCGTGCCTTCTAAGATGATTCGGGTTTATATTGTCAGCAAGAAAAAGTAAGTCTTGAGCTTGAGGTTTGAGTATCGTGCAAATCTTTTACTATCTCCCATTGCCTAACAGCAGTGGGAGATTTTGGTGTGTGGTAAAAGTTTTGTTTATGTTGTTTTTTCGGGTGGTATTGGCTCGAGGTGTGTGGACTCAGCCTGCTCGAGGTGTGTGGACTCAGCCTGCTCGAGGTGATTTGATTCTGACTCGAGGTGCGTGGTGTTTATTTCAGGTTGGCTCGAGACAACAGCAGCAGCTGGTTTTTTGGCAGGCAGGAAGCTCGAGCCAATCAGCAACAGCACTCCGCCCACCACGCCAGTATCGGCTAAATTAAAAATGGGGAAAATTTGGTCAGGTTGAATAATTCGGTAGATTGCAGTCAGCCAATGGCTTTGGAGCATGTCCACCACATGTCCGTACATGATGCCGTCTATGGCGTTGCCCCATGCCCCAGCCACAATAAACGAAAAAGCAACGTTCTCGAGCAGCGAACGGGGTTTACGGAGCAGCCAAATCAGCAAACCCGTACCCACAATCAACCGAATAGCAATTAAGACTGGGGTTGCGCCTGAAAATAAACTCCAAGCTGCGCCGGTGTTAATCACATGTGCCAAGGACATAAAAGCTGGGAATGGCTGGAACATATGCACTGTTGGAAACGGAATGTTTGCCACAGTCCAGAATTTCAGGGCTTGGTCCAAGCCCACCCATAGAACCACAATTCCAATAATCAATCCCTGCACAGGCAGCAGTCTACCTGTTTCGAGGTACTTTTGGCATGTATAAAGCAGTAGACTCGAGCCGTGAGCCTTGGCACCATCCCTAACCGTCCAAATTTTTTGCATATTTTGACGCAACTGCCTCTTGTTGTGCGCCGTAATTTAGCGGTGCTGTTTATTGCCCAAGGTTTAGCCACTGGCACAACCACGGTCAGCACCACCCTCTCGAGCATTGTGATTTTTAACATTACAGCATCAGAGAGTTTGTCGGGGTTGCCGTCTACGATTAACTTTTTTGTGTCCGCCATCGCTGCTTTTTGGGCTGGGCGGATCATGCAGGTGCGTGGGCGGCGTTTTGGTCTGATTGTGGGTTATTCGATTGGCGTAATCGGCGCGATTCTGGGGGCAAGCATGGCGCTCGAGAAGAACCTGATTGGCTTTTTGATCGGTGGCGCACTGGTTGGGGCTGCCAATGGCGCGGTGCAACAAGCCAAGTACGCGGCGGCTGAAATGGTCTCGAGCGAGGTTCGCGGCACAATGATTGGGGCTTTGGTGACTGGCAGCGCTTTTGGTAGTGTTTTAAGTTGGGCTGTCTCGCCGTTGTTTCATGATTTTGCGGTGTCTCGAGGTATTCCCGTGATTGAATTTGGTTGGTACTTGGGGGCTTTTTGGATGTTTTTAGCCGTGGTCATTCTGACGTTGGCGTTTCGCCCAATGGCTGTCACCCAAACCTCGAGCCAAATGGCAACCGCAGCCATTCGCTCTTGGCGTGAACTGCTTGGTTTTGCTGGGGTGCGTCTTTCATTGGTGGCGCTCAGCCTTGGGCAGATGGTGATGGTTGGTTTAATGGTTCTAATGCCGCTCCATGCCAAGCACCTTGGGCATGAACAAAGCGCCACAGGGTTAATCTCGGTGCATGTGCTTGGTATGTTTGCCTTTGGTTGGCTGACAGGGCGTTTGGTGGATTTGTGGGGGCGTGAAACCATGATTCGGCTTGGCGCGGTACTGCTGATGTTCTCGGCGTTTGTGGCGGTTTTTGCCACCCGTCCGGTGGAAATGGGTTTTAGTTTATTTGTGCTTGGCTTGGGTTGGAATTTTTGTAATGTGGCGGGTAGTACTTTGCTAACCGATCATTTGTTACCGCATGAACGCGCTCGAGTTCAAGGCAGTGCTGAATTTGTGACTTGGATTTCGGCAGCCACGGGTGCTTTGGGTGGCGGTTTGATTGTTGGCGCATTTGGTTTTCAGACGATTGCTTGGGTGGCACTTGCCGTTGGTGCATTGCCAATACTTGCCACTTGGCTGTTACGAGAAAAAACCCAGATGTTTAATCCTTAGCCAGTCTTTTTTGCCACACCAATCAAAGATGAACTCGAGTCGGTGAGTCGGCTGCCAAGAAAATCCCCGTACCACTCGAGCCGAAAATCCGATAACCAACGCTCGAGTTCAAAACGGGTGTAGTAGCGCTGCGTTAGTTCAAAAATTTCACGCTGCAAAGTCTGATTTGGCTTGATTGTATCGCAATAATAGGTGGTGGTACAGATTTGCATGGTTTTATCCACTTTTTGCTTTAAGAACACATCGAGTCTCGAGCCGTCGGGCAGCCTGAATGTTTCACCTTCATGGCGCAACACACCTTCTAAACCAAAATGCGGTTGGTATAAATCAAAAGCAAAAACCCCACCTTGCTCGAGATGATGCTTAATGCACCTCAGCGCCGCATCTTGGTCAGGTAGGGTGTAGAGGTGCATCAGCATGTTAAATGGTGCGATGACCAATTCAAAACCAGTCTCGAGCGCAAAATCCCTTGCATCGGCTTGAACAAACTGAATCTGCACGTTTTCCTGAGCAGCATGGCTTCTGGCTCGCTCGAGCATATTGGCGCTAGGCTCGAGTGCTGTGACCTGCAAACCACGCCTTGCTAGTGGGATGCTGATTCGCCCACTGCCTGCACCTAACTCGAGGATTCGCTGTGCGCCTAAGCGTTCGGCAAGGCGAGCATAAAAAGCAATGTCATCGCGGTAATTGGCGTACTGCAATTGATACAGGTCAGCCAAGGCATCGTAGTCCACAAACTGACCTAACTTAAGGCTCGAGCCAATGTGCCTTGGCGCAAAGCAATCAACAGCGCTCCAGCCCCCCAAGCGCCAGCCAGTAACCATAAAGTCATCGCTAGGGCTGGGAAGAGCATCGAGGCGGCAAATAAGCATAAACCGGGTAGAAGCACCCAGTAACCACTTAAAAACAATTGCCCAAAGCGCACAGTCGCAATAGCAGCCCCGCTCGAGAAGGCAAGTATGGTAGTGATACCAAGCACCAGTGCTAGTGGTGTTCCAAGTACGCTGATTCCGCCAAGGGCAACCACTGGCACGGTCAAAAAGGCGAGCAGTAAGCCCAAGCCTAAGGAACGCCCTGCGTCTTTTTGAAAAGTCTGCCCAAGGTTTTTTTGTAATTCAGGTATCAACAACAAAGCAAACGAAAGCACAGCCAATAAGCCCAAGTACCACCATTGCCAAGTGTTGGTGGCAATCAGGCTTTGCAGTGGCTTCAAGGCACTAGCGGCGCTCAGACCGGGCAGGGTGTAACTTTTTTGGTTTTTCTCTCGAGTCCCACTGCTTAAATTGCCCAACACTGCACTGGCAGCTTGGACGCTTGTGCCTTCGGGCAAATTCACATCGCCTAAGAAAGTCAGAATCCTGCCAGATACTCTTGCACCGCGCTCTAAGCGCACACTTCCGCCAATTGCAATCACATCGCCGCGCACTTCAGATGCCACAGTAATATCACCCGCAAAACGCACCACGCTAGCAAGTTGACCGCTCCCTTCGATGCGGGTGCTACCAAACCAACCTGAAAGCTGCGGCACCACAAAAGCTGCCGCCACGCCAAAAGCAGCCATAGCAGATGGGAAACGTAGATTCTGCCGAGCCAAGGTTGCCACCACGGCAAACAATGCCACCAATGCAACTGGTAACACCAGCGTTTCGGGCAGTGACCGCAACACCTCGAACAATGCCACACCAGCCGCTTGGGCATCGCGCCAAGTCAGCGCTCCAAATGCCAGAGCTACGCCTGCCAGCAATGTTCCCAAAAAGTACAATGGAGTGCGGTCATGCTCGGCTTCGGAGGCAGCTTGGGTGGCAATCTGTCGTGCAACCCGAGGGGCGAACGAAGCAGGCGCAGTCACTCGAGGCACAGAATGCAATGGATTAACCGATTGGGCAATCTCGAGTGCAATGTTCTGAGCAAATTCTACTGGAGCGCGTTGTGGCTCGAGGGCTGCCAATGGGTTGGCATCCAAAGCAATTTGCTTGGCTAGGCTCGAGGCAAAGTTATCTGGGGCTTTGACTGGCTCGAGTCCCAACACAGGGTTAGCTGCTGCATCCAAAGCAATGCGTTTTGCCAATGAACCAGCCAAATCAGGTGGTGGATGGGCATTGCCCAGAATCTCAAACTGATGCGACAAAGCAATTTGCTGGGCAACCTCGAGCGCAAAACCATTTGGGGCTTTGACAGCAGGCAGGCTTTGCAGCACAGTCTCGATGTCATTCATTCGAGCATCGCTTGGCTGTGTCATTCGAGCATCGCTTGGCTGTGTCATTCGAGCATCACCCGCCCTTCAAGTGCTTTCTCGAGCATTTCCTTGCCACGAAAAACACGGCTTTTGGCGGTGCCAATGGCACAACCTTGAACTTGGGCAATTTCTTCGTAGCTCTGGTCTTGCATAAAACGCAGCAGTACAGCGCTGCGGTACTCCTCGGGTAACTCGAGCAAGGCTGCCCTGACCCGCTCGGCGTTCTGAGCGATTTCAGCGCCTTTGACCGAAGAAGCGGTGTTGGCAATCGGTTCAAAACCATTCTCCTCGAATGCCTCCTCGAGTGAAAATTGACCATGAGATTTCTTGCGGTGTTTTTCGATTTGCACATTGCGGGCAATCGTGTACAACCACGGCAGAATCGGTTCGCCTGAGCGAAATGTACCAATGCCTTTCCAAGCTCTGAAAAAGGTTTCTTGGCACAGGTCAAGCGCTTCTTCGTAATGACCTTCTAAGTGAAACAAATAATTCAGCATCCGATCTTGATGCTGCAAAATAAACCCCTCCCAAGCGTTTTGGTCGCCAAGACGCAACTCCTCGAGAACATACGCCTCGAGGCTGGGAGGATTGGCAGGGGGCATCTGAGCGGAGAAGTCCGTCACGTTCCTATTCTACGCGGAGTTGCGCCCAAAAGTTCCCATTACTTTTGCATGGTTTTCGTCCAAAGCTGCACCCAACGTTTTTCATTCAGGGCAATTGTGCTTGGCGTAAGGCTCGAGCTTTGGGCTGAACTGGGTTTTTGGGCAAAAGCAAAAACATCGGGTAGTGCCACACCGCGCCGCGCTGGGTAAACCCACATTTGCGTGGGAAGATCGGCTTGAGTTTTTGACTCGAGCAGAAAATCAATGAATTTCCCCGCGAGGTCTGGGTTCTTTGCACCTTTTAAGACAGCTGCCCCTTCAATTTGCAAGAAACTCGAGCCAGCCAGCAGCAAATTAGCCGTGGGCGCGGTTTTCCCATCACCAAAAAAGACCTCGGCGGCGGGACTCGAGGCATACGAAACCACAATTGGTTTTGCACCACCATTGCGAGAAAAATCCGAGTAATACGCAGCTTCCCAGCCACTTGCCACCTTGACCTCGTTTTTTTGTAGAGCCGCCCAAAATGCAAAGGCTTTGTTCTCGCCAAAGTGCTTGATGGTGGCTAGTAAAAACGCCAAGCCCGGACTCGAGGTAGCAGGGTTCTGCACCACCAATAAGCCCTTATAAACGGGTTTGGTTAAATCCTCCAAGGTTTTAGGCAGCACTAACTTGGCTTTTTCAAACCATGCAATGTCGTAATTCAGCGCCACATAACCATAATTGATTGGACTGATACGCCACTTGGCATCGAGCAAGGTATTTTTCTCGAGCAGCGCGGCGGCTTTGGGGCGGTATGGGGCTAAAATATCGGCTTTTAAGGCTCGAGCCAACAGTGTGTTGTCAATCCCGTACACCACATCAGCAATCGGATTTTGCTGGGTTAAAATCAGGCGGTTGGTCATCGCGCCAGCATCGCCACCTTTGATAAACGCCACACGGATGTTTTCTTTTGCTTCAAAGGCTTGCACCAGTTCTTTACTCAAATTAAACGAATCATGCGTCACCACGGTTAGAACCCGCTCTTGAGCGCTCGAGAAACCCGCCAGAACAGCCACAGCACCAAACACCAATTTCTTTTGCATAAAAAAATCCCCTTTCTTTGAGAAAGAGGAAGCGTCAGACCCTTACAAGTCCAGTCACGCTCCCTACGGCGGAATGACCCGCGTCAGGTTCAGGGGATATGTCTCAGCCGCACAACACGGCACTCCCGTTGACCATAGGGAGTGTATAAAAACCAATCTGAAATAACAAGGGTTTACTTGGAAATACCACCGCGCCAAAAACCGTGAATAAACATCTCTTGGGTAATCACACCATGCACGGTGTCGCCATCGGCAATAATCACAAATGGGTGCTTGGATAATAAACCGCGCAATTCAGTCACCGCCACATCACCTGAAGCCTTAGGGACACTACCCCACTCGAGGGTGCGGTCACGCAAACCATCAAATAAACCAATGGCTTGCCCTTGTTCGCGCAGCACCGCAATGCTCTGCCCCATCTCGAGGTTGCTGGGCGAGAATTCCTCGAGCTTGACCGCAAATAATTTGGCAGCAGGCGGGGTTTCTAAACCAAACGAAAGCAAAGTCGAAATCGGCAAGCTAAACCATTGACGAGTCCAAAGCAGCGCATAAGAAAAAACCAAAACAAAACCAAGTAACTCGAGCAGCCCGCCGAGGTTGATGTCCTCAAAGCCAGCCCGACCAGCGCTACCAAACAGAAGGTGCATCAAAAAGGCTGCCAGCATTCCTGCCAGCACTGACACACCAAAAGCAACAATGGCTGTGGCACGCACCACTTGGGGCGAACGAAGCGGCGGTGGCGAAGCACCAGCACCAACAGGACGACCAGAAACAGAAGGGTTCATGCCTCATTCTGCCTTATTTTTTAACTGTGATGTGTGGCATACGCCCTAGATGCAATGGCTTAGCCTTAAGTAAACCTTAACCATGTTCCCAAATTGTGGCAGCTCAAGCTGACTCGAGAAATACTTAAAACGAGCAATGAGTACGTTACTCTCGAGTTTAATTCAAAAAGACTTTCAGGTACGAATCAAGCCCTTGACAGCTTGGGGTGTCGTGCGTATACTCTCACGGCTGTACGCACAGTACAGTGTGTGGCTCGTTAGCTCAGTCGGTAGAGCAGCTGACTTTTAATCAGTGGGTCGGGGGATCGTGCCCCTCACGAGCCACCACAAGAAAGCCCCGTGAAAACGGGGTTTTTACATTTTCACCGCACATCACGTTTTTTAGAACCAAAACACGTTAAACTACATTCATCCATGAATACTGACCTGATTGCCCTACAAGCCCAACTTCGTGACTTTATGAACACCAAAGTCATCCCTCGAGAATCCGAATTTGTTGGGCATTTTGGTTTAGAAAAAATTGAAACGGTGCGTTCAGAGCTGCAAGCCGAAGGGCGCAAATCTGGGCTTTGGCTGCCGCATTTGCCTAAAGAACTCGGTGGGCTTGGGTTGCCGTGGGTAGATGCGTATAAGCTCTTTATCGAAGCAGGACGCAGTATGCTCGGACCTCAAGCCATTAACATTGCTGCGCCAGACGAAGGCAACATGCACCTGCTGCATGTGGTGGCGAATGAAGCTCAGAAAGAACGTTGGCTTATGCCGTTGGTGCGCGGTGAAATTCGTTCGTGTTTTTCCATGACCGAACCGCCGCCCGGAGCGGGTTCAGACCCAAGTATGCTCCAAGCCAGTGCAGTCAAAGAAAATGGTGTTTGGAAACTCGAGGCAAAAAAATGGTTTATCTCAGGGGCGTGGGGGGCTGCTGTCACGCTGATTCTGGCTAAAACGATTGAAGGTGCAACGATTTTTTTAATCCCAATGAATCACCCGAAAATTCATTTGAAACGGGTGATTCCTACGCTCGATCATTTCTCGCCCGGTGGGCATTGCGAACTGGACTTTGATGGCTTGGAACTGACCGATGACGATGTCTTGGGCGAACCGGGTAAAGGCTTTGACTACGCTCAGATTCGACTCGACCCAGCTCGATTAACCCACTGTATGCGCTGGCTTGGGGTTGCCATGCGCTCACTCGAGTACGCCGAAGGATATGCGCTTTCCCGCTCGAGTTTTGGCAAGAAATTATCTGACCAGCAAATGGTGCAGCAAATGATTGCTGACAGCCACATCGAGATTTTTGCAAGTCAGACCATGATTGAACACGCTTGCGGGATGCTTGATCGTGGTGAACGGGTACGGCATCAGGCAAGCATGACCAAGGTTTTTGTGTCCGAAGCGGTCAATAAAATTATTGACCGAAGTTTGCAAATCATGGGCAGCACGGGCATATCCGAGGATTACCCTGTCTCGAGTTTCTATAAAGAAGCCCGTCCTTTTAGAATTTATGATGGTGCGAACGAAGTTCACCGCATGAGCATTGCGCGGCGAGCATTTCGGCGGGCAGCGGAACGCCATACATAATTTGGCGACTGCTCGAGAAT
>JAAFJQ010000012.1 GCA_013298185.1 Deinococcales bacterium
TGAATAGGGGTTTCTTTCTCGAGCGCTCCAGCAGGTATTTTTAGGAATGGTCCTGCTTCTCCATCTGCACTGGCAAAGTGTGTTCCTCCACTCGAGCCGATCATGGTGACTCGAGTGGATTTTGGCTCGAGTTCACTTAATTTCATGGTCAGGGTTTGACCATTGCTCGAGACTGGGACTTCTGCGATTCGGTACAGGGGTTCATAACCTGTTTTCTTAATCTCGAGGGCTTGACGACCAGTTGGTACGCCTCGGAGGAGGTAGTAACCACTTGAGTTGGTGTTTGTCTCGAGACCAGAAATACCCACTGTTGCATCTTGGATGGGTTGTTGAGTGTCATGGTCAATGACATAACCTTCTACAAAGGAAAGGTAATTGATTTCTTCATCTATGGCTCGAGTTGAAGCAGCTTGGGATATGGTAAAAGCTGGGTATAGGGTGGCTCGAGAACCAGTGTTATCAGCTACCATAATCCCATATACACTTGGTAGGAAACGCTTTGGAACGATGACAATTGCTTGGGTTCTGGTGAGGCTGGCTATCTCGAGTTTGGTGCTTTGCACGAAGAAAGCTGTGCTGTTGATAAAACCAGTTCCTGTTATGGTGACTCTCGAGTCTTTATCATTGGTGAAAGTGGTTGGGTTGACACTCGAGATTCGTAGGGGTGTTCCATCTGGGGTGAGGTTGGTTGGTGCTTCTGGGGTGGTGGGTGGTTGGACGCATGAGAACAGCATCAGAATGAAAAGAAGTGGCAGAAGATAATAGAGTTTGTTTTTCATGTTTTCATTCCTTTACTCGAGGGTGTACGCCACAGTTGGACCAGCCGCAGAACCTGCCACCACAG
Source organism: Deinococcales bacterium (assembly GCA_013298185.1). GTDB lineage: Bacteria > Deinococcota > Deinococci > Deinococcales > JAAFIG01 > JAAFIG01. The sequence goes on from JAAFJQ010000012.1 coordinate 845, forward strand.
TTTTTCCATCTGGGCTAAGTGCCAAGGCAAAGACCGCGTAACCAGAAACGGGTTTAACACTGGTAATTTCCTCGCCTGAACTGGCATTCCAGAGTTTCACGGTACTGTCATCCGAAGCGGTGATTAATGCACTGTTATCTTTGCTCCATAGCACCGCTCGTACTGCGCCAGTATGACCCGTAAAAGTTTTGATCAAAGCGCCTGTGCTGACATCAAAAACATAGGTGTTTTTATCGGTTGTTCCCACCGCGATTTGCGTTCCATCTGAATTCCAGTTTAAGCTCAGCACAGCGGCTGGAACAGCAATGCTGCGTATTTGGCTTCCATCGGTGCTGCTCGAGATTTTCAGGGTGCGGTCACTCGAGCCAGTCGCAATTTGGGTGCTGTCTGGATTGAACGCCACGGCATTGACAAAATCATTGTGTTGAATTGTGGCAATTTCTTCAAAAGTATCAGCTTTCCAGAGTTTCGCGCTGCTGTCCCAACTGGCAGTAGCAATCGTATTCGCACCCCATGCTACGCCGCGCACGGTGTAGGTGTGGCTGCTCAGGGTTTGGATTGGGGTTGGTGGTGTGGTGCTGGCATCCCAAATAATCGCTGTGCCGTCGCTGCTGCCTGTCATAAATCTTGAGCTGTCAGGGTTATAAGCAACGCCGTAAATGCTGTCAGTATGACCTGTAAATTCACTGAGGACATATGCGCCATTGGCTGATCGAATGATGTTCTTGGTGTTACGACCAACCTCGAGCAGCTTGCCATCATGGTCATAGGCTAGACCGTAGACATTGTTGACACGGGGTTGCGGAGGTGGTTTTGGAACAAAGTTCCGCTCCCATTTGATTTCGCGTTGTAATTGTCCAGTTAAAATGTCGTAGATGCGAACAGTTTCGTAATTAACACCATTGATATACATTGAATCATCTTGTACGACCCATGTACCTGTCGGGTCTGGTTCTCCACCGCGTTGTAAAGCTGTTGTTGTTGCGGTGCCAGTCTCGAGGTCATGGATTTTAGTTACGCTATAGCCAATGATGATTAATTTCTTACCATCTGCTCGTAACCAAGGCTTACTTCCAGATTGGGCATAACTAAAAGATTTGGTTTGTTGCAGTGTGCCTGTGGCTAAATCATAAGTTTCTAGGGTGGATGTATAACCACCTTCGCCACTGAGTATCACATTTTGATTATCTAAGGTAAAAGCGCCTTGTTCTAATCTTGAAGACCAACTTCCAGTTCCGGACTTAGAAAATATGGTGCTTTGGGTTTCAAATGAATAAACGAGAGCCTCGTTATTGCCTATTATCAGAATTTTTGTATTGTCGTGGCTAAACTGCACAAAGCTGACATACGCAATCGTACCAATTCGGTGCAGTATCGCACCTGTGGTCATATTCCAAATGATGGTGCTGGTGACTCCATCTTCGGTGGTTTTTCCTGCTCCAAGTAAACCGTTTGGACTCCACTGAAAAAAGTCGCTGTTGATGCCTTGCTCCAAGCCAGAATAGGTATTTGTGGCAATGTCTTGGCGTTCAACAATACCCAATTCGCTCACAGTAGCAATTTTTGTTCCACTTGGATTCCAATAAGCTTCTCGTGAACGCACTGCTCGCTGTTGAATGGCTTGGGTTGCTTGAACTGGCATATCAATCAAGGCATTGCTGGCACTGATAAGCACTTGGCTCGAGTCTGGTTTCCAAGACACGCTACGAAAGTCACCCCAGTTCGGGTTTTGATTTGGATAAATTGCATTCCAACTGTTCCAAACAGAAGTTAAACCTGCTGGTGTTGGTTTGGGTTGGACTTGCTTGGTCATTTCTGCGGTGGTGTTACATGCCACCAAACTCAGGAAGCCGAGGATGATTGTTGTGAAAATCATAAATTGTGATTTTTTCATGGTTTACCTCATTGATAGAGCTTGTTTCCACCTCTACGCAGCAATTGTTGTGTTCAATTGTTATTGCATCAACACTGGAATAACTCCCAAAGCCACAGTAGCAGTTTTATTTGACTTGTCAAGCTCGTTTTTCGTTCGGGTTTAAAACCCTGAGGCGCAAAGCATGCTATACCGATCTTGATTCCAATTGGTTATGGTTTTCAGAATGATTCATAAATTTCATAAAAAAAATTGTAAAATGATAAACATGAAGATAGAGCCTCAGTTTACCTACGGGGTCTTGATTGGCAGATTCCAACCACCCCACCAAACCCACATTGCCGTCATGCTCGAGGCGCTCAGCAGCGTGCAGAAACTGATTGTCATCATCGGTAGTGCCAAAACCGCTCGGAACATCAAAAACCCATTTTTGACCGAAGAACGCCAACACCTGATCCTCGAGGCACTAAAAGCAGCAGGGGCAGATACTTCAAGGGTCGCCTTTGGTTTTGTGCGCGATTACTTCTACAACGAAGCCATGTGGTTAGCGTCCGTACAACAAGGCGTGCATGGCATCACCAAAGGCTCAGACCATGTGGCACTGCTTGGGCATATCAAAGACGGCTCGAGCTACTACTTAAAAAGTTTCCCACAATGGGATTACTTACCCACCAAAATCGTCTCGAGTCTTAACGCCACCGATGTTCGCAACGCGCTCTGGACAGGACAAGACACCAGCCAAATGGTCAACCCAAGCACGAGGACTTGGCTCGAGAATTTCAAGCAAACACAGGACTACCTAGACCTTGTTCTCGAGTACCAATATGTGCAGGACTATAAAAAACTCTGGTCAGCCGCGCCATACCCACCTGTCTTTGTGACCACCGATGCGGTCGTGATCAAAAGCGGATTTGTTCTTGTCATCAAACGCGGCGACCACCCCGGCAAAGGCAAATACGCCATGCCCGGTGGGTTTTTGAACCAAAAAGAAACTTTATTGGCTGGTTGCTTACGCGAACTGCTCGAGGAAACAGGCTTGAAGCTCGAGGCGGACAAGTACCTGAAAAACACAGCCGTCTTTGACTACCCAGACCGCAGCCTGCGCGGACGTACGATTACCCATGCTTTTCACTTTGACCTTGGCATTGGCAGCTTACCCAACATCAAAGGAGGAGATGATGCCGCCGATGCGTTTTGGATGCCACTGTCCGAAGCCCTGTCCAAACCAGAGTTGTTTTTTGAAGATCACCACGCGATTATTGAGCATTTTGTTTTAAGGCAATGAAAAGAAGCTACTGGCTTCTAGCTGCTAGTCATTAGCTAAAACCCAGAGCATCATCAGTCTCGAGCGAGGAACTTTGTTTAAGAGTTGTGCATTTCAAGCCTAGGAGCTAGAAGCTAGGCGCTAGGAGCTAATTATGAACCCGATCAACGACAACAACATCATCCTCGACACAGACAGCTATAAAAGTTCGCACTTTATGCAGTACCCGCCAAGCATGACGCGGATGATGAGTTACCTCGAGTCTCGAGGCGGCACATACCCTGCGACTCGGTTCTTTGGTTTGCAGTATGTGCTGAAAAAATATTTGAGTACACACGTTACGCTCGAGATGGTTGAAGAAGCGAATGCTGTTCTCAGCGCTCATGGTGAGCCTTTTCCACTCGAGGCGTGGCGTTTGATTGCCACTGAACTTGGTGGGAAATTACCGCTCGAGATTCGGGCTGTTCCAGAAGGTACTTTGGTGCCGAACCATAATGTCCTGCTGACTTGCACCAACACCGATGAGCGTTTTCCTTGGCTGGTCAGTTGGTTTGAAACGATGTTAATGCGGGTTTGGTATCCAACCACGGTTGCCACCCAGAGCTATTACATCAAAAAAGTGATTCAAAATGCACTCGAAGAAACATCCGATGATCCAAGTGGCGAAATTGCCTTTAAGCTCCATGACTTCGGCTCGAGAGGCGTGAGCAGCCGCGAATCAGCAGGGATTGGTGGCTTGGCGCACCTGCTGAATTTCATGGGAACAGACACGCTCGAGGCGCTGCGGGTAGCTCGCAATTATTATCACTCCGAAACCGCAGGTTTTAGCATCCCAGCCGCCGAACACAGCACCGTAACAAGTTGGGGTAAGGAAAACGAACTCGAGGCATACCGCCATGCCGTTAAAATGTTTGCCAAACCAGGGGCTTTGTTCGCCGTGGTTTCCGACAGTTACGACCTGAAAAACGCAATCAATCACTTTTGGGGTGAAGCCTTGCGTGAACAGATCATCTCGAGTGGTGCGACCCTCGTGGTGCGCCCAGACTCAGGCGACCCGCCCGCCGTGGTACGCATGGCGGTCAAAGCCCTCGATGCCAAATTTGGGCATAAGGTCAACAGCAAAGGCTACAAGGTGCTGAACCATGTGCGCGTGATTCAAGGTGACGGTATCAACGAAGAAAGCATCAAAGAAATTCTGGCAGGTATCATCAACGAACAGTACAGTGCCACCAATGTTGGCTTTGGTATGGGCGGGGCATTGCTACAAAAAGTTGACCGCGACACGCAGCGCTTTGCTTATAAAGCCAGTGCAGGTATCGTGGGTGGGGTGTACCGCCCAATCTACAAAGACCCAGTCACCGACCCGCGCAAGCGCAGCAAGGATGGGGTACTGGATTTGGTTCTCGAGAATGGCAAATTCCGCACCATGCAGTACACCGATTTTGCTGTTCCCTACCCAAACAGTGCCATGCGAACTGTCTTCAAAAATGGCGAGGTACTGGTCGAAGATACATTAGAACAGATTCGCTCTCGAGCCTGAAAATCTCATTCCATCAACTGTAAATGGGTGAGGCATGCCTCACCCCTACGATTGGGGTTATTTCTAACCCGTAGGGGCAAGGCATGCCTTGCCCTGTAAAATAAGCATGTTTTTTCGATTAGAGTTCTTACAAACATTGTTGAGATCAAGACAATAATCGCTGAGCCTCAAATCAACAGCTCGAGGTAGAATCAAGCTATCTTCATGAGCCTGACCCTCGCGCAATTAAAAATCTTTCTGGCTGCCCTCGAGCAGGGCAACCTGACCAATGCAGCCGCCGAACTCGAGCTATCGCAAAGCGCAGTTTCCCATGCCTTGCTGCAACTCGAGCGCAACCTTGGTGGGCGTTTACTCGAGCGTGGGCGTTTTGGCGCAAGAGCTACGGCGCTGGGCGAACGCATTGCCCGCCAAGCCCGAATCATGCTCCGAGCCGAAGCCGCGATGCTCGAAGAAATCAGGCTCGAGCAGGGGAATTTGCAGGGCATCATTCGGATTGCTTCGCTTCGCAGCATTGCCACGCATGTGCTGCCAGATTTGATTCAGGCATTTAAGGTGCTGCATCCCAAAGTTCGGTTTGAATTGCAAAGCGGTGAGGGCATGGCGCATGGGGTTGAGAACGCAGTGCGCTCAGCTCGAGCTGACCTTGGTTTTTTAGCTGCGCCTGTGGAAACCGACCTGAACAGCCATGATTTTTTTCGGGATGAATGGGTGGCGCTGTTCCCCAAGCAGAACGCTCCAAGCACACAGCAGGCTTCTTGGTCAAGCATTCTCGAGCAACCTTTTTTACTCTGCAACGAGGCTGGAGCGCCAACCATCCGCGATTACTTTGCGCGGCATCAGCAACCGCTCGAGAAAGCCGCTCAGGTCGAGGATGACAGCGTAATTCTGAGCATGGTGGCACATGGCTTTGGTGTCAGCATCCTGCCGCGCTTAGCCACGTTGCCACTGCCCAACGGTGTGACAACTCGAGCCTTGCCCGAACCGCTCGAGCGCAGAATTGTGGTAGCGCGACTGCCTCAGCTCGAGTCTCGGGTGGTGGGTGCTTTCCTCGAATTTATTCAGCACCGTGACAATCGCAATTCGGCTGCTACTTAAATTGGGGTTGGCTCAAAGCGCTCTGTTCGAGAAGTGGTTTGGAAGATGAGCAATTTTAGCTTGGCTTTACCGCCAAGCAGTGCTAAAATCATAGGTATGACTTTGCAAGTACCACAAAATCTCAGCAATCGCCTCAAAGAATTTGCTTTGGCTCGAGGACAATCTGAGCAAGCTGTTCTTGAGCAGATTCTTGCCGAAGCGCTTTTACCAAGCATAACGCGGACTTGGGTGGGTATTGGCGAATCTGGCATTGGTGATTTATCCGAACGGGTGGATGAACTGCTCTTTGCGGAACGTCAACCATGATTCTATGCGATTCTGGTGCGCTAATTGCATTGGTAGACAAATCGGATAAACATCATTTAGCAGTGAAACGATTCACGACCAAGCGATTCCTCATTCCAACAACTGTGCTGTGCGAAGTGGATTATTTTCTAACCAAATACCTTGGCGAAGAAATGGCAAAGACTTTTCTTGAGGGTGTGACGCAAAGCAATGAGTTACTTGTCTTTGATGGCACAGACCTTGCTCGAGTTAATCAGATTCGGCGACAATACAATGATTTACCACTTGGTTTCGTGGATGCAAGTATTATTGCTTTAGCAGAACGGTATCGGATTCGGCAAGTTTTAACCATTGACCGAAGGCATTTTCTCGCAGTACAACCTTTGCATTTAGGGTATCTCGAGTTACTGCCTTGACTTAATACATCGTTTCAGAAGTCTTTATGACTTCCGAGCAAAGCGAGTGGAAAAGAGTGCAGCGTTGGTCAGTCCGACAATTCTGGGAAACAGAATGTAAGGACTTACGAAACGCTGCACTTAAACGAAGTGATTTGACTTTTATGGCTCAGGTAAATCGACGTAGCCAAGTTTTTTGGTGGCTCGAGTATCGTGTGATGCCGATGTGATGCCAATGTGATGCGGCTTTGGTACTGTCCAATGGCAATGAAAATCCGTATTCAACTCAAACCACCTTGAACCAAAAGATTTTGGTTGTTCTGACCAGAATCTGGTCGCGTCTCGAGGCTCTTTCTACAAAGGAAATCATGAATAAACCGTTTTTTGCAACCATTGGTCTTTTATCGCTGGCTATTGTGGCATGTACTCCGACCCCAACTTCAACCTCAACCATTAGCAGTGTTGGCTTGACCAGTTCTGTGGTCAATGTGCGCCAAGGTGGTTCTATCAATCTGCAAGGCAGTATTCAAGGCGATGGTAATTTTAATTCAACCCTGACTTGGACACTCGAGCCAAGCGGTGTGGGTTCGCTCTCGAGCAGCACAGGCAGCAGCGTCACATACAATGCTCCAAGCAGCACCTTTGGACGGGTGGTGCGAATTATTGTCAGCAGCTTCCAAGACCCAAGCAAAACAAAAACCATTTACATTGGAGTGCATCCCAATCAGGGCAGCATTGCCGCAGGTTCAGGGCATTCCATGGCAATCAAAACCAATGGGACCCTGCTGACATGGGGTTGGAATTCAAAAGGACAACTCGGTGATGGCACAATCAATGATAGCTCGAGCCTCCTAGCCATTTCTGGGGTCACAGATGTTGTGGCAGTTGCTGCTGGCTATGAGCATTCCTTGGCACTCAAAGCCGATGGCACAATGCTGGCATGGGGTGCAGATGACTTTGGGCAACTCGGCGATGATGCCACCAAAGCCAATAAGTCCACACCTGTGGTGGTTTCAGGAGCAACGGGCATTGTGGCAATAGCGGCAAGTTTGCAATCCTCGTTTGCCCTGAAATCAGATGGGACACTGCTGGCTTGGGGACAAAACACCAACGGGCAACTTGGCATTGGCGCTGTTTTTGGTGATAAAACCACACCTGTACAAGTTCCTGGAATCTCGGATGTGATTGCTATTGCCTCGAGTTCATTATCATCTCATGTGCTGGCACTCAAAGTTGACGGCACAATGCTGGCTTGGGGACGCGAAACGGCAGGTGAATTGGGCGATGACCAAACCAGTACATCGCAAGCCGAACCAGTTCCTGTCTTAAATGCCACGAACATTATTGCCGTTGCTACAGGGGCGCTCTACTCATTGGCACTCAAAGCCGATGGCACGGTGTTGTCTTGGGGCAACAATGGCTCTGGGCAACTGGGCAATGGAAGTGTACTGACAGATGAATTCACACCAAAAGCTGTACCAAATGTTTCAGGCGTAGTTGCCATCACCGCAGGGCTTTACACCTCGCTTGTCTTAAAACAAGATGGCACGATGCTGGCTTGGGGATATGATGCTTATGGACAGTTGGGTGACGATGCCGCCTTTGCTGATAAAGCCTCGCCTGTCGTGGTTTCGGGAGTAACAGGCGTTGTTGGTATCGCCAGTTCGTATCATGTGCTTGCCCTTAAATCAGACGGCACAATGCAAGCGTGGGGCGCGAACGATACTGGGCAACTTGGCAGTGGTTCAGGACCCGACGTTGGTTTACCCCAGACGGTCTTATTGGGTGCAGACCGAATTCGTGTGCCGTAAACTCAACCTCAAGTCGACTGGTTTCACCTCGAGTTTTACCCGAACCACTCAAGCCTAAAAGTGTAGCGGCGGTTATGGCACTTTCTCGAGTCTCAAGTCGTCGCTACATTTATCAAGAACCGTATGGCAGCACCTTAATTCTTTGCAAGCTGTCTTGTGGTTTGGGTTGCGTAGCTGACATAGGCTGGCATCAATGAAACGATTCTTAACCATTCTTTTGTTGCTCCTTGCCAATGCGGCTACCGCACAAACCCTGACTCGAGTCTCGAGTGATGGTGGTTATTGGCGAGCCACCCCCAAACAAAGTAACGGCGTGCTGCTGATGTTCATTCCGGGCGGACTTGTCCCCGCCGAAGCATATGCTTTTTTTGCCGAGCATCTTGCTTTCAGAGGCATCACCACAATTATTCCAGAATCCCCGCTTGGCATTGCTTTTTTTGATTACACCAAAGGCGAACGCATCCGCCTTGCTCTCGAGGCGGGTGGCGAAAAATTTCGCAAAGTGATTTACGGTGGACATTCACTTGGTGGGGCGATGGCAGGTTTATTGGTTGGTTTTGGCGCTCGGGTGGATGGCTTGATTCTGATGGCAGCCTTTCCCGCCACCGATTGCAGCCAAAGAACCATTCCAACCTTAACAATTGCGGCTGAACTCGATGGTCTGATTAGCGTTGACCGCATCCGTGAAAGCCTTGGGCAGTTACCAAAGAACACCCAACTCGAGGTCATTGCGGGCGGGGTTCATGCTTTTTTTGGGCGTTATGGGGTACAAGCCAGAGATGGCACACCAACCATTGCAAGGGAAGTTTTTGAAGCTAAACTCTTGTCAATTCTCGAGAAATTCATGGCACAGTTTTCATAGCCCAGTCTCGAGTTTCTGATATGCTGCTCGGCACATGACCATTTTACTCACCCAAGTCGTGCCAGAAGCCGCTGTCAGTCTTTTTTCATCAGAGGCATTGGCATTTGTTGAAGCCCTCGAGACTCGTTTTGGTCAGCGCCGCCTTGATCTATTGGCGGCTCGAGCTGCCCGCGCTGAGCGCCTTAAAAGCGGCGAGTTACCGCATTTTCTGCCCCAAACAGCCGAGATTCGCAGTGGTGATTGGACAGTTGCACCCCTTCCCCACGACCTGCAAGACCGCCGCACGGAAATTACCGGACCTGTAGATCGCAAAATGGTAATTAACGCCTTGAATTCTGGTGCAAAGGTCTTTATGGCAGATTTTGAGGATGCCAACAGCCCAACATGGTCAAACACCACTTTGGGGCAACTCAATCTGCTCGAGGCGAACAAACGCACGATTACGCTCGAGACTGGCGAGAAAACCTATCGTTTGAATGAAACGCTTGCCACGCTGAAGGTTCGTCCTCGTGGTTGGCATCTCGAGGAACGCCATGCGCTTTTGAACGGTAAAGCTGTTTCGGGTTCGTTGTTTGATTTTGGAATTTATTTTTTCCATAATGTTCAAGTGCTGCTCAGTCGTGGCTCAGCCCCGTATTTTTACCTACCCAAACTCGAGTCGCACCTCGAGGCTCGGCTTTGGAATAATGTTTTTGTTTTTGCCCAAGACTATTGCCAAGTCCCACAAGGCACAATTCGCGCTACAGTGCTGATCGAAACGATTCTGGCTTCGTTTGAAATGCACGAGATTCTCTATGAACTGCGCCACCACTCGAGCGGCTTAAATTGTGGACGATGGGATTATATTTTTAGTTTCATCAAAAAACTCGGGCATCATAAGAACTACATCCTCCCAGACCGTGCCAAAGTCACCATGGCAACCCACATGATGCGTTCGTACTCGAGGCTCGCGATTCAAACCTGCCACAAGCGCCAAGCCCCCGCGATTGGTGGCATGAGCGCCTTTATTCCCGTCAAAAACGATGAAGCTGCCAATGCCAAGGCTTTTGAACAAGTACGCCTCGACAAAGAACGCGAAGCATCTGATGGTCACGATGGAACTTGGGTAGCACACCCCGGACTTGTACCAGTGGCACTCGAGGTCTTTAATCGCCTGATGCCCACGCCAAATCAGATCGGGAAAATCCCAGACCACACCATCCTCGAGTCTGATTTACTAGAAGTGCCGAACGAACCCATTACGTTGGCAGGACTGCGTCAGAATGTCTCGGTGGCACTCCAATACCTCGAGGCATGGTTGCGCGGCAGTGGAGCGGTGCCAATCAACAACCTGATGGAAGACGCTGCTACCGCTGAAATCTCGAGGGCGCAACTTTGGCAGTGGGTGCATCACAGCGTTGTTATCGAGGATGGACAAACTGCAACAAGGGCTTTGGTGCTGGATACCATCCAAGAATTTCTCGAGCAGTACAAAGCTGATGGCAAGCGTTTTGAAGAAGCAGCCGCCCTTTTGATTAGCACCACCGAAGAACCATTTGCGGATTTCCTAACCATTTCTGCATATCAGATTCTCGAGTAGAAAGAGCTTTGAATAGTCTCGAGAATGGCGTTTCAATAGTTCAAAATGTTTTGGACTTTTCTTTCTGTGACGTATTTGTGATTTCGTAGGGGCGAACCTCGTGTTCGCCCTGTGAGCAATTAACCAAGGAAATGGTTTTCACTTACTGGTCTCTACCAAAGTCAGTTGCCCACGAATGTCGCCAAAATAAGTTTGTCCTTTGGTGTGCAAGTTAAAGTACAACTCGCCTTGGCGAGCAATCAGTTCCATACCAGCAATGGTTTTGACTCGGTCTTGGGGAAAGGTGGGAACGATCGGACAACCTGATGTAAAAGCTGAAACCAAGCCATGAGCGTGGGTGGTGACTGCCACAATATCTTCATTGCGAATTTCTAAGCTGAGTTTTCCACCTGCTAAATACTGGTTGATGTTGCCAATCAAAGAAAAATCAATCAGTATTGGACCCAATTGACCGGGACGACCACAGTGAATGTGCAGCATGTTGATTTCGGCAACATTGACGTTCTCGACTGCCAACTGCACATAGGCTTTGCTTAGGTCTTGGCTAAATTCAATCACTCCATGACCGCGACTACGGCGCTGGTCGCGTGATACAGATGGCGCAGTTGAGCGAAACTGTGGTGGTATGGCGGCTGGGGTGTCAGATTCTTCACCACCTTCTTGTTGTGGGCTTAAAAAGGCTTGATAGACCGCGCCAATGCTGCTTCCTTTGGCTGGATCAAGTGCGATTGAGCTGTTGCGGCTCAGTTCTACTCGAGCTGGTGTCTGAGCGCTGGCACGCATCAGTTCGCTGGTTTTATTGGGCAGTAAAACCAAGGTCAATACACCAAGTAGCAAAAATGGAATCACTTTAATGGCTCGAGAACCGAGCTTTGAGCTTGTGCGCTGTTCTGGCATAGAGTCTCCAAGATGTACAGTAGATAATTATTTTACATTTGTAAAATATAATATCCTCGAGCTGCTTGTCAAGCCTGTTTGTTCCATCCTAAAAGCATGTAAAATAATTGACGCCTTTATGAATATGTCAAATAAAAAAAGCCAAGACTTACGGGTGCGCCGAACCCAAAAATGGCTGCAAGATGCCTTGCTACAACTGATGCGTGAAAAACCATTCCAAGAACTGCAAATCAGGGAAATTGCTGACCGTGCCGAAGTGGCACGCCCGACGTTTTACCTGCATTACCAATCCAAAGAAGAATTGCTGCTGAGCTTGGTAGACCACGTTTTCACTGAATTTTTTAACGACTTGGTCAACAATTCAGCTCGAGGAAATTACAATAAACAAACGCTCTGTATTCAGCTTTTTGTCTATTGGCAACGCCACGAAGAAATGCTTTGTTTGATTGTTCAAGCAGAAATTCAAAATGAAATCATCAAGCGCTTAGGGGTTTACTTAAAACAATTGCTGTTGTTCATCAAAGCCCAAACGGGTAAGCCCGTGGCAGACGACGATGCCCTTGATTTGATGGTTGGTTTTATGTCCAGTGGGGTTTACAGTCTATTGACCCAATGGGGGCTTGGTAAATTACCTTATACGCCCGAGCAGATGGGTTTATTTTTGCATCAACTGACCATCAACCATGATGATGTCACGATTTCTTAAATCAGCGTTTGGGTTTCCATAGTTTAGCAGCTTGGTCACGCTCGAGGTTATAGAACTGATTGCTGGTTAAGGTCTGCCATTCTGACCAAATGCCGTCTGGGTATTGGACTCGCAACTGAGCAGTTTTACTGCTGCCTAAGCCAAAGTGAATCCAGCCAAGATGTCCACTGACATGCCCGCCTCCGATGGTCAGTTCGCGGCGCTGTACAAAGCCATTTTCGGTTTTAACCTCGAGCCAACTGCCGATGGCATCGCGGTTGCCGCCTTGTTGTTTGAGTTGGATTTGTAGCCAGTTGGCGGCTTGATTTGTACCAGTGTTGCGCCACAGTTCGGCGGCATCCCATCGGTTAATCACCACAAGGTCTTGCCAGCCATCCAAGTTGAAATCTGCCAGCATTGCACCTCGTCCGCGTTTGCCACTGGCGACTCCAGCCTTATCGCCAACCTCGAGGAATGTGCCGTCAGGTTGTTGCAAGAGTAAATTATTGGGGTCAATCATCGCAAAGTCTGGCATTTTAGCAACATTGCCTTTGGCGACAAAAATATCGGCTTTGGTGTCGTTGTTGACATCCTCAAATTGGGCGTGCCAACCTGTGCTTGGGTAGGTGTTATCACCAACATATGGGCGGTGGGCGGTCACACCGCGCCGAAAGGCAATATCGGCGTATTGTGGGCGGGTGGCGTCTTTGGCAAGCGCTTGTAATTTTTGGTCTGCCATATTGGTGATGAAATACTCTGGGTAGCCATCGCCAGTCAGGTCATAACCTGCAATGCCCATGCCCCAAATTTGCAATCTGCGCCAGCCTTCGTCTTCGGTGTAGAGCTTCGGGGTTTGTCCGCTCGAGACTCGCCAAAGTTGTTCCTGACCGCCTTTGTAGTACTCACGGTCGTTGGAGACGCGCAGGGCTGGTTCACCTGAACGGTTCCAATCAGAAAAGAGCATGGACAAGGCGCAGTAACTTGGGTTTAGCACACTGGGCAGGTTGTACTGTCCACTCGAGTTTGGACGCAGCAGCCAGTTATCGGTGCAACTGCCCCATGGGTACTCGGTTTCTTTGGGGTTGACATATGCACCAACTGCCAATGTTGGCATGGTTTGTCCGCGCTCCCATGTGGCAGCAAAGGCTGTGTGCCACGCATCTCCGCCGTTAAAATTCCAGCGCTGGTTGGCGTTCTCGAATTTGCAACCACCTAAACCGCGAAAGAGGATATTCTCACCAAGGCGCAAGACCATCACATCAGTTATATCGTCGCCATCCACATCAAGTGGATAAGCACCAATCACATTGGTCAGCTCCATGCCACTTGGTGTTCTCGAGAAACGCAAAGCCCCACCGCGCCTCGAGAGGTTGCGGTACAGCACAGCTTGGTTTGTGCCGCCAGCCGCGTAAATTTCTGGGTAGCCATCGGAATCGCAATCAAAAACGGCTGTGCCGCCTCCGACCATAAACTCCCAATCGCCATCAAAGCGGCTCGAGATGCCCGAAGTGGTGCTTTCATCCACAAATTTGGGAATAGCGATTTCACTCTGCCCAAGGGCAACCACGCCAGCTGCCAGTGTAGCCAATAAAACCAATGTACGCATAGAAAGCAGTTTAACAAGCCGCACGGGCTTTGAACAGGAGACGAGTGCCAATTATTCGGACTCGAGAACATATGCCCAAATAGCACTCGACAGGCAAGTGTTTTATCTGGCATACTGCGCTTTAGGAGGAAAGCCATGCCAGAAATCGAATTGACCGCCGTTTTTTACGTGACCATTCCCGATGATGTAGACCCAGATGATGTCACCATCGAACTCAATGATGATGGAGTTGTTTCGTTTTTCGCCAACGACGAAGAAATCGCCACATCTGAGGACATCGAAGGTTATGAAACCGAAGGTGTTTACATGGAAGACGATGACGAGGACGAAGACGAGGATGAAGACGACGAGGACGAAGACGAATAAGCCCCATCAGGGGCTTTTTTAATTCAATTGCGATTTTAGATGTTGACTGACCAGCAATAAATCCTCTGGTTTATCCACATCAAATCCAATTTCGGCATACTCAGAAATCAGGGCTTGGGCAGGAACACCTAGGATTTTTGATACGGTGCGCTCGAGTTCGGCTTTGCTGAGTTGTCCTAAAAAAAGTTTGATCAGTGCCACAACCCCAAACATCCCAGCCAGTCGAATCACGTTTTTGCGGTTCTCGAGAATAAATTCTAGGCGCGGTAAAAACTGATTCACCAAGCGTGGCTCGAGTAAAAACAGGTTACCGCCTGTGAATGTGCCTTCGAGCAGCTTGGCATAGGTGCGTTTACCACCCGGAAAAGCACGTTCAGCAGCGGTTTTTGTTACAACAGGATACACCAAGCCTTGCCCAGTGTCGCGCAGCAAAATATCCGAAATCGCAGCTGGGCTTAAAAGCGGAATGTCAGCCGTGGCAATCAGCACCCGAGATTCATTGCTTAGGGTTTCTAGTCCAAGTTGTAAATTCTCGAGCATCGTGCCTTTGGCTGGTAGGTGCTTAAAAATATACGGCTCGAGGTCTGGGGTGATTGCGCCAACATAAATAATTTTTTCGATTCCAGCGGCTTTTAAGGCTTGAAGCACATACAATGCCATCGGTTGACCCGCAATTGGGATTAAACCCTTAACCGAGACACCATGCTCGAGTGCAAATGGGTCGTTAGGGTTGCCGCCGCCAAGAATAACAGCCGAGATGCTCATGGGCGCAGTTTACCTCGAGACTCGAAGGACAATGCTGGTGCTGCTGGCGCTTTTGCTGGTGCTGACAGGCGAAATTTTATGCGCTCCAAGTACCGTAAACGCCTCAAGTGGACGCAGATGGGCAAAGTCCAAACCAATGTCAATCACAATTTCATTCTCTAAGCATACGTACATCACTTCGTCGCTGCCTTCAACCTCGAGTGGGGCTTCAAGGCAGATGGTGGCAACATGGACACCTTGTAAAGGAATCGGGAATCCGCCACTGCTTTTGCTGACCCGAACCAAATGAGTGCCTTTCATACCGTACAGTCTAACAGGTCAGTTTGTTATTCTAGTCAATTGTGAAACCCCTTCGGATTCTGCTTGGTTTTTTTGGACTGCTGCTCGTTCTTTGTCTGGTGGTCGGAGCGGGTGTGCTGTACGTGGTGCTGCCAACCAACGCTAAAAAACAAACCCTTGAAGTCAAACAAGGCATGAGCATCGGCA
This sequence comes from Deinococcales bacterium, assembly GCA_013298185.1. Classification (GTDB taxonomy): domain Bacteria; phylum Deinococcota; class Deinococci; order Deinococcales; family JAAFIG01; genus JAAFIG01. Next base: position 16,354 of record JAAFJQ010000012.1, read on the forward strand.
GTATTGCCACTTCCCTCGAGCGACAAGGCTTAATCCGCAACGCAACCGCTTTTCGTTTGATTGCCCAGTACGTCGGCACTGACCGCCGCATCCGCGAAGGGTATTACGACCTTTCTGGTCAGCAAAACGCGCTCGAGATTGCTCGAGTACTTGGTAAACCGGGTCGTCCAAGACAAATTACCGTTGCCATTCCCGAAGGTTGGCGCTTATCGGAAATTGTAGCTCGAGTAGCTGCCACCAATTTAACCAGCAATGCCGAACTCGAAACAGCTTTTCGGCAAACCAATCTCCTGCCTTACAGCAAAGGCGCTCCGAGTTTAGAAGGTTTTTTATTTCCTGCTACCTATCAGTTTCGCCCAGAAGACACAGCACAAAGTATCGCCAGAGCCATGACAGCGCGTTTCTTGAGGGAAGTCACGCCAAATCGTTTAGCGGTTCTCGAGAAATTAAAACTCAGTGTTTACCAATGGGTGACACTTGCCAGTATTGTCCAAGCCGAAGCGGGCAACGCAGGTGAGATGCCCGTGATTGCTGGGGTTTTTTTGAACCGCTTGGAACTGGGAATGCCATTGCAATCAGACCCAACCATCGCGTATGGCTTGGGTAAACGCCTGCCACAACTGAGCCGCAAAGCAGGAGATTTCGAGTCCGATTCGCCATTTAACACCTATAAAGTGCGTGGCTTAACCCCAACGCCAATTGCCAATCCGGGTTCACAAGCCCTCGAGTCCGTCCTGAATGCCCAACGCACCAACAACAAGGGTGTCCAGTGGTTGTACTTCCTGCACGGCAAAAAAGGCGAATTTAAGCCCAATACCAATTTTGCTGACCACCAGCGCGACAATGCCAAGTTTCGGTTTTAGGGTTAAGCTTTTAGCTTCTATAGAAACTCAACACCGTCTGCTCGAGGTGGACTTGTTCACAGAAACCACTGCGCCATAGGGGTATGCTCGAGCAATGAAAATCCAGCAACGCCTTTTTCTTCTTTTGGCAGCACTTGTTTTGCAAGTTTCTTGTGGTGTTCAACCAGCCCAGTCACAAACTGTTGCGCCTACACCTGAACCAATGGCAGTTCAAAGTTACGCCTTTGAAAAAACCGATGGTCCGCTTTTGAACCCAATGAAAGGCTTTAACGTTGGAAAATGGGACAGCAATGAGGAATCAACCGTGGCATTTGCCTATATTCCTTGGAAAGATTTTGAACCGAATGACCAAGATTTCACATCGGCGCAAATAGAAAAGCAATGGGCTTTGGATTGGCATTTGAATAGAACTGGGACAAACAAAAGACATCTTATTCTGCGGATGTATTGCCAATGGGATGGCGCAGAAACCGACAAAACCAAGTTGGCTTGTCCACCGTGGCTGATGCAAAACGTGGATTTGCTGACTGGCAAAAATCCTTTGGGTGCTAAGGGCGGTACTGTGGTTGATTTCAATAGCCCTTATTTTATTGGGCAAGCCAAGGAAATGATTGCGGCGCTTGGTACAAAATTCAACAATGACCCAAGGATTTACGCAATTCAACTTGGCATCATTGGTTATTGGGGCGAATGGCACGCTTTTCAATTTAAGCCTGATGCTGGAGGGCAGGGTTATAAACTCTTGGATGGCACAAAACAACAAATTTTGGATGCTTACAAAGCTGCTTTTCCGAATAAATTGCTGATGGGGCGTTACTTGGATGATGCTGTCTTAAGTAAAGACAACAAAGTTGGTTTCCACAACGATTATTTTTGGTCAGGCAACAGCCATAACAACGCTTTTGAATACAACGTTGGCGATAAATGGAAACAAGGTCCGATTGGTGGTGAACCACCGCCCGGTCCTGATGGTAGCGAATTTTACACCGCAGGAGCAGGTCTGCAATCCATCTTAAGAGCGCATTATTCAACCATGAAAATCGGTGCGTTTTATCGTGAACCTTTTGATGCCACCAAGCATTCAGAACAGTACCGTCTCGAGCGCGAAGAGTACATCAAAGCCCATAAGAAACTCGGTTATAACTTTCAGATTGAACAAGCCTTGTTTCCTCCTAACCCTCCAAAGGGAACAAAAACCATTCCGCTCTCGGTTGAAATCAGTAACATTGGTATTGCTCCTTTTTACTACAATTGGGATATTGAATTGGCGCTCTTGCCCGAGACTTCTGACAAACCGCTTGTTGTAACCAAATCAACCCAACAATTAACAAGTTTCATGCCAGAGCAGGAAAACACAGTTGCTGTGAGTATAGCCATCGAAGCACAAAGCCAAGGTACATATCGTTTAGCCATTCGGATGGTGCAACCCGGTGCAACCGCTAACAAAACCACCGCCTGGAATTTGGCAGCCCGTAACACATACATTGAATTTGCCAATAAGCTCTCGGTCATTCCCGCCAGTTGGGATGCAAACCGTGCTTTGCAAGGCGGTTGGTCAGTTTTGGGCAACATCACCATCCTCGAGAAATAATGTCCCTAACTACCAAATAAATGTGCGCCAAGCACATTTGCTTGGTAACAAAAAAGCGCACGATACGCAGTATGCAGAGCGCCATTCCTAAACCAGTCGAACAAAAACCATTCTCGAGCAGTCACGCCCTTTGGGGTGGGGTGATTTTTAGTTTTTTATTCACGGCTCTGATTTGGGCATTGGGCGACCGCCTGAACAGCATTCGGCTTTTGCCAGATACAGGCGTGGCACATTACTATTGGAAACTACCAGAACCAACCGTCTGGACTCGAGCCAGTGTTTGGGTTCTGTACGTGCTGCACCAAGTCGCTATTTGGTGGACAATCTGGTACGCCCAAACCAAAGTGGCGAAGTACACCACAGGTTTGCATCGCATTAACATCATTGCGCTGGGCTTGAATGCGCTATTTGTGACCTTGCACTTGGTTCAAACCCATTTATTCTACGATGGCTTAGCCCAAGATGTCAGTATTTTCTCGAGCCAAGGCAGTGTGATTGTGCTGCTGGTCATGGTTTTAATCATGGAAAACAAACGCCGAGGCATGTTCTTTGGTAAACCCGCGCCTTTAAGCACCGAAGTAATTAACTTCATCAAAAAGTACCATGGTTATTTCTTCGCGTGGGCAACGATTTACACCTTTTGGTATCACCCAATGGTCAGCACCCCCGGGCATTTGATTGGCTTTATTTATACGTTTTTACTGATCCTCCAAGGCAGCTTGTTCTACACTCGAGCGCATGTCAACCGTTGGTGGACGTTCTCGCTCGAGTTCAGTGTGTTGCTGCACGGCACACTGGTCGCCATTGGGCAAGGCAATGGCATCTGGGCAATGTTTGCTTTTGGTTTCGCTGGTATTTTAGTGGTTACACAAATGTACGGCATCAACATTCCACAATGGTCAAGGTTTACGATTCTCGGGGTTTACTGCGCGGCAGTTTTGTATGTTTACTCAATCCGTGGTTGGGATAAGCTCAACGAAATTGTACGAATCCCGATCATTGACTACCTGCTGGTGTTTGTTTTGACTGCTTTAGTCTGGTTAGGAATTTGGGTAGCGAAAAAAATCAATCCAAAAATCAGTTTTGCTACTAGAAGCTAGTGGGTCGTCCAGCTTCTAGCTTTTACACCCTGAATGACTCGCTAGAAAACAGCACCGTGGCTCGAGTTTGAACGTGCATCGGGGCTAGACCTTCGGAGGTCTTAAAGGTAATGCCAACATTCTCAGGAGCCGTCTCGAGCAGCGCCGCCAAATGATCGCGCATGGTGTCACGCAAACTGCCGAGCTTGGGGCGATCAAGTGTCACCACCACAGCCAAATTGATAATCTCAAGACCTGCACTCTTGGTACGCTGCAAGCAGTCTTTTAAGATAATGCTCGAGTCCATCCCATGCCATTTAGGGTCGGTGTCAGGGTAGAGCTTGCCAATATCACCCAATGCCAAACTCGAGAGCAGCGCATCCGAAACCGCATGAAGCACCGCGTCGCCGTCCGAATGGGCAATTGCGCCATGGGGTGCATCTGGAATCTCGAGTCCCGCCAAAATGAGCTTGCGCCCGACCTCGAGCCTGTGTGCATCTTCACCGTAACCAATTCGGGTATTCATGGTGGAAGAATAACGTTTTGGGTTGGGCTTCTCGAGCCACAAATAAAAGGCGGGCGAGGCAAGCCCCGCCCCTACGGGTGATTTTTTGTGCTATTGACAACAGATTTTTACTTTTCACCTTTTTTACTTTTCACCCTCTATTTAACCTCGAGTCCAAAAAAACTGTCCTTTGCCCAACTGCACCGCCCGTGCTAAACTTCTGCCTCGGCTTGGTCTTTGGTAGAGGTACAAGCCACCGGCAACACCGCCCGGACAAACCCTCGAGACGACGTTCCCCCGAGCTGGCATCTCGAGCCACAAAGCGGCTAATGCACACCTTCGTGTGCTTATTCGGAGATATATCATGTTCAAAACGTACCTGCCCACCAAAACCGACCCTCGTTGGGTTGTCGTTGACGCGGCTGGCATGACCCTTGGTCGTCTTGCTACCCAAATCGCCACACTGATTCGTGGTAAACACAAACCCGATTACACCCCACACATGGGCAATGGCGATTTTGTGATTGTGGTCAATGCCGAAAAAGTGGTTTTGACCGGTAACAAAATGAGCGGCAAAGTCTACACCCGTTACAGTGGCTACCCCGGCGGTTTGAAACTCGAGCCAGCCAATATCGCCATTGACAAGCACCCAGAGCGCGTGATCGAACACGCCGTTTTCGGAATGCTGCCCAAGGGTCGTTTGGGACGCGCCATGCACACCCACTTAAAAGTCTACAAAGGTGAAACCCACCCTCACGCGGCTCAAAAACCCGTGACGCTTGCATTGCCATACGGCAAAAATGAGGTGAAATAATGGCAGTCGAGATGTTTTACGGCACAGGTCGCCGCAAGGCGAGCGTAGCTCGAGTTTTTTTGAAAACAGGTGAAGGTCGGATTACCGTGAACGACAAGGATTTCCAAGATTATTTCCGTGGAATCCTCCGCGCCCTGCAAGCCCTCGAGCCTTTGCGTGCCACAGGTGCAGTTGGTCGTTTTGATGCCCGTATCACCGTCGAAGGCGGCGGTCCAAGCGGTCAAATTGACGCGATTAAACTTGGTTTAGCTCGCGCCCTTGTGCGCTTAGACGTGGACAACCGCGCTAAGCTCAAACCAGCAGGCTTACTGACCCGCGACCCACGCGAAGTCGAAAGCAAAAAAGCAGGTTTGAAGAAAGCCCGTCGCGCTCCGCAATTCAGCAAGCGTTAAGACAAAAGTCAAAAGCGAAAGTCAAAAGGCGAAGGAAAACCTTCGCCTTTTTTTTGCTTCTATTTTCCAAGCAGTTGCAAGTGCAGCATGATGAACAAACAGTTTAACAGCTTTTGGTTGGCACCATTGTTCTGTTCGTACTCGCATAGCTCGGAAATTCTTTAGAATTTCTGAATTTGCTGTAACATCCCAAAAATGGTGCTAGAATTCTCGCATGACCTTAGAGATTAACACTCAAGCTGCACAGAAACTCGAGGCGTACCGAGTCAAAGTTGGGTTGACTCATTCAGATGCGATTCTAAAATTGATACAAGTAGCAGAAATTGAAGCAGCTTTTGATAGACTCGAGGAGACTCCTGAAATCCCTAACGAACTCGCTTCAGAACTAGCACTCGAGGCAGTCAGGTCGTATCGCAGTCGAACATAATGGCTCGTTTGGCTTTTGATACCAACGTGCATATCTCGTATCTGCTTGGTGGGCAAGGTGCGAAAAAATTATTTCACCTTTGGCGTTTGAAAAAATTTGATTTGTATATCAGCAAGTTTCAAATCGAAGAAATCATTGGTGTGATCGAGCATTATTTTCAGAACAAAGATTCCAGACAACAAATCAGCCCAGAAAAACAAGGCGATTTGTTATTGCTCCTTCAAAACCGCGCTGTGATTGTCGCCAACCGACGTTACGGGCAGCGTTCACCTGATACTGACGACGATTGGATTATTGGTATTGCCATCGAAGCTCGAGCTGAGGTCTTGGTGACACAAAACACCAAGGATATTTATCCATCATTGATTCGTCCTTCGGAGAGCATTCAAATCATGACGATTGCTGAGGTTTTGGTCTATCTCGAAAGCTGATTCCCGAGGAAATCAAACTCGAGACCACTGACTCGAGACCAACAAAAACACTGTCATTCATCCACTGATTGACCAGTGTCGCGCTGCCAAAAACCCATGCGACGCTCATGCGACGCGCCCCCGTGCATACTACCCGCATCGCTCGAGAGCAAGACAAAAATAAAAGACTCGAGTTCGGAGGACGTATGAAAAAATGGTTTTTGATCTTGGTGGCAGTAATGGGTTTCTCGAGCTTGGCTGGCGCACAAAAATTCTCAGTCGGTGGTGGTTTAACCAGCCAATTCCAAAGTGGTTTTGTGCTTGGTTTTGGACTGAACTTAGGCGCTGAAGACCTCGTGAAATTCAGCAAAGACTTTGGTTTGGATGCTCGAGTTGACATTGAAGGTTCTTTTATACCCGGTGGATTCTTGTTCGGTGCAGGGATTGGTGTTTTTGCTTCGTACCAAATCGCCTCTGATATTGACATTTACTTTGGACCTCGAGCCATTATTCTGCTTTCTCCAGCCACAGGATTTGGTTTTGGTGCGTTGCTCGGTGTGCGTTTTGACTGGACCAACACAATTGGAACGTACCTCGAGACAAGATTCTTGTTCGTACCAGCTTTTGATTACCAAGCTGCCCTTGGCTTCCGCATCCTGCTCTAAGTCTGATTCTTGAGGCTCGAGAAATCCCAACTCGAGCCTCGGATTCAAAAAGATCTTTCGCCCTCTCTCGAGCTTCAAAGGAGTTGTTATGTTCGCTAGAATCATCACCAGTCAAATGAAAGTCAGTCATATTGATACCGCCGCCAGTATTTGGCAGAAATCCGCAACCGAGGACTTAAAACCAATGAATGGTTTCAAAGGCAGTTACGTGAACGCTGACCGAACAAGCGGTAAAACCGTTGTGGTGAGCTTCTGGGACACCGAAGCGGATGCCCAAGCCGTTAGCTCGAGTGGGACGTACCAAAAAATCTCTGAACTCCTCAAAGACCACATTGACGAAAGCGTACCCCCTCAACTCGAGATTCTTGAGGTTGTAGCCCACGTTTAATTCGTTTTTTCGCCTCGAGCCTTAACACGGCAATAGCAAAGAGCAGACTGGGCGATCACGAGGATCGCCCCTACGTTAAAAATCATGTTCTGTAGGGGCGAACTTTATGTTCGCCTTGCACGAAAGCCAAATGCTTCATCTTGCCAATCAACCGTTTTTCGTCTCGAGCCTTGACTCAAAAACCTTAAAGGAGCGCCATGTTAGACAATCTCAATCTTGTTTTCCCAGTTATTGAAAATCAAGAAACCAGACTCGAGCATGACGTGGCTCGAGAACAAACAGTGCCACCGCATCCAGCCGATGAAATCAGCCTTCAGCCAAATTATTGGCAAACGGATATAACCAGTTATTTCTTGGTGCAGTTCAGCTCGTTTTAACGACCCTAAGCCCTCTTTCAACAAGTACAAGGAGAATCAAATGGAATACATCGCTCGCTACAGAATCAAACCGAAGAAAGCTGGAGAGTTTCGCAAGTGGCTCTTGGACAACCATGCCAAGCTCGAGACGGCTGTTCCGGAGGGCTGGACGTATTTGGGAACTTTGCAATAAAACGAAGTGAATGTAGGGTGGGTTTTTGCCCACCCTCAGAAAGCCCCTTAATCGGTTGCTATTTGAGTGCGTTGCGCCGCTCGAGGAATTGGCTTAAATCTCACTTCGAGTTGTTGATGACAGGCTTGGGCAATGTCGCGTAAGCTGCGAACACTGTGACCCCAGTAAAAAGGGTCTTTCATGCGTACCAGTGCGGCGGGGCTTGTGCCAATGCGCTTGGCAATCACGCGCAGACTTTCACCTGATTTCTCGAGGATTCGTTCAATCTCGAGGCTGATTGGATTCATTGGCGCAGGACTGAGCAGTAAACCCTTGGGGCTGATTGGTATGGCAAGTAAGCTGTTCAGAACATCTTTGGGAACATCGGCTAGTTTGCCGTAACGTGGTGCAGCCCCACCTGTTTCGTGTAGATAAATGGCTAAACTTTCTTGGGCTTGTTGGATGGCTTCTTCTCGAGTTTCGGCATTGGCCAAAAATCCACCCAAAGGAAAATCTGGGCAGGAAATGGTGTAACCGTCGTGGTTGTGATGAATAACGCAAAGGTATTCCATAATCTCCTTAAAGGGGTTCAGAGTTTTTTAACGGCTCGCTCAGCCCATTTTTTGACTTCTTTGCCTTTGTGAATCGGTAGGATGAACTGTTCATCGCCTCGTTTCCAAATTTCATGGCTTCCTGTTTGTCGTTCTACTTCAAATCCCAGTTCTTCGAGCCTTCGCCGCGCCTCGTGGATTTTCATTCTCGCCCCTTCATTTGGCTTCGACTATATTATCAAAGTTGATAACACAATGCAAAGGTAAGTCTGAAATTTTTTTGCCCTCGAGTCAATACGTCAGCATTGCCACCAAAATTCCCAGAATCTCGGGTAATTCTTCCAAGTCATAAGAAGGCTTATCCACGGTTAAAACGTTCTGCTCGAGGTGCAAGAGAGTCAAGCCAGACAACTTGTGTTACAGTGATTTATGAGACGACAGCGATTGATTGCAGGTTTGGTTTTGACGCTTGGGACGGTTGTTTTGCTTTCCCAGAATGTCATCACGGCAACATCTCAAGTGGCTGTTGTTGACAACACCAGCTTGCAGCAAAAGATGCTGGTCGGCTATCAAGGCTGGTTTGCAACTCCTGGTGACGGTTCTCGAGTCAATAATTGGAGTCACTGGCTCAAAGGCAATGCGCCCAATCAAACGCCTTTGGTGGATATGTGGCCCGACTTGCGTGAGTACGATGCCGATGAGCTTTTTTCCACGCCGCTGACCCTGCCGGGTGGCAGCCCTGCCAAAGCATTTTCGTCTTTCAAAGAAAAAACGGTTTTGCGGCACTTTCGCTGGATGCAGGAAGCTGGGATTGATGGCGCTTTGCTGCAACGTTTTGTGCGTTCAATTCAAGACCCAAGGTTTTTTGATTTTCGCAACCAAGTGACGCGCAACGTGATCAAAGGCGCTGAAACGTATGGGCGTGTCTTTGCGATGGAATACGACCTTTCGATTCAGGATGCCGAGTTGCTGAAAAAAGATTGGATGTTCCTTGTGGATACCCTCAAAGTCACGGCAAGCTCGCGTTATTTGCGTCACAAAGGTCGTCCACTCTTGGCAATCTGGGGGATTGGCTTGAAGGATCGCAATGGAACTGCCGCCCAAGCGCAAGACCTGATTGATTGGTTTCGTACCACCGCGCCCGAAAAATACCGTGCTTCGATTATGGGTGGCGTTCCGGAAGGCTGGCGCAACGGCACCAACAGCGCTCAATCTGGGGCTGATTGGGCAAAGGTTTACCGTTCGCTTGACATCATCAGTCCGTGGGCTGTTGGAAGATTCGCTGATAACGCAGGTGCAGACCGTTTTAAGCAAAACTTTATTGTTCCAGATTTGCTCGAGACTAATCGTTTGGGCATTGGTTATATGCCCGTGGTTTTCCCTGGTTTTTCATGGAAAAACCTGAAAAACGGTCCTGTCAATCAAATTCCTCGTCGAGGTGGTCGTTTTTATTGGAATCAGGTGTACAACGCCATCAGTTCTGGCGCGACAATGATCAAAACAGCCATGTTTGACGAAATAGACGAAGGCACAGCCATTTTCAAAATCTCTGAGGGGAAAGCCACCGCACCTGTCGAGTTTCCAATGGTGAATCTCGATGCAGACGGGGAAAAGTTACCCTCCGACTGGTATTTGCGTGTGGCTGGGGCTGGCACCAAAATGCTCAAGCAAGAAATAGCCTTGACAAAAGATTTACCTTTGCGTCCATAGCAATGGCGTATTTATAGCCCACTCGAGTCTTGAGGAGAATCATGTTAGACCAATTTGATGCTGTAACCGCCGCAGCAGAACACCATCAAGTCCTGCTCGAGAATGACCAAGTGCGGGTTCTCGAGACAATCATAAAACCAGATGAAGAAACAGCTATTCATACGCACATTTGGTCTGGGGTGTTGTACATCGTTGCTTGGAGCGATATTGTGCGTTTTAACGAGCATCGCAATGTGATGATGGACTCGAGAACCCTGCCTCGAGCGCCGACGGCTGGCACAGCCATGATGAGCGCACCGCTTGGGCTGCATTCCTTAAAAAATGTTGGCACTGGCAATCTGCATGTGATTCTGACTGAATTTAAGACGGCAATTTTGCTACAATAACCACCAGTGAGGTGAAATATGACGTGGCAAGAAATCCTCGAGCATCCAAGTCTAAGTAGTTTGCCGTTCAAAATCGAAACCAACGAATACGGGCAGGTGGTCATGAGTCCAACCAGATATTTACACGGCATTTATCAAATTCGTATGGGTGAAATGATAAAACGCTTCTTAACAGAAGGCATTGCCAGCACTGAAACCGCCATTTGGACGCGTAAGGGCGTAAAAGTACCCGATGTCGCTTGGTCAAGCTACGCATTTTTTAAGTTACACCGCGATGAACTCGAGTTAAGCCAAGCCCCTGAGCTTTGTGTTGAAATTTTATCACCAAACAACAGTGCCAAGGAAATCTCGAGCAAACGCAAATTGTATTTTGAACGTGGGGCGCTCGAGGTTTGGACTTGTGATCTAAGCGGTGCAGTCAAGTTTTACAATCCAGAAGGCGAAATCAAAACTTCAGCTTTGGCGACTGGTTTTCCCAAACAAGTGGAAATTGAAACACCTGATTCTTGAAGCGTTTGGTGAAGTCAATTCTAGTGGGTCATTCAGTTTGTAAATACACTCAAATACAACTCGAGAAACGCGTCTAGCACAAATTTTCTCTTTAACCTTTTCTCTTTCCTCTGGGTCGAATGACCCACTAGTACCGTGTTCCAAGTGCAAAGCCTTTAGGCGCAACTTGCTCGAGTGCCGCTAAATCTTTACCGGTTAAATTCACCTCGAGTGCGGCGATGTTTTCATCCAAGTACGCCATGCGTCTTGTCCCCGGAATCGGCACGAAATCCATACCAAAAGTCTGCCCTTGGGCGTATAACCAAGCCAGCGCCAGTTGCCCGGGGGTGCAGTTTTTTTGCGCTGCCAGTTCCTCGACTTTTTTCACCACTTCAAGGTTCTTAGCAAAGTTCTCGCCCACAAAACGCGGATTGGTGCGACGAAAATCGTCAGCCGCAAAGTCTTCAATGCGTTTGATTTGTCCTGTTAAAAAACCCCGTCCGAGTGGGCTGTACGGCACAAAACCAATGCCCAACTCGAGACAGGTTGCCAAAGTGTCATCCTCGGGGTCTCGAGACCAGAGGCTGTACTCTGTTTGGAGAGCGGCGATGGGGTGAATGGCGACTGCACGGCGGATGTTGGCGCTGTTTGCCTCTGATAGCCCGAGGTAACGCACCAGACCCTCTTTGACCAGTTCTGCCATTGCCCCAACGGTTTCTTCGATGGGTGTTTTTGGGTCTACGCGGTGCTGGTAGTACAGGTCAATCACATCCATACCAAGGCGTTTGAGGCTGGCTTCGGCGGCAGCTCGGACGTACTCGGGTTTGCCATTGATGCCTAAGAATGCGCCTGTTTCTTGGTTGCGAACACTGCCGAACTTGGTTGCAATCACATATTTTTCGCGTTGACCAGCAATGGCTTTGCCAATCAGTTCTTCGTTGCGTCCCACGCCGTACATATCGGCGGTGTCTAAGAAATTCAGACCACGATTCAACGCATGGTGAATCACGGCAATTGAATCGGCATCATTGAACGAACCATAGAAATCGCTCATTCCCATGCAGCCCAAACCCATTTTTGAGACTTTCAAATCTGACCGACCTAACGAAACTTGCTGCATTTATACCTCCGAGGTTTTCGCTCGAGTTTCGGCTCGAGGTGAGAGAAAAGAACAAGTTGTTTTTGAACCTGTCTCTTCGATGTCTTTGTAAATGCCGATTTTGGTGATGATTGCTTCTAAGTTGGTTTCAAGTTCAACAATGTTGGCACGAACCGCTTTTTCATGTGCCTCAAGCAAAGCACGGCGCTCAGCCACAGCCTTGTCACCCATTTCGAGCAACTGCACGAAACGCTGCATGATGCCAATTGGCATTCCAGTAGCGCGGAGTTTAATCAAAATTAAAATCGCGCCTAAGTTATCGGCGGTGTACCGACGCTGACCATTTGAGTCTCTGGCAATGTTGGGCAGCAAACCAATTCGTTCGTAATAGCGCAATGTATGGGCGGATAAGTTGGTTTCAACCGCCGCTTCTTTAATGCTGATGGTTTTGATTCGACTGGCTCGAGAACTCATAAAACCGAGTCTAAACGTTAGAGTGCGCTCGAAGTCAAATCAGCCCAAGGTGTACAATGAAGTCATGGTGTTTGCGGTGAGGCTCGAATCGAGATCAAAAGAAAAATAAGCCACTGAGCGCATGTCTCGAGAAATATATTTCACTTATGCTGCATTTATGTTACTCACTCCAACACTGCACACGGCTCGTTTGTTATTGCGACCATTCACTGAAGCTGACACCGACGCGATTTTTGCCTTACTGAGCAACCCGCGTGTCTTGCGTTACTGGGATGCCCCACCTTGGAAAACTCGAGCGCAGGCTGCACGCTTTATCGCTCGGTGCAAGCAATCCGAGGAAGACGGTAGCCGCGTGCCACTGGCGATGATGCGAAATCTCGACAACGCATTTATTGGCTGGTGCAGCTTGCAAAATGTTGATGCCGTGTATCGTAGTGCGCTGCTTGGATACTGTTTAGACGAGCCAGCTTGGGGACAAGGATTTGCCACCGAAGCCGCCAGTGCTTTGCTGGATTGGGCATTTAGCAACATGAACTTAATCCGTATTCAGTCCGAGGCGGATACCCGTAATGCAGCCTCAGATCGGGTTCTGCAAAAACTTGGTTTTATGCGCGAAGGCACACTGCGCGAAAACTGCATTGTAGATGGCGAAGTTTCAGATTCTTGGATTTATGGGTTGCTGAAAAGAGAGTGGAAACCCCTCGAGTAACGCCTAAAGCTCTGCAATTCTTACAAAGGCTGTTACAAGAGACAGCTCTTGCAACCTAAACAGACTTTGGCGTTGAAGTTTCAATCGGTCTTGAATCATCCGAAACCCAGTCTGACCAACTGCCTGCATAGAGCTTCGCGCCGTGTAAACCAGCTACCTCGAGTGAAAGCAAATTGGCGCAAGCACTGACTCCACTACCGCAGTAAACAATCGTGTTCTCGGCTGTATCAAAGTCAAAACGCTGGCGTTGATTTTCAGGGCTTTTCCAAAAACCGTTCTCGAGCGCACTTGCCCAAACCAAATTCACCGCATCTGGGATATGCCCTGCTTTTTTATCCAGTGGTTCAACTTCGCCACGGTAACGCTCAGGCGCTCGAGAATCAATCAGGGTGATGTGTGCGGCTCGGGTGGCTACATCATCGGCATTGACCAGCATCTCAGGGCGGACTCGAGGTGTGAAGGTGCTTTTTGGATAGGTGGTTTGACTTGTCTCGAGTGGCGCTGTCCACGCGGCAATACCACCATCCAAGACTCGCACTTGGTCATGCCCAAGGTAACGCAACAACCACCACAGGTGCGCTGCGTAGAAACCTTGTCCTGTGCTGGGGTCATCGTATGCCACAATCAGATGCTCAGAGCCAATGCCTAAACTCGAGAGTCGGGCGGCTACGTGCTGCGGGTCTGGCAGTGGATGCCGTCCACCGCTTCCATCAGGGCGTTTGGGACTCGAGAGGTCGGTTTCCAAATCCAGAAAAACCGCACCAGATATATGCCCAGCTTCAAAGGCTTTGCGTCCAGCTTGGGGTTGCCCCAGCGTAAAACGAGTATCCACAATTCGGATATTCGGGTTATCTATGTTCTCGAGCAGCCACGCAGCACTAACCAATGGGTTCATGGCTTAAGTATATAAACTTTGACCCAGTCAAAATACAAAATTCATTTCCCGCAAACCAAGCAGAATTTGTATGATAGCTCTTGATGAATCATACCTTAGCCGCCAACACCCTCCGCGCCCTGTCCCTTGATGCCATTTGCAAAGCCAAAGAAGGTCATCCCGGAGCGCCACTTGGCATGGCGGCTATGGGCTATGTGTTGTGGACAAAAATCATGCGCTACAACCCCAAAAACCCTGCGTGGTTGGCTCGAGATCGTTTTGTCCTAAGTGCTGGGCATGGCAGCATGTTGCAGTACGCCGCACTGCATTTAACGGGGTATGACTTGCCGCTTGAGCAAATCAAGAATTTTAGGCAATGGGGTAGTGCCACGGCTGGACACCCCGAAGTTGGGCATACGGCTGGTGTCGAAACCACCACAGGTCCACTTGGGCAAGGCTTTGCCAATGCAGTCGGGATGGCGCTGGCAGCGCATCATTTGGCAGCGCGGTACAACCGAAATAAGCTCGAGATTTTTAGTAATTTTATTTACTGCATCTGCTCGGATGGCGACTTGCAAGAAGGTATCTCGCATGAAACTGCCAGCTTAGCTGGGCATCTTGGTTTGGGCAAACTGGTGGTGCTGTACGACGATAACAACATCCAACTCGATGGTCCTACCGCTTGGGCGTTCTCGGAGGACATCACTGGGCGTTTTATGGCGTACAACTGGCATGTTCTCGAGGTGACAGATGGCGACACCGACTTTGAAGCCCTCGAGGTGGCTATTAAAGCGGCTCAAGCTGACCCGCGCCCAAGCCTGATTCGGGTCAAAACCACAATTGGTTACGGATTGCCTAAAGCTGGTCAAGCCGATGTTCACGGCAAAGCCCCAAGTGCGGATGATGTGATTTTTGCCAAGAAACAATATGGTTTTGAAAACCTCGAGCCATTTTTTATCAACCCCGAAGGCGCAAAGCCGTGGCAGGAAGCAGGTGCAAGAGGCGCGGCACTCGAGGCAGCTTGGCAAGACCAATTCCAAGTCTACGCTGATACCTTCCCAGTTGAACACGGCGAACTCGTTGGTCTGATGGAAAATCATCCGATCAGCCTCAGTCTCGAGGTACTACCCAAGTACGAAATTGGTGGCAAACCCGTCCGCACCCGCAACGCTGGTGGTGACAGCATTAACGCACTGGTTAAACTCGAGCCGCGTCTGATTGGCGGTAGCGCTGACCTCAGCAGCAGCAACATGACCACCATCAAAGGCGAACCCGCCATGACTGCCGAAAATCTAGCAGCACGCAACATCAACTTTGGGGTGCGCGAATTTGGCATGGCGGCTATGGCGAACGGTATGGCACTGATGGGCTTACGCCCGTTTGTGGCAACCTTTTTCACTTTTTCTGATTACATGAAAAACGCCATTCGCATGGCAGCCCTGATGCACCAACCCGTGATTTTTGTTTTCACCCACGATAGTATCGGTGTTGGTACAGATGGACCCACCCACCAGCCCATCGAGCATTTGGCTGCCTTAAGAGCCATTCCGAACCTGAGCGTGATTCGTCCAGCCGATGCCAATGAAACCAGTGTCGCTTGGAAAACTGCGCTCGAGCAGCAGCATAAGCCAACCGCGATCATCCTTAGCCGCCAAGATTTACCAGTTCTCGAGATCAATGCCAACGCCGCCAAAGGCGGCTACATTGCCAAAGACTGCCAAGGCACACCAGACGCCATTCTGATTGCCACAGGCAGTGAAGTTTCATTGGCGCTCGAGGCACAAAAAGCCTTGCTCGAGCAGGGTAAAAAAGCTCGGGTGGTCAGTTTGCCCTCTTGGGATATTTTTGCCACGCAAAGCCCCGAGTACCGCCAGAGCGTTCTCCCCAACAGCATCCGCGCCAGAGTCGCCATTGAAGCAGGCTCGAGCCTCGGTTGGGAGCGCTTTGTGGGCTTGGACGGTAGCATGGTGACGTTGGATCGGTACGGAGCAAGTGCGCCCGATGCGGTGGTGTTCAAAGAACTTGGTTTTAACGTCGAAAACGTGGTCAAGGTGGTTCTGGAAACCATCGGTTAAAGGTTGTACTCGTTGCTACCTAAAAACCGTTGCCTTGGATACTCGAGTCTCGCCGCAAATTCCATAAACTAAACCCCTATGGCATGGCTCGAGAACCGACACATTGCACCCTTTGCTTCTGCGGCATTTGACTTGTTTTTGCATGATTTAGCAGCAAAACTGGTCAATGCCACCACAGACCGCGCTGAGCTTTGTCGTGAGCTACTGGCAAATTTTTTATACGGCACAAATTACACAGACCTCGAGGTACGACTGCCTTGGGTGGCGCTTCAGTTAGACCCAAACAACATCCTGCTCGAGGCAGAGCATTACCAACCGCTTGACCATGAAAAATTTGCCAAAGTCAAACCGCTTTTGTGGCTTTGGTACAACTTTGACCTTAGCCCCGCCGCGCAGAATATGGCGTTTGGCATTGCCTTCAGGCGCTTATTGGCGCAGCACATTTTTAAGCAATGCGGTCAGAACCTAAAAATCTTCCCCGGTGTGCAATTCAGCGTTGGTTATAACCTATCGGTCGGCGATGATGTTGTACTGCACCGCAATGTTTTTATTGACGACATTGGCGGTGTGACCCTGCACAGCCATGTTTCGGTTTCTGATTACGCCAACATTTACAGCCACACCCACAGCCCACTCGAGAGCAACGATGTCACCTTAAAACACACCACCATTGGTGCGGGAGCAAGAATCACCTATCATTCCACCATTTTGGCTGGCAGCACCATTTCCGATGATGCGATTGTTGGCACAATGAGCGTCGTGACCAAAGACATCGAGCCGCACACCATTGCTTATGGAATCCCCGCTCAACCAATGCGCGAAAAAATGCGTCCACCCATGCCGATCGAAGTTGACTCGAGGGTCTTTGTAGCCCCTCCAGAACGTCAAGGCAACCCAACTTACCCTGTGGCTGGAACAAACAACGCCACTCGAGCTGTGAAGACCTTGGTGAGTCGCTGAACGAGCAGACGAAGGCAACTACTTTTAACCCTCAAAGCCCATAGCTCCAAGGGCTTACTTTTTGCTTATTTCTTGTGTACAATCCCTCTCATGAGGTCGCTTCGCTTAGGTGCGGGTTTCAGTGGAACGAGTGGATCAATTGATCCGCCTGTTATTCCATTGTTGCTTCGTTTCTAACTCTTTTCTCGAGGATGTTTTCTCGAGTTGACATAGGCGGTCTTTAATCATGGAATTTACCAAATCAAAAGCCATGCTCGAGCGGTATTCGGCTTCGCTCAGCACATCAAACGCTGTTTCTTTCCCAATGGTCATCTCGCACGGTGAGGGTTGCTGGCTGACCGACTTGGACGGCAATAAGTACCTCGATATGATGGCAGGCATTGCCGTCAATACCACGGGTTATGCTCACCCAGCTGTGGTCAAAGCGGTGCAAGAACAAGCCGCCAAAGTGCAGCATTTGTGCTTTGCGGTTTTTGCCTCCGAGCCGCAAATTGAATTGGCGGAGCGCCTGAAAAAACATGTCGGACAAGATTACCGTGTCTTCTTTGGTAATTCTGGCACAGAAGGAATTGAAGCCGCTATGAAACTAGCGCGGTATCACACCAAACGCCCGTACTTTATTGCTTTTACAGGCAGTTTCCACGGGCGCAGCATGGGCGCATTAAGCCTGACCGCCAGTGTTTCTAAGTACCGCAAAGGCTTTGGCAATCTTGTCCCCGGTGTGTTCCACGCACCGTACCCACAGCCATACAAGTACCCGCGCACGGCTGAAATGACCGTCGAACACCTCGAGTATTTGTTTAAGCACACCACCCCGCCCGAAGAAGTGGCAGCCATTTTTGTTGAACCAATCCAAGGCGAAGGTGGTTATATTGTGCCACCCAAAGGCTTTATGCAAACCCTGCGCGACATCTGCGACAAGCACGGGATTTTACTGGTCGCCGATGAAGTGCAAACCGGTGTCGGACGCACAGGGCAATTTCTAGCGTGTGAAGCCGACAACGTTAAACCCGATATTGTGGTGCTTGCCAAAGGCTTGGCTTCTGGCTACCCCATCAGCGCCGTGATGTTCAAAGACAGCATTTCCACTTGGGGTCCTGGCGCTCACGGCACAACCTTTGGTGGCAATCCAGTCTCGAGTGCCGCAGCCCTTGCCACTTTGGATGTTCTCGAGAATAGTGCAATGGACAACGCCAACATCCAAGGCGCGTACCTGCTCGAGCGAATGAAAGCCGTGCAACAAAAAGTACCAGAACTCGGTGATGTGCGCGGACGTGGTCTGATGATCGGTTTGGAATTCGTCAAAGAAAACAAACTCGAGAACCCAGAAATGCGCGATTTGGTGCAGAAACTCGCCCTCGAGAAAGGCTTAATTCTGCTAGGCGCTGGCAGCCACGCGATTCGTCTTGCACCCCCACTGGTGATCACCTCTGAAGATGCCAAATTCGCGGCTGATGTCCTCGAGAGTGTGATCCTCGAGGCAGCCAAGCACTAAAAACTTTGAAGGGTGGGATTTCACCCACCCTTTTTTTATTGCATCGAGTTCAAGCCAAATATATTGCCTTCGGTGTCTTGGCAAAGCGCCACCCAACCAA
>JAAFJQ010000120.1 GCA_013298185.1 Deinococcales bacterium
TATGGCTCTACATTCTAAGTCAAAACGCATATTGTGCTGCGTATAGCGATGTTCTTATGCTATTGCCATGATCCAAACCCTAACCCCAGCCTTTGCCGATGCCACTGCCGCGCTTTTAGAAGCCGCAATTCTCGAGAGTCCGTATTACTCGGATTGGGCAAAATCCGAAGAAATGCTGGGTCTGTCGGCTGAAAAACTTCAAGCCATGCCAGCCGAGGATGTGCTGATTTTTCTCGAGGGTAACGAAGTTCTTGGTGTTTTGGTGATGTCTGGTTTTGAAGCTGGTTTGCTGTGGCTGTCGTGGATTGTGGTTTCCCCGAAAGCTCGAGGGCGTGGTATGGCTGGTCAATTGCTCGAGGCGTTTCATCAGAATGCTGCCGCTCGAGGGGTGCATAAGACATGGTGTGACTCGAGGATTGGGAATACTGCCAGTCAGAAAATGCTCGAGAAGGCGGGTTATCAGGTCGTGGCGACGCTTGAGAAGCATTGGTATGGTTTGGATTATTGGATTTGGGAACGGTTGCTGGTTTCATGACAATTTTAGGGTAAACTTCAAGGCATGACTGCGCCGAAACAAATGCGTCGCACACCTCAAGCGCTGTTGGCTCGAGTGGCGTTGTATGGTGTGCTGGTCGGGGGAAGTTTTTTAATGGCGTTTCCGTTTTTGTGGATGATTGTCACCAGTTTTCAAAGCCCACAAGAAAGTCTGCAACCCACACCAGTCTGGTTTCCGCAGCGTTTGCACTTGGGTAATTGGAGCGCGGCGCAAAGCCTTGGGGCGCAAGGCGGCGATGCCACTTGGGGTGGTCTTGCCACGCAAAAAGAATTGGTTCTCGAGGTCAGGACTTCTGGCAGTGGCGCAGCGCTGCAAGCTGAAATTCCTTCGGATTCTCGCACCAACAGCAATTCTTTTTTGTTTGGGGCTACAACCACCACGGCTGATCCGCGCCAAGTGAGCATTGAAGCAGCCTCGAGCAACCTGTGGCTGGTAAAAATCAAAAATACAGGCGAACAACTCGAGTTAAAAATCCCACTGAAAATCACCCTGCCCGAAGGTCTGAGCTTTGTCTCGAGTACCCTGCCGCCAGACCGCACCTCGAGAAGCGATGCTGGAGCGGTGTTTGAATGGAGTAACGTCGCACCAGGTTTACTTGGGTATCTGCTGGAAAATTACCGCGATGCGCTTCGGGTTGCTCCGTTTGGGCAGTATTTTTTGAACAGTGTCATCAATGCTGTGGCTCAAGTATTGCTTGGCATGGTGGTCGTAACCTTGGCGGCGTTTGCTTTTGCTAAAATTCCTTTTTGGGGCAAGGATGTGGTCTTTGCCGCGATTCTCTCGAGTCTGGTGATTCCCGGCGAGATGTTGCTTGTACCGAATTTTGTGACGGTCTTTAAGCTCGGCTGGCTGGACAGTTACCCCGGTTTGATTGTGCCTTGGATTGCCAGTGTCTTTGGGATTTTCTTGCTGCGCCAGTTTTTTCTTAGTCTACCCAATGAATTGTTTGAAGCAGCTCGGATTGATGGTGCGGGGTACGGCACACAACTGACTCGAGTGGCGCTGCCATTGGCTGTTCCGGGCTTGGTCACGTTTGGGATTTTTAGTTTTCTGGGGTCTTGGAATGCTCTGCTGTGGCCCATCATTGTCACCAGTAAAACCGAGATGCGAACCCTGCAAGTCGGTTTGCAGAGTTTTATTGGCGAAGCAGGCAGCAATTATGGGCAGCTGATGGCAGCCAGTTTGTTGGTGATAACCCCGATTATTCTTGGTTTTTTGGTGGCACAAAAACAATTTATTGCTGGGGTTGCCAGAAGCGGCTTAAAGTAACCTCTTCCCAAATTAGCCACTTATGGAGCATAATGCTCTTATGGAATTCAAACTTATTTCCGCCCCAGACCAAGATATTTTTGAAACACGCCTGCGCGACTTTATCAATAGCCTTGGTAAGAATGTGACTGTCGGTAATGTCAATTTTTCAACCACAGTCATGCCGACTGGCGAAGTGATGTACAGTGTTTTGGTGGCGTACCGCAAGACTCAAGATTGGTAATAAGCCTGCTCTCACTTGCCTGATGCCATTCCTCACATTAAATATGGGGGATATAGGCTAAACTGTGGGTGTGACCATGTCTGCCCCTAGTTTTCAAACTGCACCAACGGCTGCTGCACCTTTTTTGGTGGCTCGAGGGCTGCATAAGCGCTTTGGGCAACGCGAAGTGGTTGGCGGCGTGGATTTAGAGCTGGCTCGAGGCGAGATTGTGGCGCTGTTTGGTCCTAACGGCGCTGGTAAAACCACGACGTTTTACATGATGGTGGGGTTTGTCAAGCCGAACTCTGGCACAATTCATCTGTCCCAAGCCGATATTACCCGCCTACCAATGCACAGCCGCGCTCAGTTGGGTTTGGGTTATTTGCCGCAAGAACCGAGTGCTTTTCGTAAAATGACGGCTCGAGATAATTTGTTGGCGATCCTCGAGTATCAAAAACTTTCCGAATCTGAGCGCATGGACAAAGCCAACAGCCTGCTCGAGGAATTTCAGTTATCGCATTTGGCAGATAAAATGGCGTATACCCTCTCGGGTGGCGAACGCCGCCGCCTCGAGATTGCGCGTAGTCTAACCACCAACCCAGATTTTATTTTGCTGGATGAACCTTTTACTGGGGTTGACCCAAAAAGCGTGCGTGAAATTCAGCGCTTAATTCGTGAACTGCGCGAGAAGCGTGGGCTTGGTGTGTTTATCACCGACCATGCGGTGCGCGAAACTGTGGCGATTACCGACCGCGTTTATTTGATGTGGGATGGCAAAGTGGTGTTCAAGGGAACACCCGAAGAATTTGCCCGCAATGCCGAAGTGCGTCAGCACTACCTTGGCGAGGAGTTTGAACTCTAGTGATTTGGTTCTGGGTGCTGCTGGTTCTTGGTGTCGCCCTGATTGGCGGCATCATCGCTTGGCTTGGCGATAGCGTCGGGCGGCGGGTTGGACGTAAGCACCTGCGGCTGTTTGGTCTTCGTCCCAAAACCACAGGTCTGGTCTTTGCGATTGGCAGTGGCGTGCTGGTAGCTCTGGCTACGGTTGGCACGGTTTCATTGTTGGCGCGTAGCACCGTGGACAATGCCCTGAAAGCCCCTGAACTACGGCTTGAACTCGAGCAGCTGAAAACGGGCATCAAAAGCATTGAAGTCGAGTACCAACAAAGCAAAACCAAATTGGCAAAAATGCAAGTCAAAAGCAAACTCGAGCAGCAAGAATTTGAACGGGTTCGCAGTGAACTGCAAGCCCGACAAGATGAATTAACCGCTACCACAGCCCTGAATGGACGTTTGGACACCCGCATTCTTGGTTTAGAAAAAGAACGCAACGCGCTTGGAGCGCAAATCAAAACCAAAACCGATGAACTGACCCGCTTAGGGCAGACCTCGAGTGAACGCATCAACACCTTACGACAAGAAATTCAAGGGCTTGAAGCGCAGCGCAATGACTCGAGTTCGCAAATTCAGCGTTTGAACACACAACGCAACCAATTGCAAGAACGGATTCAAGCCCTTGGCGTTGAACGCACCACCTTGGAAGGCAAGGTCGAAAAGGCACAGACCGCCACTGACCAAGCTTTGTTGCGGCAACGCAAGTTAGAAACCGATGTGGCGAACCTTGAAGCTGGACGCAGTAAACTCGAAGCACAACAAGCTCAACTCGAGGCACAGCGCAATCAATTGCAGACTGAACGAAATGCGCTCCAAGCCGAACGCGGTAATTTAACAGCCCAAATTGGTCAGCTCGAGAATCAGTCCGCGATTCTTAAAAACGAACGCAGCAAACTTGAAAGCGACATCCGCGAACTGAACCAAACCCGAGCCAGCCTAGAAAACAGTGTGAATCGCTTAGAAGCGCAGAACAACACACTCACCCAGCAACTCAACCGCGCTGAGTCTGAGTTGCGCGACACCCAAGAAGCTCTGGCAGAAGCCACCAGTGGTAACTTTATTTTCCGCCAAGGCGATTTGGTTTCGCAACTTCTGCTCGAGTCCAACACCACCGAAGTACTGCGTGACCAATTGCAAAAATGGCTTCGGCAAGCCGCACAAATTGCACAGTTGCGCGGTGCAACCCGCAGCAAAGCCGTGGTCTTAAAACCAAGCTCTGATTTAGACCCCTATATTGCTTTGGTGCAAAAAAGCAAAGGGGCTGACCTGATTTTGATGCGAACTTCGCGCAGTGTTACGCAAACAGGTATTGAAATGCCAGTGACTCTGGAAGTGCGTTCCAACGATGTGCTGTTCAGTCTAGGGCAGCCCGTGCGTAGCCGCGAATTGGGATTAGGGCTGAGTTTAAGTGCTGCTCGTCCAAACTCGAGTTGGAAAGTTGCGATTGAAAACTTGGTACGGGAAAGCGAACGCGACCTTTTGGAGCGCGGCATCCCCAAAGAAAACATCCCTTCACCTTTAATTAGCCCAGCCGAACAAACAGCTTTCTTAAGTCAACTCGAGGGTATCACTGGCACGGTCTGGATTGCAGTGGCTGCCAGAAGGGAAATTACGCCTGCTGGACCGGTTCAAGCCTATTTGAGTTTGATGCGATAAGAGGTTAAAGTGAAAAGAGGTAAGGTTTAGAGCCTCCGAAAGAATGCCATTTCATCGTAATTCGCAGGACAGACACGGGGGTCTGTCCCTACATTCAAGGCATGAAAAATGCGTGAGGTAGGGGCGAACCCCCGTGTTCGCCCTGTTTTTCCATTCACGCATTCAATGATAAATCTGTAAGAATTTCGGACTGTTCGGAGGCTCTAGGTCAAAGATTAAAACCTTTTCTCTTTTCACTTTCCTCTATACTTAAGCCATGACCCATCCTTTGGCTGGACTACCCGCCCCGGTTTCGCTGCTCGAGAACATTCCACGTTTGGTGAGTGCTTATTACGCGCTGCAACCCGACCCAAAAAACCCTGCTCAGCGCGTGGCGTTTGGTACTTCTGGACACCGTGGCTCGAGTTTGCGCGGCACGTTCAACGATGCTCATATTGCCGCGATTGCCCAAGCAACTGCCGAGTACCGCAGTCAAGCTGGGATTTTGGGCAAGCTGTTTATCGGTGCGGATTCCCATGCGTTGTCTGAACCAGCGCTGAACACCGCGCTCGAGGTGCTGATTGCCAATGGAGTGCAGGTTTGCATTGATGCGAGCAGGGGCTACACACCAACGCCGCTTGTGTCGTATGCAATTTTAAGCGCCAATCAAAACAGTAGTGTCCAAGCCGACGGCATTGTGATTACCCCATCACACAACCCGCCCGAAGATGGTGGTTTTAAGTACAACCCGCCAACGGGTGGACCTGCCGATACGGGCGTAACCAAATGGATTGAGTCTCGAGCCAATGCCCTGCTCGAGGCTGGCTTAGAGGGGATCAAGCGGGTAGCGTTTGACGCTGCGCTCGAGAAAGCCGAGAAATTTGATTTTATTACGCCTTATGTAGCGGATTTGGATAGTGTGATTAACCTCCAAGCGATTTTGGATGCCAAAGTCAACATCGGGGTTGACCCATTGGGCGGCTCGAGTTTACCTGTGTGGCAAAAAATTCTCGAGCATTGGAAACTCGATTTAACGATTGTCAACCACCGCATAGACCCCACTTTTGCTTTTATGCGGGTGGACAAAGACGGAAAAATTCGCATGGATTGCAGCAGCCCAAGCGCGATGGCTGGTTTGATTGAACTCAAAGACAGTTTCGCAGTTGCCATAGGCAACGACCCTGATGCTGATCGGCACGGGATTGTCACACCAAGCGGTCTGATGAACCCAAATCACTTCTTGGCGGTTTGCATTGATTACCTCTACACCCACCGCCCCAACTGGAGCAACAACATGGGCGTGGGCAAAACCCTCGTCTCGAGCAGCCTGATAGACCGGGTCGTGGCACGCCTAGGGCGCAGGCTCGAGGAGGTGCCGGTGGGTTTCAAATACTTTGTGGATGGCTTGGTGACTGGGCGCATTGGCTTTGGCGGCGAGGAATCGGCGGGCGCAAGTTTCGGGCGCATGGATGGCAGTGCATGGAGTACCGACAAAGACGGCATTATTCTAGGCTTACTAGCCGCCGAAATCACAGCTGTGACAGGACAAACCCCCGATGTGCATTACGCAAGGCTCGAGGCAGAATTTGGCAAGAGCTACTATAAGCGCATTGATGCACCAGCCAGCAGCGCCCAGAAGAAAATCCTCTCGAGCCTCAGCCCAGAGATGGTGGTGGCAACCACATTAGCAGGGGAAGCCATTACCGCCAAACTCACTCGAGCGCCGAGTAACAACGAGCCGATTGGTGGTTTGAAGGTTTGCACTGAAAATGCCTGGTTCACCGCCCGACCAAGCGGCACAGAAGAGTTATACAAAATTTATGCCGAGAGTTTTATATCAGATGCACACTGTGACATGGTTCTCGAGGAGGCAAAGAAAATTGTCTCGAGTGCGTTTGAAGCGGCTTAGTCTCGAGTGATAATTCGGAAAAACGCAATGCCTCACGTACTCCCCCTCGCTGCGCTCGACCCCTCATTGAGGGGTTCTGGTGTCACAAACTTGGCTTCTCGAGTCACGCGACTGAACCTAAAGGCTAACCCCAATCCCTCTCCCTGCGCGAAGCGACCCCGTCAGGTGGCGCTTTGGGGTCAAGAAGCGCTGCCCTTTGGGAGAGGCTGGCGCAAAGCATCGGGTGAGGGACTGACTGTGATTCTTTACGTACTGAGAAGCCTTTATCTCTGCTCTGCACACGCCTAATGCCATGAAAAACCAAAAATACAAAACAGGTCTGGTCGTTGGTAAATTCGCTCCTTTGCACAAAGGGCATGAGTTGGTGATTCACACCGCCCTCGAGCAGTGCGAGAACCTGATTGTCTTGGTGTACAGCAATCCTGATTTTTCGTGGATGCCAAGCCAGACTCGAGCGGGTTGGGTGCGAAAATTATTTCTCGAGGCTCGAGTGTTCGTGCCAGAGAACCCGCCACCGAATGACAGCGATGACTTAACCCATCGTGAATTTGTGAAAACATGGCTCAAGCAGCAGCAAATCACCATCAATGCGGTTTTTGGTTCAGATGATTATCTCGAGGGATTTGCAGCGCACATCGGAGCAAAACCAGTCAAAGTGGACGCAACTCGAGCCGCCCAACCGATTTCGGGAACAATGCTGCGCCAAGCTGTGCAGAACAAACAACTTCTGCCCTTGAAACCTTTTGTCTCGAGCCTTGTCTATTCACACCTCGAGCTGTGGGCGCAGCCAATTCAAAAAGTGGTGTTTCTTGGCGCTGAAAGCACAGGCAAAAGCACATTGACCGCTCGAATGGCGCTCGAGTACCAAACCAAACACATTGCCGAATTTGGGCGCGAGGTTTGGGAAGCCAAAAACGGGCAGCTCGAGCTTGTTGATTATGTTTTTATTGCTCAGCGCCATCGTCAACTCGAGGATGAAGTCTTGCCGCAAGCCAACAAGTACCTATTTGTGGATACCAACGCCATCACCACGATGTTTCTTGGTTACGCTTACGAGGGTAACGGACTGCCAGAACTCACCAATTTGGCTCGAGAAGCCGAAACCCGTTACCATCATGTTTTCCTCTGCGCCGATGACATTCCCTTTGACCAAGATGGCTGGCGCGACGACGCTGTCTGGCGCTCGAGGGCGCAAGGCATGGTGCGTTATGACCTATCGGTGCGTGGCATCTCCTACACCGAGCTTTTTGGCAGTTTGGAAGAGCGTGTTGCTCAAGTCAAAGCTATGCTCGAGCAAAAGACATAACACCCCGCCTTCGTTTGCTAGACTCTAAAGTATTGTGAAGATTCGTAATTTCTCCATTATCGCCCATGTGGATCATGGGAAAAGTACCCTCGCAGATCGGATTTTAGAGATTTGCGGCGCAATGACTGACCGTGATAAACGCGAACAAACTTTAGACACTTTAGATCTCGAGCGTGAACGTGGCATCACGATTAAAGCCACACCAGTCCGCCTCGATTACACCGCCAAAAACGGCGAGGAGTATGTTTTTCACCTGATTGACACGCCCGGACATGTGGATTTTAACTATGAAGTCTCGAGAAGTCTGGCAGCTTGCGAGGGCGTTCTGCTCCTTGTGGATGCCAGCCAAGGAGTCGAAGCGCAAACCATTGTCAATGCCTACCTCGCTGTGGACAGCAACCTCGAGATTGTGCCTGTGGTCAATAAAATAGACCTGCCCAGTGCCATGCCCACCGAGAGCGCCATGGAACTCGAGGAAGTCGTGGGTATTCCCGCCGAGAATGCTTTGTTTGCCAGTGGTAAAACTGGCGAGGGTGTGGTTGAAATTCTCGAGGCAATCATCACGCGAATTCCAGCCCCATCGGGCGATGCTGCCAATCCCCTGAAAGCCCTTGTGTTTGATAGTGTTTACACCAGTTACCAAGGTGTGATTCCATTCATTCGGGTTCTCGAGGGGAGCATCAAAGCAGGGGATCGCGTGAAATTCTGGAATACCGAAAAAGAATGCGTGGTGGACGAAGTCGGTGTTTTCCGCCCTGCTTTAGAAAAAATCGGTAGCCTGAGCGCTGGCGAAGTCGGTTGGTTCACCGCCAGCATCAAAGACATCCACGATGCCCAAGTCGGTGATACCGTGACTGGCGCAACCCGTCCGACCCTCGAGCCTTTCCCGGGCTTTAAGCCGTCCCAGCCTGTGGTGTTTAGTGGTTTGTACCCGACTGAAACGGCTGATTATCCGCGAATGCGCGAAGCCCTCGAGAAGCTGCAACTCAACGATGCCGCGCTGCACTTTGAACCTGAGACTTCTGAAGCCCTTGGTTTTGGTTTTCGTTGTGGTTTCTTGGGTTTGCTCCACGCCGAGGTGGTTCAAGAACGCCTCGAGCGAGAATTTGATTTGGACTTGATTGCCACTGCACCCAGCGTGATTTACCGTGTTACCAAAACCGATGGCAGTGTTTTTGAAATCCAGAACCCTGCCCAACTGCCCACCCCAGACCGCATTGATAAAATCGAAGAACCGTACATCAAACTCTCTGTAATTCTGCCCGAAGAATATGTTGGCAGCGCCATGCAGCTCTTGGTCGAGAAACGCGGCAACATGAAAGACATGGTTTACGTTGGGCGGCGCGTCGAGTTGCGTTATGAAGTTCCCTTTGGTGAAGTGCTGTACGACTTCCATGACCGCTTAAAGAGCCTGTCTCGAGGCTATGCCAGCATGGATTACGAGCAAATCGGCTACCAAGAAAATGATTTGGTCAAGGTCGGTATTCTGGTCAACAACGAACCTGTGGATGCTTTAGCCATCATTTGTCACCGCGATAAATCCGAATACATGGGCAGAAAAATCGTGGACAAAATGAGCGATGTGATTCCACGCCAAATGTTCCCCGTGCCGATTCAAGCCGCGATTGGCGCAAAAATCATTGCTCGAGCCACCGTCAAAGCCTACCGTAAAGACGTGCTTGCCAAATGTTACGGCGGCGATATTACCCGTAAGAAAAAGCTGCTCGAGAAGCAGAAAAAAGGTCGTAAGCGCATGAAGTCCATTGGTACAGTCGAAGTGCCACAAGAAGCCTTCTTAGCGGTTCTCTCGAGCGATGAATAAGCTAAAGTATGTGAACCGATGAAAACAAATGAATTCCTGAAAACCCTGCAAACCCGTTTCGAGAAAAACATGGGTCGTCATAAGTCAATCAAATGGGATGCTGTGCAAACCAAACTCGAAGCCAACCCAGAAAAACTACGTGTACTCGAGGAAATGGAACGCACAGGCGGCGAGCCAGATGTGATTGGTCTCGAAGCTGGCGAATTTATTTTTTGTGATTGCGCCGCAGAAAGTCCGATTGGTAGACGCAGTTTGTGTTATGACCGCGATGCGCTCGAGGCTCGTAAAGCCAACAAACCAAGTGGGAATGCCATTGAAACAGCAGCAGCGATGGGCATTGAAATCCTTGATGAAGCGCAGTACCGCGCCTTGCAAGAACTGGGTCAGTTTGACACCAAAACCTCGAGTTGGATTGAAACCCCATTTAACATTCGAGACCTTGGCGGAGCGCTTTTTTGTGACCGACGATTCAACCAAGTGTTCACGTATCACAACGGCGCTGAGTCGTACTACGCGGCTCGAGGATTTCGTGGGCGGGTCAAGGTTTAACGCTGCTTTCTAAGCGCATCAGCCACAGCCCGGGCTTGGCTTGAAAACCAAGTTTTTGATTGATTACGAGCATCGGTGCATTAACACTGAGGTTATTGGTTCGCATCCATCGAAAACCCGCTTGTTGTGCCGTTTGAATTGCCTCGAGTTTCAAAGCCAATGCTGTGCCAGTGCCTCGAGTTTCGGGTTCAACACTGGTTAAGAAATTATAGGTTTCACCTCGGTGACGCAGCATCACGGTGATGCCGCACCACTGACCATTTTGAATGGCAATCCAAATCCAATCTGGTGAAGCATTGGGATGGTCAAAGGTTTCTTTGACTTGTTCAAGACTCCAAAGCGGAAAACCTTCCATGTCAGGAGCGCGTGCCAATGACTTCGCAAAAAACGAGTAGAGCTGCTGCCAATCCAGAATATTGGCAAAGGATTCAATGCGAATTCCATGCTTGGCAGGTTTTTCTTGTTCGGCTTCAAAACGTGCAGCATCAAACGAATGCAACTCGAGTTCACTGGCAAAGCGATGCCCATAAAACTCAAAACCTTGTGCTTCTGCTAAGGCTCGAGCGAACGGGTCGGCATCTGAGACATGCACTTCAACACCAGCCAAATGATGTTTCGGTAAGCGTTGCTGTAAATCTTGCCACATGGCTTTTGCAACACCTTGTTGCCTGAATTCTTTTGCCACCACAAAATTGATTTGCGCCCAGTCAGGTCGGACAAAACCATGTTTGACCAGACTCATCAGCCCAACAGGAATCTGGTTACGCCAAACCATCAGCCGCTCGAGAAACACCTCGCTTTTTGAACGGGTGGCTTCGCGTTCCAAGAATTGCTCAAAGGTCATTGGTACGGATGCCGTTTCGTTTTGAATGGCGAGTACACTTGGAAAATCTTCTGGTTGCACCGAGCGAATGGTTAGGTTCATAAATGACTTTTCATACTACCAAATAAATCTGTCACAAGCAAAATAAAATTTGAGTATTGTGTCTTGACAAAATACTTGCGTAGTCTTATACTTAGGTAAGTGCCTAAGTATTTACTCGAGTCCAACCCAGACCAATGCTTCCACGCCCTCGCGGATGCCACGCGCCGCGCTGTAATCGAACGACTTGCACTAGGCTCAGCCAGTGTCAGCGAACTGCATAGCAACAGCAAAATGGCATTACCATCCTTTATGCAGCACCTGAGTGTTCTCGAGCAGAGTGGCATGGTCAAATCGCACAAAGCAGGTCGAACCCGTACTTACCAACTCGAGCCACACGCCCTTAAACCACTCGAGCATTGGCTCAGCGCCCAACGCCGGATTTGGGAAACCCGTTTGGATCAATTGGACGAATTTGTACTGGCACTCAAAGCCGCCAAGGAGGACGACAAGTAAATTCCGCTCACCACATTATAAGCCCCAGACATTTTAGGAGAATCCCATGAACATCAACCCACAAACCGACCTGAAAATCGAACGCACCATCGAAGTCAGCCCAGAACTGATCTGGCAAGCCTGGACCAACCCCGAATACCTCAAACAATGGTTTGTACCACGCCCTTGGACAATCAGCCACTGCGAACTTGATTTGCGCCCCGGTGGGTTGTGCAGCACCACCATGCGTTCACCTGAAGGACAAGAATTTCCCAATGTTGGTTGTTACCTCGAGATCATTCCCAACCAAAAACTGGTCTTCACCGATGCACTCGGGGCTGATTTTCGCCCCAAAGAAAACGCATTTTTTACAGCCGTCATTCTGATCGAAGCACACGGCACAGGCACAAAATACACCGCGATTGCTTTGCATAAAGATGAAGCTGGACGTAAACAACACGAAGATATGGGTTTTTTTGAAGGCTGGGGAATTACGATTGACCAAATGGTTGAAGTAATGAAAACAAAAGAGGCGCAATGAAACAACAATTCATTGCCACCATCTTAAAAGGCA
>JAAFJQ010000122.1 GCA_013298185.1 Deinococcales bacterium
TTTTGTGCCATTGCCGCGTTTGACAAATGGTTCAAATGCGCTTGAAAGTAAATGCGGTTGAAAACCAATTCCAGCATCCTCGAGCCAAATCCAAGTGAAGTTGGCAATGTCTTCGATCACAAAACGCTTTGCGCCTCCGCCATGCTCAGAAGCATTTTTGATCAGGTTTTCTAAAGCCAACTCGAGCAAATCACGGTCGGCTTTGATTTGCGCTGCTCCGACCACAGGTAATTCAAAATTGGCTTCTAAAAAATCTTGTAAAACGATATTCTGCCCTGTTACCTGCCCGCGCCCCTCGAGACGAGCTAAGGTCAGTAAGCTGCTCAAAACCCGCTCGGTGCGCCGAACTGCTTCGAGGGCTTCGTGAATGGCTTGTGGTTCGTTCGGGTGGCGTTCCAAAACCTCGAGGTAATTTCTGG
Source organism: Deinococcales bacterium (assembly GCA_013298185.1). Taxonomy (GTDB): domain Bacteria; phylum Deinococcota; class Deinococci; order Deinococcales; family JAAFIG01; genus JAAFIG01. Next base: position 420 of record JAAFJQ010000122.1, read on the forward strand.
CTGCTGTCAGTGGATTACGAAGTTCATGCGAGGCGTTATAGGCAAATCGCTTGGCACTTTGTTCTTGGAGTCTGGCTCGAGCCAACGAGCTGCGTAAATCCTCGAGCAAACTGTTAAACGCCGATACAGCTGGTTTTAATTCTGGGAGTGGCGGGGCGGTAATTGCATCCAAGTGATCGGCATTGCGACTGGCAATATCGGCGGTAAAACGCTCGAGTGGCACGAGCGAACGGCGAATCCCCACCGAGCCGAGCATCAATGCTGCCAGCAATAAAAAAACCGCCCAAAACCAAATGTTAGATGGCTGCATTGAACCAAAGAATTCATTCGGGCGGACTTCCTCGAGTTGCCCAGCACTGTAACGCAGTAAAGCCGGTTGGCGGCGCTCCTCGAGTTGCGCCAAGGTGATGGTTTTGGCAGGTGGTGTGACCAAATTGCTTTTTGGAGTTGGTACAGCTGGCGCAACATTGACAATCGGGGCTTCTGGAGTGCTGACAAAAGGATTGGGCGTGTCTCGAGCGCTCTGGTTATACTCGATACTTGGCAAATTTGGTTTGGTAGTGGTGGTTTTCTGAGCTGGAGGTTTAACTTGAATTGGTGGCGTGATTCGATCAACGGTCACAAACTCGAGGTTCTGATTTTGATTCAAAGCCAACCAAAGCAGCATCCCAACCAAAACCCCAAACAGCGGCGCAATCCAAAACAACAACCGCAAACGCAAAGTCATGATGAACCACTTTCTAAACGCAAAGCATAACCAACACCACGCACGGTTTGAATGATGTTCGGAGCGCCCAATGTTCGGCGCAATCCAGCCACCAAAGCATCCAAGGTATTTGGGTCAACTTCTTGCCCCCAAACCGAACGCATCAAAGTTTCTCTGGCAAGCACCCGTTGCGGATGCTCAAATAAAACTTGCAGCAAACGAAAGCCCTTGGGTGTGACCTCGAGCAACGCACCAGCCCGCCGCGCCTCGAGGGTGATAAAATCCAGTGTCACATTAGCAAAAGAACTACGAACCACTTCGGTTTTGCTGCGCCGCAAAAGCGCTTCGATCCGCGCAAGGATTTCCGATAAACTATAGGGCTTAACCACATAATCATCCGCGCCAGACTTCAAGCCGCGCACCTTAGCGCTGACTTCATCCAGTGCAGTCAGCATGATAATCGGCACAACCGATTTGCTGCGAATCTGCTCGAGAACCCCAAAGCCATCCATGCCGGGCAGCACCACATCCAGCAACACCAAATCAGGTTGTTGCTCGAGCAGACCAAGTCCTTTTGCACCATCTTCGGCTTCGAGAACCTCGAACCCCTCGAGCCGCAAACCCAATGCCAAAGACGCCCGCACGGCGGCATCATCTTCGATCAGTAAAACCCTTGCTTTCACAACAATCATTCTAGGGCTTCAACCTGATGTTTGCCTGAATGAAAAGGCGCGGCTATCTGGGAGGGGACAGCCGCGCTGGGCAAGATTGTACACCAGTTTGGGTAGGGCATTTGGTCATCCGTCACATTATCATTGGGTAAACTGTGCTATGCCGCCTTGGATGCCGTGGTTAGGCATGGGATTGTACCTCGCAAACCTCGCCTTGGGTTTGGGTTTGCAGTTGCGCTTGTACCATCTTCACCGAGCCAAATGGGTGCATCATGCCTTGTATTTTTGTGTTTTTGTGGCTGCGATTGCCAGCACCATCGCTAAACCAAGTTGGTGGATGCTGCCAACATTCATTTGCTTAACCATGCTCCCGCGTTTCAAAGGTGGCTCGAGAACCCACATGGCACTGACGCTCTCTGGTTTTTTGGGTTATGTGCTGCTGTTGGCTTTCTAAGTGGCAATTAAGGCGTTTTTGATTGACCAAACTGCCAAGCTCCAGCCTCGCCGCCCGACCAAAACCAATCACCACTTGGGCGAGTCTCGAGACAAGCCCGAATTTTCTCAAGTGGAACTCGTACTGCAAAACGGGTTTTTGTGTGCCAGACCTCGAGATGCCCCAAGCCCAAACGACCCGTGACCTCAGCAGCCCGATTGACCGCCAAATCAAACAAAGCATCTTGGGCATGGTGAGTCATGATTGCTCGAGCATAGCAAATGGGAACAATCCACGATAAAATGCCGTATATAAACGCTGATGAACACCTGTCCTTACTGCGCCACACCCGTTCAACCCAACAACCGAACCTGCCCTCAATGTGGCTCGAGGTTACAAGGTTGGCAATTGGCAGTCGGCACAGTGCTGGACAACAAGTACCAGATTCAAGAAGTCCTCGGACAAGGTGGTTTTGGTATCACTTACCTTGCCAATGACCCAACACTGCAACGCATGGTCGCCATCAAAGAACTTTTTCCAGACGGCAGTTCTCGAGCTTTGGATGGTTCGTTTGTGCCACCGAGTAGCAGCTTGGACTTCCTCGAGACGAAAAAGAGATTCATAGACGAAGCTCGAGTCTTGGCGCAGTTTAACCACCCAAGCATAGTCCGAATTTTTGATGTCTTTGCCGCCAATGAAACGGCGTACCTTGTGATGGAAGCCTTGGATGGTGAAACCTTAGGCTCGAGAATCCAGCGCCGTGGGGTGATGTCCGAAAAAGTGGTTGAGTATATTGCCCAAGAATTATGTGATGCCCTAGAAGTGGTTCATGCTGGCGGTTTGCTACACCGCGATATTAAACCCGAGAATGTGTTTTTAACCAACGACAAACGAGTGGTGCTGATTGATTTTGGCAGTGCCAGAACCTTTAAGTCTGGACAAGTGATGCAGCACACCCAACTGGTTACACCGGGTTATGCTGCGCCTGAGCAGTATGCCACCGAAGCTAAATTTGGTGCATATACCGATGTGTACGGAGTTGCTGCGACATTGTACTTTGCATTAACTGGTCAAGCCCCTCTTTCCTCGAGTGACCGAATTTTGACTGGAAAAGAAATCAGCCTGCCAACCAGTATTTCTCAGACTTTACGAAGTGCGATTGTTGCTGGTTTGGAAATTCGGATTGATTCAAGACCGCAATCGGCTCGAGAATTTATGCAGAGGCTCGAGACCACACAAGAGATTGTTTTTGGGCGTTCAAAACCAGAACCGAAAATGGAAGTGGCACTTCCCGAAATGGTCGAAGCCCATGAAGTAGTTATCATCCAAGGAAATCCACTTGTTACAAGCAAGCAGATTCAAAAAATCGAAGGTTCGACAGGTATCAAGTGTTATCCATTGACGCAAATCGAACAAATTTGGGTCACAAAAGATGCGGAAACGACTAGCGAACTTGAAGGCGGTTTGGAATCCCCCAATTTATCGTTTTGGATAAGTGGTTTTTTGTTTGTATTTGCGTGTCTTCCATTTTTAATGAATGGTTGGTATCTTGCATCATTTTTAACTTTTTGTGCAATTTTACTGGTTTTTGGTTTCGGTATGAGCTATAAATTTGCTATAGACAATAATCAAAAATACTTTTTGTTGGTACAATTTGAGAATTCTTCAACTAGGATGATTCTATGCTCAAATGAAAATAAAACAATTGTCCAAGGTTTTGCTGATGAAATTAAACACTACGCAGGTATCCAATAGCAAAAGATTACTTCTTTAACTCTGGATGAAGCGCGTACATCAACTCGAGAACCGCTTGCCCAAGCCTTGGTCCAAAGCCAAGCAAGTAATTACCTTCATAGCTCAAAAACTTCTTATTGCGCCCTGCGCTGGTGTTCGCCAGTCCGGGCAATTTCAAAATCCCATCTGCGCCAAGGCTCGAGAATCCCAAATTGGTCATCAGAATTGCTTCTGGATTGGCAATCAGCGTGGCTTCCTGCGAAAGCGGCGCGTAACCCGTATACGACTGAAAAGGATTGACCCCACCTGCCAATTTGATGATCGCATCGGCGGCGGTGTCACGCCCTGAAACGGTGATTCTGCCATTCGTGCCACTGTACAAAAACATTACTTTTGGGCGGCTGCGGATGCTCGAGAATTTGGCTCTGGCGATGGCTAGATCTTTTTGGTAATTGCGAATCAGTTCCGCCCCGCGACCCTCGAGCGACAATGCTTGGGCGACCAATTTGATTTTACTTTCGGCATTCTCGAGACTTTCTTTGGCACTGACCACCACAGTTGGAATGTTGAATTTTCGCAAGGCGCTGACCGTATCGGGCAAGGCGGTGTCCAATGTTAAAACCAAACTCGGTTTGATGTTGAGAATTGCTTCAATCGTCACGCTGCGAGCCGAAGGCAGTTGCATCAGTTGCTTGGCTTCTTGAGGATAGTTGCTGGTGGCATCCACGGCGGCTAAGCGGCGCTCGGCGTTTAGTGCATACACAATTTCGGTCAAGCTGCTGCCAAGTGTGACAACTCGAGAAGTATCGGAGATATTGACCTTTTGACCAGTCATATCGGTGACAATCACACTGCGTTCGGTGGCACGAGCCATCAGAAAACTCGAGGTTAGCAGGGCAAGAAGTACAGCAAATCGTTTCACGCGGCGGAGTATACCTGATGAATTTTGTCAAGTGTGCAACTGAACGCTCGTTTGCATAGTTATGCAGCGATTCTTGTTAGCCTAGCCCGTGCGAGTTCTTTTTATTGGCGATGTCTTTGGTAAACCAGGGCGTAACTTGGTCTCGAGCCATCTGCCGAAAATCAAATCAAATTTCGACTTTATCATTGCCAATGGCGAAAACGCGGCGGGTGGGCATGGCATTAACAAAGACTCTTTTGAGGCGCTCTTAAAAGCTGGTGTGCATTGCATCACCCTTGGTAATCATGCTTGGGACAACCGTGAGGTGCTGCAATTAACCGACGACCCACGCCTGATTCGTCCACTCAATGCCTACAAAGAAGCCCCCGGGCGCGGTAGTGGCACATTCACCGTCGGGGATGAAAAAATTACCGTGGTCAATCTGCTCGGGCGGGTGTTTATGCAGCCTTGTGAGAATCCGTATGATGCCCTCGAGAATGTTCTCGAGACGGCGGACGCACCCGTATTTGTGGATTTTCATGCCGAGGCGACCTCGGAAAAAACTTGTTTTGCCTATCACTTCGATGGGCGAATTGCAGCCTGTATCGGTACGCACACCCATGTCGCCACGGCTGACACGCGGATACTGCCGAATGGCACGCTTTTTCAATGCGATGTTGGCATGACTGGTGTGCTGCACTCGAGCATTGGCATGGGCTTGGAAGCCAGCACCTATAAACTCCGCACGGGCTTACCGATGAAAGTCGAAGTTGCCACAGGCGCGGTGCAACTGAGCGCGGTGGCGTTTGACCTCGAGCATGGCAAAGTCACTCGAGCGGTGCGTTATTCGTATCTTGAAACCCAAGAATCAGGAATCTATCAAGGTGAGGTGTTTGTATGACTTCGGCTGATTTATTTGTGGCATTACCTTCAACCCGAGATGCCCTCTCGAGGGATGTAGATTTACTCGGGCGCTGCCTTGGTGCGGTGCTGATTGAACAAGAAGGACAAGAATTCTTTGACCTCGAAGAAGAAGTGCGCGAACTGACCAAAGGCGCTCGGGCTGGTGCGGCTGGCGCGGCGGAACAACTCGAGCTGATTGCCTCGAAACTTGGAACTCGAGATGCCGAGGGGCTGATTCGGGCTTTCACGCAGTATTTTCACTTGACCAATTTGGCAGAGGAACGCCACCGTGTCCGTTGGCGCGACACTCGGGTTTCTAACCTCGAGCCTCGCAAACAGAGTCTGCACGATGCCATTCGGCAACTCAAAGATAAGGGTTTGAATGCCCAAGCCGTAGCCGAACTCCTGGCTCGAGTTGAACTTGGCAGCACCTTCACCGCGCACCCAACCGAATTGCGGCGGCGAACGGTGCGGGCGCACTTGGAGCATATTTCGCAAGAACTGACCCTGCTCGAGTCCGAAGCTGACCGCCTAGCCGCCTTGGAGCGCGTTACCGCTCGGGTTGAGGTGCTTTGGGGAACACTCGAGCTTCAAGCCCGTAACCCAACGGTGCATGACGAAGTGGTCAATGGTCTGCATTACCTGACTTCAATTGCCCAAGCCCTGCCTGCCCTGCAAGCCGAACTGCAAACCGCCATGCAGCTCGAGTTTGGCGAGGGAATGCCCGAAGTGCAATTGCCACTGAAATTCTATTCGTGGATAGGTGGAGACCGCGACGGCAATCCATTTGTCACGCCCGAAGTCACGGGCGAAACCTTGATGTACCATCAAACCCAAGCTCGAGAACGAATGCGCCTCGATGTGGCGCAACTCTTTGCCAACCTATCTCAGCACCGCGAAAGGGTGCATGTTCACCTCTACTCGAGCGCCCCTGAACCTTGGCGAGCCGAACTCGAGGCACTGCATTTGCGGCTTCGCACCGAATCGGTGGATGCCGTGCCAATCCTCGAGCAAGTCCGAGATTCCTTGGTGGCAGCAGGACAAGCCCGAGCCGCCAAAGTTTTTGTTGAACCTGTGCTGGTCAGAGCCAAAATGTTCAGCACCCACTTGGTGGCGCTGGATGTGCGCGAATTCTCAGGCAAACTCGAGATTGCTGTGGCTGAACTCCTGCGCTTGGGCGGGGTTAGCCAGCATTACAGCCAACTGACCGAACCAGACCGCATTGCGCTCCTCGAGCATGAACTCGAGACCCGCCGCCCGTTATTGCCGATTGGCATTGCTGTCTCGGACGAACTGCGCTCGGTTCTCGAGCCTTTGCGGGTGATGCACAAGCACCTTGCCACCAGCCCCAACGCTTTTGGGCGTTACGTGATCTCGCACGGTGAAACCGCCTCAGATGTCCTCGAGGCACTGATTCTTGGGCGCGAGGCAGGATTTACGGCATTGGATGTCTCGCCGCTTTTTGAAACCCCACACGACCTCGAGAACTGCCCTGAAGTGATGAAAGCCTTGCTCGAGAGTAAAATCTACCGCGCTCACTTGGGCAACCGAGTCCAAGAAGTGATGCTTGGTTACTCGGACAGCAACAAAGAAGCTGGTTTCCTTGCAGCCAATTGGGCGCTGTACCAAGCCCAAGAAAAACTGGCGCAGCTTTTATCAGAAGCAGGAGTGCCGTACCGTTTCTTCCACGGGCGCGGAACGAGCATCGGGCGCGGCGGTGGTCCAGCCGCTCGAGGCATCATGGCGCAACCACCAGGCACCATCGGCTCGGGCTTGCGCCTGACCGAACAAGGCGAGGCACTGGCAGACCGTTACGCCAATCCAGAACTCGCCAAACGCAACCTCGAGCAACTGCTGTATGCCATCATCGTGGCTGCTGCCCAAGAGCCTGTAAGCGTTCCCCTCGAGTGGCGCGAAGCCCTCAACACCGCCGCTCACGCCTCGAGCCAAGCCTACCAGCAATTGGTGTTTGACCCGAACTTCCTCGAGTTCTTTGAAGCCGCCACGCCAATCAATGAAATCGCCAGCCTCCGCATTGCCAGCCGCCCTGTACGCCGTCCCGGCAAACCCACGCTCGACAACCTCCGCGCCATTCCATGGGTCATGAGCTGGACGCAAAACCGCGCCACCGTACCCGGATGGTACGGACTCGGCACGGGCTTGGCTGCCCTCGAGCAGCAACAACAAGGATTAAGCGCCAAGCTCTACCAAGAATGGGCATTTTTTCGCAGTTTGCTTGACAACGCCCAAATGAGCCTATCCAAATCTGACATGGGCATTTTCAAGCGTTACGCCGATTTATCCGAGCATCAAATTTTACGAGATTCGATTCTCGAGGAATACGCCCGAGCTGTCAAACACGTCAAAGCCGCCATTGGCGGCGACCTGCTCGAGTCAGAGCCACGCTTGCGCCGCAGCATCGAAGTACGAAACCCTTATGTGGACCCGATTCACATTGTCCAAGTCGAATTGCTGCGCCGTTACCGTTCGATGCCGCACGACAATCCAGAACGCGCCACCCTCGAGCGAGCGCTCTTGCTGAGCATTCAAGGCATTGCCGCAGGGTTACGGAATACGGGTTAATTCATCGTCTTTGCTCGGAGGAGTATCTGGAATCTCGCTCAAAGCAGCCAAAAATTCTTCTCGAGAAACACTTGGTTTTGACTTGTAATGTGCAATTCGGTCAGCTTGCTTCAGGGCGCTGATTTTCTCAGCAACGGCTAAAGTTATGAATTGATTGATGCTGATGCCTTCGCGTTGAGCAGCGTCTCTTAGGTCATTTTTTAGCGCATCGGGAAGGTTCACACTTATTGCTGGCATGGCAGTAGAATCCTATCAGGAAATGGATCAAACAATTGGTGGCTCGAGGTGGGCGAAGCACGCTTCGCCCCTACGGTTGAATAACCATAATTTGGGAGCTGAAGCTGGTTTGTGGAAATGAAAAGACGAAGACATGGTTTTGCCTTCGTCCTTTATCTTTCACCCTTTGTCAGCTTTTCATGCCCTTAATTTGCTCTTCCAAGGTATTCGCCCGAGCGGGTATCCACCCGAACCGATTCGTCTTGTTCGATAAACAATGGCACTTGAATGGTTGTGCCTGTCTCGAGCTTAGCGGGTTTGGTACCGCCGCCCGAGGCAGTGTCGCCCTTTAAGCCCGGTGCGGCTTCGATGATTTTTAGGATAATCATGTTGGGTAAGCTGATTTTCAGTGGTTTTTCTTTGTAAAATTGCACTTCGACTTCGGTGTTTTCTTTTAAGAACCGTGCCGAATCGCCAGCCAAAATCGTGGGCAGGGTTTGTTGGTCATAGGTTTCCATGTCCATAAACACAAAATCATCGCCGTCTTTGTACAAAAACTGCATGGTGCGACCTTCGATAAAAATGTCTTGAAGTTTTTCAGTGGCGTTAAAAGTACGATCCACAATGCTGCCCGTCTCGAGGTTGCGGAATTTAGCTACGACTTTGGCGCCGCCGCGACCAATTTTTTGGTGCATGTAATCAATGGTTTCCCAAAGGCTGCCTTCCATTTCAACTTTGGTGTTGCTTCTTAATTCGGTAACGCTAATCATGTTCTCTCCTTCTCGCAAAGAAGCGCCCATACTTGGGCGCTTTTGATGCAAAACGGCGTATTGTAACGTAAAGTGCTGCTTTAGAAAAGAGGCATTCAAATCGTCACTTGGGAAGCCAAATTTCAAACTGTGCAGGTTTACTTTCTTAAGGCATAAGCGGCAATTGTGCCATTGGCGCAACCAACAAAGATTTTCGTTCCATCTGGGGTCATCTCGAGCGCAAAGGCATACAACCCTTTTGGATTTTCAACATCAAAAACATCGGTTGCAGTGTTGTTCCATAAGCGCACCAAGCCATCTTGACTAATTGAAACCAGATTCTGCCCATTTGGGGTGAACATGGCGTCACGGACAGCTTCGTGGTATGCCCGATTGGTTGGGAAAGCACTGAGGCTGCTGCTCGAGTAAACGCGGACAATACCTTCTGAATCGCCTGTGGCAAAGTAATCTCCTTTGGCGCTCCAAGAGAGGCTAAAAATCGGGTTGGGGACTTGAATTGAGCCAAAGGCTTTGCCATTTCGTGGGTCTGTGAACTGGATGGTTTTGTCACTCGAGCCAGTAATCAAGACCGCTCCATCGAATCTGTAGGCAATCGCGTTGACAAAGTCCTTGTGTTGAATCCGAAAGGTTTCCTTGCCAGTGGCGACATCCCAGAGTCGAGCGGTTGAATCCCAAGCGCCACTGGCAAGTTGCTTTCCATTTGGACTAAAAGCCACTCGGCGCACGGTGTAAGTATGTCCTTCAAAGTTTTGAATTAGCTTGCCTGTGGTTGACCAGATGCCCAGATGCCCATTGACATCTCCAATAGCAACAGCATTTCCGTCTGGTCGCCATGCGACGCTATAAAGCGTGTCTCCAGTTGGGGTGTATGCCCGTAAAGGACGACCATCTTTGGCATCTCGGAAAATCAGTCGCCCATCGCGTCCAACGTCGGCGAGTTCAAGACCATTTGGTGAAAGCGCTAAGGTGTAGAGGTTGTTCTGACGCTCACGGATGCCGTTGCTGGGTGGTGTGGCACTTGAACGCGACCACAATAACTCGAGTTTGCTGGCTTCGGGCATTTGGGCTGTGCCAAGGCAAACCAGACCAAAGAAAATGATGCCAATAAAGAATAGTCGTTTCATGTTGACTCCCATGTACTGCCAGATTGTATCAGCTATAAAAACTCGGCACAAAACTTAGTCGCTCGAGGCACGGCGGATGTTCAGGACACTATAAAATGCCATCAGTGTGAATAAAAACGTCAGGAGAATCACGCCATCCATCTGCAAAGCACTGACGAACGCGCCGCCTAAGAGCGAACCACCAATCAAGTTGCCGCCCGCTAAGAAAATGCTGTATAAGCCCATGACCACACCTCGGTCTTCGGGGAAATCCTCGGAAATATCGGCTAAGTACGCCAGTGCAACGGGTGTAAAACCAGCTTGGAAAAATGCACCAATCAGCAGTAGCAAAAACCAAACACTGACTGGCTCGAGCGGCGTTGGAATCAGAAGGTTAAAGCCTAATTCGGGGTGATTGAGGAAAAACCAACTGATCGAAATGGCAAGTAAACCACCACCAGCATAAAGCATTGGGGTGCTGCGCCGTCCGTGTTTGGCGCGTTCAGCCCAGAAAACCAAGCCAATCAAAAACGAGATGGCAAAAAATGTCAGGTACTTGCTGACTTCAGCTGGTGTGAACGCACCCACCAAGGCTTGACTGGTTTGAATTGGTTCTTTGCCTTTGGACAGAATGTTTTGAACATGCACCAACCACAAGCCAATTACGGCTGTGGCACTCAGCCAAGCAGGTAAGAAACGCACCAAACGGCGGTTTCCAAGGGCTTTGAAGTAATCCGACAAGTCACGGCGTTTTTGTACTCGAGTTCCGATGTTCGGCAGAAAAAACCAGAAGACAATCGCACCCAGCATGTACACCCCCGCCAGCACAGGATAGGAGCTTGTGCCGAGCGCACTCCAGAGCAGCGGACCCAGCACAATCCCGCCGCCTGTTACGCCAAGCAAAGTCACAATTTCATAAAATCCCATGATTCGCGCTCGGTGCGGACTGCCGTCGGTCAGGTCAGATAAATAACCCAGTGTGGCTGGAATTGCGGCGGCAGCACTGACACCCTCGAGAATCCGAATCGCGAACAAAACCCATATGCTCGAGGTCAGCGGATAAATCAAGAGTGCGATTGCGCCAATCACAGGCGCAGCTGCCATCAGCACTTTGCGTCCAACCCGATCGGTCATTGCCCCAAACACAGGTGCGAGCAGCAATTCGGTGGCGTAATAACCCGCTGCCACAAAACCAACTTCAAGACCTTCTTGCCCAAGGGATTTGAGGTAGAAATTCAGTGTGCCAGTGGCTAAGCCGCCGCTGACCCGAAGCAGAAATGTGCCGAGCAGCACCACGATTGCACCATAAACAAGCAACCGAGGCTCGAGCCGACGCGCATTTGTATTTTCGTTTGAAAGGTGTGCCATGCGTTTTTAGGAGTCTAACCCGATTTGATATGGGAAATTCGTAACGGAGCTTCTAGCTTCTAAGTATCTACCGCTTTCATTTTAGAATTTACAAAAAGCGGCAATTCTGCCATTCCAGCGGTAGATACGTTGTCCTTACTCCCGTTGGTC
>JAAFJQ010000121.1:0-5630 GCA_013298185.1 Deinococcales bacterium
GACTTAGCACTACCACGCACCGAACGCAGCACCGGCATTCATCACCGTGATTTTGAAGTCAGTTTTGATTCGGGTTTGCCCATCGAAGCGGATTTGGCTCGGCGCGATTTTACAGTCAATGCAATGGCGCTCCGATTACGCGACCAAGCGCTGATAGACCCATTTAGCGGTCAGACCGACCTCGAGCAGAAAGTTTTACGCGCCGTTGGAAAAGCCCAAGAGCGTTTCTCAGAAGACCCGCTGCGGATGCTGCGCTTGGCGCGGTTCGTGGCAAAACTTGGTTTTTGGGCGCACCCAGACACATACAATGCAACTCGAGAACTTGCACCTTTGGTCTCGAGTGTCGCAGCCGAACGGATTCAAAGCGAATTGGTGGGTTTGCTGAGTTGCACCCAGAACTTGCTCACGTCCCTGCGTTTGCTGCGCGACACAGGTTTATTGGCGCAGATGATTCCCGAATACGCCATTTGTATAGGCTACGACCAACAAAACCCGCACCATCACCTGAGTTTAGATGAACACATGTTCCAAACCGTTGAGTATGCCAAAAACGCCGGTCTCGAGGTGAAGTTAGCCGCACTTTTGCACGACATTGGCAAACCAGAAACCCAGTCATTTGGTGAAGATGGTATTGCCCATTATTACCATCACGAGGCTCGAGGTGCAGATAGAACAAGAGAAATCCTAGCTCGCTTAAAATGCTCAAACGACCTGCTCGAGACAGTTGTTAAATTGGTTCGCAACCACATGCGCCCACCAATTGAAGCCAGCAACAAAGCCCTAAGAAAATTCGTCAACGACCTTGGTTCAAACTGGCACAACGCCCTCGAGTTACGACGCGCAGACCGCTTGGCGCACACACCCGAAACGTGGAAAGCTGATGATTGGCTCGAGCAAACCGTGTTGCGCTGCCAGAGTTTCCCGCCAGACCTCGAGCGATTTGATGAACGTGAACTGGCAATCAGTGGAACGGAATTAGCGCAGCACTTTGGATTGGTTGGAGCTGATATTGGCACAGCCAAAAAAGCGGCTGCCAACGCGATTATTGAAGGCGAATTGGAAAACGAAAAAACCGCGATTCTCGAGTGGCTTAGAACCAAACTCACCTAAAGAGTTGACCCAAAACGCTATGGTCTCGAGGAACTACCCACGATTCTTGGGATTTTGGTCTGGATGTTGCAATCAACGCTGCTCGAGCCAATCAAAACCTCATAAGAAATAAACCAAAAACGGGTCGCTGAGGTTAGGCGAGGCATGCCTCGCCCCTACGGCTATAACTTAAAAATCACGTATTGGATTGGTATTTCGCGCTTTGCAAATAAATGCGGGGTGACTGCTAATCTTTCCTCTTTTCTCTTTTCTCTTTTCTCTATAAACTCCTACCCGTGTACACCTACCGCTTACTTGGCACACTCGAGAACCTCGACCCTCTCACCCCAGACCTTTGGGACGCTGGTTGCCAAGGTTTAAGCGAGGACGGTAACACCGTGCTGGCATACTTTGAAACCATGCTCGAGTTACCTTTTGGTGGCACTTGGGCTAAAGCCGATGACACCGATTGGCTGGCGGCATACCGCGCCAGTGTGCAGCCTGTGCAGATTGGACGTGTCACCATCACCCCGCCGTGGCTGGCTGAACAAACCCCCAAGAATGAAATCATGCTGCTGCTCGAGCCGGGCTTGGCATTTGGCACGGGGCAGCATGAAACCACGCACATGGCAATAGAAGCCCTGCAAAATCACATTCTCGAGAATAAAAAAGTCTTGGATGTTGGGGCTGGCACAGGAATTTTGGGCATTGTGGCTGCCAAACTTGGGGCATTGGCGCTCGGCGTGGACAACGATGCCTGCACCGTGCAGGTGGCTCGAGAAAATGCTGTGGAAAATGCTGTGGAAGTTGAATTTATAGCTGGTGTTCTCGAGGATGTATTGCCCCAAGCACCATTTGATTTGGTTGTGGCGAATTTATTTGCTGAACTTCACGCGATGCTGATGCCGCAATACAAAATGACAATGCCCACAGGTGGAAAACTCATTCTGACGGGAATCCTCGCGGGTACAGAGCAAGCCGATGCAGGTGAGCGAATCACTTGGGATACCTCGAGCGGACGGGAAACCTTGGTGCTTGGCGCATTACAAGAACATGGATTCAGACTCACCAAACGAGTTCAGCGTGGCGATTGGGTACTGCTCGAGGCAGATTGTAGCCCAACCCTGTAATTCAACGAACATTTGTTTGACAAACCAGGCCACAATTCCTTAGACTCGAGCATCGCAAAAATAGTGCTGGAATTTGGGGAAAAGAGCTGTTTTTGTTTTAGGGGGTTGTATGAAAAAGAATTGGTTGGCAATTGGTGTATCGGCACTGGCTATCGCTGGTTTGGCATGGGCGCAACAACGAGCAACCGTGGTTATTCCCACGGGCAGCACAGGTGGGGTGTTCTTTTTTTATGGCACAAGTCTGGCAGATATGCTCTCCAAGAACAACGTCGCCAACGCCAACGCCCAACAAACAGGTGGCAGCTACGACAATATTTTACTGATGCGTGATCGCACCGACCCCTCGAGCAACACCTATTACTGTGGTCTGACCACCACCGATGCGGCGTTTGTGACGTATACTGGACAAGAACCACGCTTCACCCAAAAGAAAGCCGACCAAATGCGCCTGATGTGGTACATGTACCCAAGTTTTATTCATGTCGTCACCACCAGCGCCACAGGCATTAAAATCATGCAAGACCTCAAAGGCAAACGGGTTTCTACGGGTCAACCAGGCTCGAGTACCGAGAACTTAGCGCTGCTGGTGCTGCAAGGCGCAGGGGTCAAAGTAGACACCTTCTCGAAACGCGAAAAACTACCCGCTGCCGAATCCGCCAAAGCACTGTCCGAAGGCAGCATTGATGCGTACTTCTGGGTGGGTGGCACACCAACAGGCAGCATCGTCGAACTTGGTCAAACCCTTTCACGCACAGGTAAGCAACTGGTGATGGTGCCGATTGACCCACAAAGCACCACTGCTCTACAAGCCCTGAAGAAATTCCCTGGCATCTTAGACACCACTGTTATCCCCAAGAAGGTCTACAACACCACCGGCGACGTGCGCGGCTTACAAACAGGCAACATCATGTTCTGCCCTGCCTCCATGCCCGATGATTTGGCGTACAACATCACCAAAACCGTCTTTACCAACATCAACACCCTGCGAACCGCCGTTGCCAGCGCCAAAGACACCAGCTTAGAAACCACTGCCAAAATGATCAACAATAAATTCGCTGTCCCCGTGCATCCCGGAGCAGCCAAATACATGCGTGAAGCTGGAGCGTTGAAGTAAGGTAAAAGGTTAAAGGTCAAAGGTTAAAGGGAAAGGCAAAACATACTTTTCTCTTTAACCTTTTCTCTTTCCTCTGTTTTCTTCTCGAGGTGTCTCATGAGTGTTGAAGCCGCAACCACGATTCCCAAAACACCCCTTGGACGAATCACCACTTTTTTACTTATTTTGGCAAGTTGTTACAGTTTGTTTTTGGTGGTTGAGCCGTTTACGCCGCTTTCCAATGCCGATTTGCCAATTTTTGACATTATTCAAATTCAACGTGCTACCCATGTGTTTTTCTTGGTTTGTATCGGGTATTTGGTCAGTGTTTTTACTGAACCCGTTAAACGCACCACAGGTACATTTGTGTTCGCTGGGCTTTCCCTGATTTTTTTGTACACCTTTTGGGTGGGCAATGGACCTGGTTTACAAATCGAATTAGGCGCAAAGTTGTTCGGCACATTGGCTTGGGCAATCGCGGTGATTCCTTTGCTGGTGCCACAACTTCAAAAACCTGCCAACATTGTGGCTGCACTGCTGGCACTTGCACCATTGGTCTATCAGCTTTTTTTCTTTAATGACCTGATTAACCGTGCGGTGATTCCAACTTCGTGGGATGTCGGCATGAGTTTCTGCCTGATTTTCTTGGTACTGGGCGCGGTTTATCGTTTTATTGGTCCGGTCATGCCGAGCTTGGTGCTGTTTTTTATTGCCTATAACTTATACGGCAATCTGTTTCCCGGTTCTTTCCAAGGTGCAAAATCGCCGATCGATGTGATTTTGGGCAAAACCTATAACGAAACCGAAGCTGGTATTTACGGGCAAGTGACTGGGGTCAGCGCCAAGTATTTGGTGTACTTCACGATTCTAAGCGGCATCATCTCGAGCCTTGGTTTGGGCAAAGTCGTAGCGAATTTAGCACTAGCCATGGTTGGGCGCAGACCAGAAACCCCCGGGCGTGTGACCGCCATCTCGAGTGTTTTCATGGGCATGTTCAGTGGCTCAGGTGCAGCCGATACCCAATTTGTGGCAACCCTGACCAAACCACTGTTTGAAAAAGGCAAATACGACACCATGACGGCGGCGGGTTTGGTGGCAACCGCAGGAACAATTGCCATCATCACCCCGCCCGTGCTAGGCAGCATTGCTTTTATCATGGTCGAGAACCTGAACATTCCGTATTTGGATGTCATCATCATGAGCATTGGTCCGTGCTTATTGTACTTACTTGCGATTGTCAGCTTCAACGAGTTCTACACCAAAAAAGCCAAACTCGAGCCAGCCGGTGAAATCATGCCCAAAGGCTATATTTTGCGTTACTCGAGCGTGTTCATTCCGATTTTGGTGATCATCACCATGCTGTACAACGGCTACGAGGTGGCAACGGCTGCCAGCATTGCAGCCGTGATGTTTATTGCGATTGCGTATATAGACCCTGCCCTAAGAGCCGCCTTACCGAGCAAAGGCATCCAACCGATTCTCGAGGGGCTGCGCGATGGCTTTCGGTCTTTGCTGCCGATTGGCACAGCCGTAACGGCTGCCAACTTGGTTTTTGCCATGCTGGTGATTAGCGGTCTTGCCTCAAAAATCTCGCAGTTTCTCGAGCAGGTCTCGAGTGGGAATTTGATTATCGCTTGTTTACTCACCGCTGCGCTTTCTTTGATTCTAGGTATGGGTGTACCACCAACCGCCACCTATGTGCTGACCAGTGCTTTGACCGCGCCTGCCATCATCACGATTGCGTGGAAAAATTACCTCACCACCCTTGGTTTAAGCGCCGAGCAGATTTCAAAGGTTAGCTTGGTCAGTGTGGATCAACTCAAAACCTATATTGGCAACACCGAGCAGTTGGCGCTGCTTGGCATGAACGATGCCCAAGTTACCACCGCCATAGCTGCCTTTGGCGCGGCGGCACTGGCAACCCACATGTTCTTGTTTTACTACGCAGTGCTTGCCGATGTCACGCCACCTGTGGCGCTTTCAGCGTTTGCCAGTGCCAGTGTTTTTAAGACCGATCCAATTCGCACAGGGGTTTACGCGGCTCGAGTGGCGCTGTCTAAATACTTGGTGGGCTTTTTCTTCCTGATGGCATTATCGGGCGCTGGCTTATTGATTCTACCGATTCTGCGGGTTTTACCTGTGGCAGAAGCCTTATCGATTATCCTCGAGCGGTTTATCACCGTGGGGGCTGGCGTGATTCTGTTATCCGCCGCGACAGTCGGTTACACACGGCGTAACCTTGAGCGGTGGGAATCATGGGCGTTGGGCTTAGCGGCTTTTGGTTGTTATGTACCGAATCTGATTGTGAACATTGTCTG
>JAAFJQ010000121.1:5640-11983 GCA_013298185.1 Deinococcales bacterium
GGCTCGAGCCAAACAGTAATAAGTTGAAAATGAAGGGCTGTGAGCTTTGGAGGAACAAAAGCCAAAGCCAATGCTCGAGAAATGGCACGCCAATCTCAACAATGATACTTGAGCTTAATTGCAAAGCAATTAGCGCAATGACTTGATTAGCCGTTCATACTCATCATGATCACCAATCCAAAACCACGTAATCACATCAGCTTTAAGTGTACCTAATGCTCTGTAAGCGAGTGTTATTCGAGCTGAGTGTAAACCAATACGAGGAGCTTTACACTGAAATTGTAAACTTGGATGATACGGATTTGCCCTAAACAAGCGATATGTTTCTCGAGCCTGAAGTTGTATTTCTGTTGGCAGTGCATCGAATGCTTTCCAAAAACGTGCAGTTGTTTCAGAGGTCACTTTGTACCTCAAAAGGTGCTATTATAATAGCAGTTCCTATGACTGCCTTACTTGAAAAAGCTTTTTCTGAAACCAAACGATTGCCCGAAGCAGAGCAGAATCGTGTGGCTGAGTGGTTGCTTTTGGAACTTGAGGACGAGAAACGTTGGGATGAACAATTCGCCAACTCAATGGACATTCTCGAGCAGTTGGTTGCTGAGGCGCAGCTTGAATCAAGGCAAGGGCGTACCAAACTATTAACCCCTGACCAGCTATAAGTCGCTTGCATCAGTCACCTCGATTACGAGGTCAACGTTTGCTTCTAAAGCTTTTATCCAACGTAAACGTTGTGCGGATGTCCAAGCGCCTTTTTGTGGAAGCTGTCTTACTAGCGCCGTAATCAAATCAAAACTTACTCGAGTTTCTTCTGGAAGCAATGGAAGATTGGGTCGAGCAACTGCCGTGCTTACTGCATTTTGTGAGTCTTGTGTAACAACTTTGCTTGCTTTGGGTTTTGTGCGACGCTCTGAAGGAGGTCGCTGTTCCGATTTTTTGGTAGATTTACTAGAAATAATTAATCCTGCTTCACGGCATAATCCAAGAAATAAAGCCACCATTCTGTCACGCTGAGGTTGGGGGTCATATTGTCGAAATGCGTCGTTTATACGCTCTACTGTATCTTGAGCAGGATCAACTATAAAAAAAATTTCAGTGTATGAATTCTGAATAATTTGAAAAAGAGCTGAAGGGTAACTTTCACTTGATGCGCGTCTTAAGTTTTCAAATTGTTCAGTATGGAAACCTGATGAATCAATTAAATCTAAAAATCGTAATGCCGCTAAAGTAATTCCTGCCACGCTATGAGTAATACCTACTGATTCTAAGGTTTTCTTGTCAATAGGTTCGGGCAAACCCCTTTCTCGGTATCTCTTAATCACAGTGATAACATTTGCAGCGGGAGCATATGGAGCTTTTTTGACATTTACTGATTGCATGTGAGGATAATTTAGCATGCAAGAATAGCATTGTCAATAAGTTAGCAGTGTTATTTTGAAAATACAAAAACTTGCATTATGTTACAGGTTTGGAAATCGAAATAAATGTATACATAGATACTTAGAGGCTACATAATCACAAAAAGCCCTTGGCTACTGCTCGAGCCAGTTGGTCACAGTGTTCGTTCAAGTCATACCCAGCGTAACCTTTTTGACTTCAGTCAAACCTCAAGTATGATTTTGCAATGAAACAATTCAGCCAACTCCTCGAGTACGTCAATACCCTAGAAATCATTGATGCCCATGAGCATCTGATTGGCGAAAAAGCCCATCTTGGGCGTTACCTAAGTTTCTATGATTTTTTTGCTTCGTACTTGCAATGGGATTTATACAGTGCTGGAATGCCCAAAGAATTGGTTTGGAATTACCCTAAAGATGATGCCGAAGCCTTAGATCATTTTCAAAGAATTCAGCCCTACTGGAAATACGTGCAGCACGGCTCGTATGCCCGTTCTATACGGCTTGCGTTAGAGCATTTTTATGGCATCAAAGAACTTAGAGAAGACAACATCCTCGAGTTAAGCGCCACCATGAACCGCAATAACCAAACTGGATATTATGACCGAATTTTTAACCAAGCCAAGATCAAATACATCATCAACCAATCACCCGAGCATCCATTCGATGACCCGCGATTTATCTATGGCAAGCCCGTTAATTTTTACAACCCAGCTGACCTCGAGCCATTTTTAACAGCACAACCCAACGCCAACTTAGAAGATTATTTGGTTCACCTCGAGACCGAGCTTCAAGAAGCGATTGCCAAAGGTGCAAAATCAGCCAAAGTGTTTTCGGTGTTTTTAATGAAAGCCCCAAATCAAGAGGCGGCTCGAGCCGAATTTAATGCCCTAAAAGCCAAAAAAGAAACCTCGCTCGAAGCATTCCAGACCTTTATCTTCGATCAGACCATTTCGCTGTGTGCCAAGTACAATCTTGTTGCGGCAGTGCATACAGGGGTTTGGACAGACTTAAACAAACAAAATCCAGAAGTGATGTTCCCAGTGGTTGAACGCCACCCAGACACGATCTTTGACATTTACCACATGGGTATTCCGTTTGTGCGCTCATGTGGATTTTTGGGAAAATCGTACCCCAATGTCAACCTCAATTTATGTTGGAGTCATGCTGTGAGCGAACGCATGACCTTAAATGCACTGGATGAATGGCTGGATTTCATTCCCGTCAACAAAATCATTGGTTTTGGCGGAGATTTAATCACCGTGCCAGAACACGTTTGGGGAATGCTCGAGGTTGCCAAAGAAAACCTCTGTAAAGCACTGGCAATTCGGATTGAACGTGAGCGCTTAGATGTGGATGGGGCAAAAGAAATCCTAAAACTTTGGCTGCATGACAATCCAATGCGAATTTATAAGCTCTAACAAGCGATAAATCCAAAAACGGATTCTCAAAAGACTGCCACGCCTCGTGCCTCGGCTCACAATGACAAGGCTAAAGTCCTGTCATTGCGAACGTAGTGAAGCAATCTAGTCCTTCCTGAACTGCCATTTCGTACTTTTAGAAGAATTGGCGACTAAACTGGAACTAGGCGCAATGTAACAATCTGAAACGGCACAATGTACAACTTCAGATGTTTAGCATCCACCTCGAGTTCGGTTTGGTTTTCCTCGAGCAGATTGCAAATGAACGCGGTTTTCAAATGAAAAGCCGTCTCGAGATAGACCCAGCCCCTTGAACGGTGGCATTCAAATAAACGCACAATCATGCCGTTACCATCGTCGGCTTGTTTGATCGTCTCGAGGATGATGTCGCTTGAGTTGGAAATAATCAAAGACTCGAGTCGTTTTGCAGTTTCACATGAGTTTGAAGCAACCAAAATAGGATCATTGAGTTCATGAGCTTCGAGTTCCATATCCGATGCGGAAGGAAAACTATTGGCTACAAAAGCATAGCTAAAATGCTGTTCTCCTTGGTCTGCTTCTGGGTCTGGGGATGTTGGCGAACGCAACAACGACAGACGTATCACGTTATCCCGAATATCATGCCCATACTTGGAATCGTTGACCAAGCCCACGCCGTAGCGACCTTCGGAAAGCATCACCCATTGTTGAGCGCAAGTTTCAAATCGCGCCCAATCCCAAGAAGTATTGCGGTGTGTTGGACGTTCAACGTTGCCCCACTGGATTCCATAGGTGGCTCTCGGTGAAAGAATATTTGCAGGAAATGCCACTTTCAAGAGTGTATGCCGTTCGCGCCAATCAATTATCGTTTCAAAATGTACAGTTTTGCTCCAACGCGCCAAAGAAATACGCTGAGTGTACCGACTGTTCAAAATCTGGCGTTCAACCTCGAGCATCACCCGTAAAGGACCCGTCTCGAGAATGCGAATGGAAGTGGCGGGTTGCGCCAAAAACATTTTGTCATCGTAGAAAATATCAATGTCCCACGCATCCCACATCAGAGGGCGGTCTTCAAAAGCTTGAAACTGATTGGCAATCGCGCCGTGCGGCAAAATTTCACGCTCTGAGTCTTGTTCAAGAATTCGCACGATGTCGCCAGCTTCATTCAGTTCGATTCGTAGGAAATCATTCTCGAGTAGATTTTTTTCGATTCTTAAATAGCCAGAAGGCTGGTCAACCACCACATCCAAAAACTGTAAAGCGCGAGCGCTGTAGGGCTGTAGAGCGTAATCGCAAGCAATCAACGTCCCATGCTCGAGTTCTTGAGTATGAACAAACTCCCCAAAGCTCTTACCTGCTGGTAATTTGCCATCCCAGAATGCCAAGCCGCTGTGGGGCAAACCCGTGGGATTAACCAGTACCACATCACCACCAACTTGGGTTTTCACCACCTCGAGCGCCATTTCCAGAACCGTCGAGCCTAAACGCCTGATTTCTTCGTACTGCTCGAGGGATTCTTTGTACACCGCGCCAATGCTGCTGCCCGGAATGATGTCATGGAATTGATTGAGGCAGAGTAACTTCCAAGCCTGCTCGAGAACAGCGTGAGGGTACGCAAAACTCGGCTCGAGAAAACTGGCATAGGTTGCCAGAAACTCGGCATCGTGCAGCAAGAATTCGCACTTTCGATTGGCGCGTTTATTCCGAGCCTGACTGGTGTACGTGCCTCGGTGAATCTCGAGGTACAACTCGGCATTCCACGTTGGTAGTTTCGCGCCGCTTTCTGCCTCGAGTTGCCTGAAAAAATCAATCACCTTGCCTTGGCGCACCTTTGGCACAGCAGGAAAGGAGCGCAGCACTTGGGCATTCTCGAGCATTTCACGGGTAGGTCCACCGCCACCATCGCCGTAGCCGTAACTCATCAGCATGGTTTTCTGCACGGCTTTGTGTTTGAGTTTCGCCCATGAACCCAGCGCCCCAAAGGCATTCAGTTGAGCGTTATAGGTCGCATAATTTTTCATGTCTGGCGTGGTTGGTTCGCCACTCCAAGGGGTGTCGGGTGTGGTGCTAAAATGCGTCAGTACCTTTGTGCCATCCAAACCCTGCCACCAGAACGAATCAAACGGCAATTGATTGACCTGATTCCAACCAATTTTGATGGTAAAAAAATACTCGAGACCCGCTTGTTTAATCAGTTGCGGTAAATTCCAAGCGTAACCAAACACATCTGGCAGCCACAGCACAGGCGATTCTGTTCCTTCGCCAAAATGCTGACGAAAAAACTTGCGCCCAAGAATCAATTGCCGCGCTAAACTCTCCCCGCCCGAGATGTTGCAATCGGCTTCGACCCACATTCCACCAATGATTTCCCAACGCCCCTCACGCACTTTTTCCTTAATCGTTTTGAATAGCGCTGGGTCATCCTCGAGTGCATATTGATACAGTTGCGGCTGACTTTGGGTGAATTTATACTCTGGAAACTGCTCCATCAAACGCAGCACATTCCAAAAAGTACGCCGCAGTTTTTGCCGCGTCTGCCCAAGCGTCCACAACCAAGCCACATCAATATGGGCATGACCAGCCGCAATCACCTCTAACTCGAGTGGAGCGCCACAGTTGGCAACAGCCGTTCTCAGCGTCTCGAGGGCATGAGGAACGGTTTGATAAAACCCATCAAACGGTTCTCGAGTGTCCAGCAACAAAAAAGCCGCATCGAGGGCGTTGTAGAGCAAATTCTTAACAGGATTGATTTCCTCGAGCAAATTCGCGGTTTGCAGTGCAGTTCGTGCCAGTGCCACAAAATCTCTGGTGGGTTGGTCAATTTGCACCAAGGCATAATCGCCCATGAAAATCTGTCGTCCAGATTCGCCACCCATTGCGCCAAGTGTGCCAGTCCAGCCGTGCAGCACCAAACGATGAGCCGTTCCAGAAGTGAATTCTCGAGTCAGCAGAATCTCTTGGTGATGCCTGTCGGTGGTGGCAAAAGGTTTGCCATCCACATAAACCAGCGCTTCGGCATGACTGAATTCCCCAGCCTCGCCAAGTGGCAAGAACAGGGCTATCGCCGCGTCCAAGTCAAAATGATTCGGCACTTGAAACGCCCCGCGCAGCACAAAATTGATGTTCTGCCCACCCCAATACGAACGCGGCAGAATAGGAATGCCGTGTGCTTCAGCCTCGAGTTGAGGTTTCTCGAGTTCATCGGTCAGTTTTTCAAACAAAAGCGGCTCGAGCGGCTGGCGTTGGCGGTACACCAAGTTTGATACCAACTCGAGCCGAGCCAAGATTTTCTTGGCAGTCATGCGAATATCGTGATTCATGGATAGAGTCTAAGCCAAACTCGAGTACACGACTGGATTGATTGGGCTGGCTGCCAAATCACCTGGTTTTAAGCCGGGCAACCACTGGGCAAGGTCGTTTTCTTGGTTTTTATTGCTGGGCATCGCCACTCGAGCGTTTTCATCCATGTAAATCACGGTCATGACTTCACGGCGAAAGGTTGCCGATGGATTCGGTGGTGCCATATGCAGCAGATCGGAAGAGCACACG
>JAAFJQ010000123.1 GCA_013298185.1 Deinococcales bacterium
TGCGCGGCTCGAGCCTCGGCGCACAGGGCATTGGTCAGCAAACTGCCTCGCAGAATCAAATCATCCGCTCGAGGGTGCTGCACGGCGCGGCGCAGCACCCCAGCCAGCAGTGCATGATTGGGTTTTACGTCCATGTGTTTCGCACCTCCTCGAGTCCAGTGTGGTCGGCTAAGTACAGACCAGCTTGTTTATTGTGCCGCACGTATTTTGCTAGTAATAAAACCTGATGTTTTGATTCGAGACGATACACCAGTCCTTCGGCAGAATCCAGCGCTCCATGAAAACCATGTTCGCCCAAACGTATCAAAGCCGTCTCGAGCGGTAATGCTAAGCCCTGATGCAGCAGATGCGGCACAGGCAAACCCGCAGGGGCAATTACCTCGAGCATCGCAGCATGGGTCAGGCGCTTGCCCAAAGCATCAAAAAAATCCAGTGCCACCACAGGCTCATGCGGCAGTGCATAACGAGTGCCATGCGCCACTGCCAGCCATTCGAGAACCAAGCGCTCGGATTCTGCTAACCACCTGAAACGCGCTGCCTGTTCCGAGAGCCAATCAGCGAATGCCACCC
Organism: Deinococcales bacterium; assembly: GCA_013298185.1. Lineage (GTDB taxonomy): Bacteria > Deinococcota > Deinococci > Deinococcales > JAAFIG01 > JAAFIG01. The sequence goes on from JAAFJQ010000123.1 coordinate 571, forward strand.
GAAGCGGATTGATTGAATCGGCGCATGGTTTGCCATCACGCCCAAGTGCCAGCAAAGCACCATTGCGCCGAGTCACAATCACATTTGAACCATCGAGTTTTTCTTGCACCAGCACTTGTTCAGCTACCCCGCATTGCACAAGCAAACGCTTGGCTGGCGCTAAACCAATGTGCTTATCTGCCCGACCGGTTCTCGAGCCAGACAAATGCGGGATTTTGCCATACAATTTCATTGTCCCCACACACCATCCAACTCGAGGTTAGAATCAAACACGCAGAACTCGGCAATGGTGTCCAGCACATGAAAACCAGCCAATTTCAAATGGTAAACCAACTCATCAAAAAACCCTTGGGCTTGTCCTCGAGTCACCTGATAAGACCGGCGGGTGATAAAAAAATGCTGTGCGCCATCAGGCAAGAGCTTAAAGGCATTGCTCGAGAGGTGGGCTTGATACAATTTGGCAATTCGCTCGAGTCGCGCCAAACCCATGTGTTTTGGCAGCAGCACCTTAGCATGGTGTTCAAAGTATTCGCTCAGGTTATTCGGCGCATGTTCCTGAGGCACATGCGAATTCCAAGGAGCAGCTTCGAGTTTACGACGGGTCACCATAAAACCATGACCCTCGAGCAAATCCCGAATTCGGTTGACCTCGAGCAGCGCATTTGACAACGACCCAGTCATTCTCGAGCAAGTCATGATTTGCACTGGTTGATCGGTCGAAAAATCAATTTGCAAAGGTTTTAGCCCTTGTTGTTGGCAGACTTGCCTAAACCGCTCGAGTTCAGTTCCAAGCAGCGGCGCAACCGTGATGTGAAGCTCAAAAGCATCGGCGGTTTGCTTAACAAGCGAAGAAAAACAAGGTTTAAGGTTTTGTGCAAAGCACGACAAATTCATTCACATCACCCCCTTGGTGATGCTTGTATTGTGGCAGCTCTGACGTGTGTTTCCAAGCGCTGTCTGACTTAGTCAAAGCTAAGCCACTCGAGGTATGGTAGCAATCATCTCTTGATTTTTAGGTATACCTAAATTATAATTTAGGTATACTAATCCTAAGGAGGCTTGTATGGATTATTGGTTTGAAATTGCTATCATCAACACCATCTTCGCCATTGGCAACATCTACTTTGGGCATTTTGAAGAACACACCCCCAAACTGCGCCGACTTGCCAAAATCCTGCTTGTCTCGAGCCTTGCGGTTGGAGTTTCAGCACTTGCAGGACGCACAGGTTTTTATGTACTTCTGGGATTTTTCGCCGCCTCTTTCGCCATTGTTCACGGCTGGTACTTACCAAAAAAAGGGATTCACCCAATCACAGGTGAACCCAAAGAACGCTATTACCAACTGCGAGGCTGGAAATTCCCGCAGTAACCCATTCAGTCAAGCTCGAGTACAAAATACCTCAAAGCCCATAGCTCAAAGCTCAAAGCTCATAGCCCAACCCTAATTCCAGCCTTTGCCCCGCCCACGCACTTGCTCGGGTTCGGCTGCCGCATAACCCATCTCTTCGCTTCTCGAGACTTTCTTTTTGCCGTATAAGCCTTCTAAAACAAATTCGGCGGCGGCAATGGTATGCGCGTCAGAAGACCCTTCAGCCAATTCTCGAGCCAGTTTGAGCAGTTGTGGCACAGCCTCGAGAGCTTTGAGCGCATTGGCTGCTCCGCCGAGTTGTGGGATGTTCAGGGTGTTGCCATCCTCAAACCATTTTTCTAAATTCTCGGTGTTCTCGCGCCCTGCACGGCGGCTGTAGACTGCGCCAGCCGCTTTGCGAATAATATCCTTGGCGATGTTATCCGCGCCTTTCATTTCGCCTTCGTACTCGAGTTCGAGCTTACCAGTAATCGCAGGCAAACCAGCGTACACATCCACAGGACGCGCCACGGCTTCATCGCCTGCCACAATTGCGCGGCGCTCGGCGTTGCTCGCCACCAACTCGAGCAGACTAATTGGCAAGCGCTGCGAGACACCGCTTTGCTTATCCACGCGGTTGTCATCTCGGGCTTGGAAGGCAATTTCCTCAGCCAGTTCTGCCATATAACTTGGAATCGCAGCGCGGATTGTACCGCCATCCTCGAGCCAAGCCTCTTGACGGGTGATTTCCATGCCCAAATGCACATTGTTTGGGTAGTGGGTACGGATTTCTGAACCAATGCGGTCTTTCAGTGGTGTGACAATTTTGCCTCGAGCCGTGTAATCCTCGGGGTTGGCGCTAAAGACCAGCATCACATCGAGTTCCAAACGAATCGGGTAGCCTTTGATCTGCACATCGCCTTCTTGCATGATGTTAAACAAACCAACTTGAACCTTGGGCGAGAGGTCTGCCAATTCGTTGACCGCGAAAATACCGCGATTGGCTCGAGGCAGCAGCCCATAATGCACAGTCAGTTCATTGCCCATGCTTTGCCCCAAACGAGCCGCTTTGATGGGGTCAACATCGCCGATCATATCGGCAACGGTGACATCGGGCGTGGCGAGTTTTTCAACATAACGGGTTTCACGCGGCATCCAGACGATGGGGGTATCATCGCCGAACTCGGATAGGATTTTACGGGCTTCGCTCGAGACAGGATTCATTGGGTCATCGTGCAATTCCGTACCAGCAATACATGGGATTTCATCATCCAGCAAATTGGTGATGGCTCGCAAAATACGGCTTTTGGCTTGTCCTCGCAGACCAAGCAGGATAAAGTTTTGTTGCGCCAGCAAAGCATTGACCACTTGAGGCACGACGGTATCCTCATAGCCCATGACTCCATGAAAAATGGTTTCTTTGTTGCGGAGTTTACGAATCAGGTTCTCACGCACTTCTTGTTGCACGCTGCGCGGACGATAACCACTGGCTTTCAAGTCTTTCAGGGTAAGGGCTTTCACAAGTAGCAGTCTAACCCACCTGAGCTTCTCCTGATTGTGTGGTATGCAACCTCGAGCCTTGGAGTACAGACTGCTTTTCGACTCGAGAATCTGGCATTCATGAATTACGGTGTGCCTCGAGAACTCGAGCAACTTGTAAAAGTTTTGCGTAACTCACATTTTGATACGCACTTGCTTCGTCCTTTTGAACTTGTTGTGGGGTGACACCAAGGGCTAATGCCAGACTTTTTTGACTTAAACCAACCGCAACACGGGTTTGAATTAAACGCTTTGGCAATGACTCGAGTTCAACCAGATTCAGCAGCGTCGGCTGATTGGTTTTCAGCGCTTCAAATGCCAGCATTTCATCAGTTAAATCCTCGAGTTGCGCCACCAGAGAATCACGTTGGGCTTTGATCAGAATGGCATCGCCTTGTGGTGGGTTACGATCAAAATCCGCGAGTGCATCAGCAAAACGCTGACGGTTGGCTCGAGTGATTTTGTATTCTCGTTCATTGCGAATCATAAAGACCTCCAAACCGCAATACAGACCCTGACCAATCAGCAATGTGAATCCTAGCAGACAAATTGCCATTTTGGATAAGTGGAGACATTATTTACATAGTTTAGCACGGTAATAAAGCCAAGACAACCCCTAAGTTGTCTTTTCTAAATCTATCTCATATACAAGCATATTATCTAAGTCTAAAACGCAAATTTTAACAATTGCGACGAATATGCGACACCCATATGGCATAATTCAATAATGGCAATACGCCACAAGCCCACAAAACTTGACTTGTAGTAGTGGTAAACAAGAACGATAAGTCTTTACAGTATGCTAAAGCAACCAAAGGAAGCAATATGACTCAATCACATGAACCTATGAATGCCCTGCTCAACAAAGAAGCCGCTAAAAAAGCAGAACAAGAGAAACGTGACTCCAAGCCTCTGTTAAACTTAATACAACCTGACAAGTATGTTGGAGAAACCCTAAAAATGGATTTCAGAGAGGTGATAATCAATGTCAATGACCATCATCGTGGCTTAGTTGGTGGTGTGCCACACTTAAGTTACTTGGTAGCTTCTCGTATTCGACCAGAAACAGCTTTCGATCCAGATGCAGAAGACAGTTCTGTCTTATTGCTGAGAGTTCTTGGTTCTGCCCCGCTACCAACCGATAGCATGGACACGATTATCAGAGCCGAAGCTGTCCGCCGTGCAACGGGAAGAACTCATTTTTGGGATGAAAGACAGATCATGGATGGTTATACTCAAAATGAACTAAACAATGCGGGATTACGCTGTGAAATTATTGGAACTTTTTACCTCACAAGAAAAACGGATGGCTCAACAGAATTATCTTTTGGGACAGATCTGAGTAACTTCTACCCCAATCGAGGTCTCAAAGTGTACAAACCAACCGACAGCGCACTGCACACAATCGTCAACTACCGCGACCCTGCTTTATCCCCCGAAGAACATGAATTACGAAATTTCACTGTTCCAATAGGGCATGTACGTTATGCGAGTACCAATAGAACGATGCAAGGTATTGACACTGTTTCTGTTTCTATTGCACCAATGGATTTACTTGCCCAAAGAAGTGCTTTATTTGGCATGAGTCGAACTGGTAAATCAAATACAACGAAAATTATTGCACGAGCAATTTATAACCTACGCAACAGCCCGATTAAACCAATTCGTGTAGGTCAGCTCATCATGGATTACAACGGTGAGTACGCGAATGAAAACACTCAAGGTAGCGGAGATGCTGTTGCCAATGCTTTAAAGAATGTATACCTCGAGAATAACCGAACAGTAGATGATGTGGTTACTTACGGGTTGACACGTCCAGATAATGATCCCAGCCGCAAACTGTTGCAAATCAATGCCTATGGCGGACAAATAGCCAACTGGGACAATGAGGAGGAAGTAGCAGCAGCTCTTGATATGCTTCAGGTTGGAAAAATTATTCTCGGGGATCTACTCGGGGACGATGATGCAAAATATATAAAAAATTTCCTCGAAGTTGATTTGAGTGTACCAAGTGATATTCAAGATAACGGCACTCAGATTCGCTATCGCCGTCAAATTTTGGCATATCAAGCACTATTATCAAAAGCAGGCTTGAAACAGCCACCTCATTTTAAGAACGTCAAACCTTCATTCTTGAAGAATCTGTTCAATGCAGAATTGAGAAAAATAATGAAAGAAGGAAAAGATGATGAAGAAACTGCGAAAGGAAAGAATTCGCAGAAAAATTCGAGCGACCTTGTACGATATAGACTAGCTGCGTCTATTTTTGAAAAAACCGAAGAGTTTAGCTGGGCAGAGTTAGCATCTGCTTTTGAAATTCTCGCCGACTTTATTGCTGATAAAAAAAGCGGATATACTGCATTCAATGACAAATATTTGACTGGAAGTAACAGTGGTCAAAATTGGGCAGATAGTAAACTCGAGCGTATATTAGAAATGTTTAGATATATCAATGGCTCGAGAGCAGTCGCCAAACTCGAGAGAAACCATGAACCAAATGTTGACAAAGATTTTGCAGGACAGGTATATGACGACCTAAGCGATGGAAAACTTGTCATTGTTGACCAAAGTGGCGGTGATCCCCAACTAAACGATGCGGCTGCCAAACGTATCATGTGGGCAATTTTCAAAGGCAATCAGTCCATTTTCACATCAGGGAAAACCCCACCCGATATTCTTGTTTACGTTGAAGAAGCACATAATCTGTTGCCAAATAGCAGCAATTTAGATTTAAAAGATGTATGGGTTCGTACAGCCAAAGAAGGCAGTAAATACCGTATTGGTTTGGTCTATGCTACCCAAGAAGTGAGTTCTATTCAACGCAACATTCTGAAAAACACAGCAAACTGGTTTATTGCACACTTGAACAACACAGATGAAACCAAAGAGCTTCGTAAATTCTATGATTTTGCAAATTTTGAAGATTCAATTCTTCGCGCTCAAGACAGGGGTTTTTTGCGTGTTAAGACGTTATCGAATCCTTATGTCAATCCTGTGCAAATCGAAAAATTTGTACTCAGCATTCCGGTAAGTGACGCAACTAAGGGAGGCAAATAATGCCTTTTGAGGGTGAATTTGCCAAGCACAAAGTTCTAATAGACTTTGAGAAGAACCCCTTGATTACGGAAATGCTCGAGAATTGCGAAATTCGAGTATCAGAAATCGCAGAATTACCCGCAAATTTGCTCGAGATTCCGCGCAATTCATGGAGCGCAAACCAAGTCTTTGCAATTGATGGCTCTAACCGCTTGGTCAAAGTACAAACGGGGTATCCGGGGGCGAATGCGGGCTTTTTGAGTGTTGCTACCGTCATGATTGACATGGAAAAACTAGCTCATGAAGTCAATGCGCCAAGTATTGACCCTGTGACATTTGCAGAGATAGAAAAAGCCTACGCTACTACAGGAGCGCTTCCAAGTTCTAATGTTGTACACAAGGGTTTTCCAGATTCTCGAAGTTCATTCAGATATGCTTTTTATAACTTACTGGAAAAGACGTTTCCAATTCAGAGTGGCGAATCATTGCTTGAAACATATGAAGCTATCTTGAAGTTGAAACCACCAACAGGGGAAATTAGCTGCCCCCTGAGTAGTGAGATTTGCCATCATGATTTGCGATCACCTAATTTTGCTACTGGTAAATGCGGCTGCAACGCTTATCTTGTTTATTCCACAGATCATTTACGCATTTATGAACGTTTCTATAACAACGCTACCAACGGCGAAAGTATGGGGGAGGCTCGTAGTTTGATGGAGCATTTGACGCTACTGAACTACTTGAGACACATCGAGCAACTAGCAGAACAAGATTCAGCTTTTTGGCAGGTTTTTGTTAAAACTGGATTTATCTTGGATGGTCCATTGGCGATTTTTGGACATGCAGCTTGGCTGAGTGAGCGTGTATTACTTGAACTGCAAAGAATAAATCGTGAAGTGGTAGAACATACTGGTTCTGACATGCTAGTTCTTGGTATCGAGAAGAGTGGACAGTTCTTTGACCATTGGCTTCATTTAGATGAGGCTCGTGGTGCTGATGTCGCACCAAAAAAACGAGATTTTGATAAGCAAGATGATTATGACACCCGTCCAAGTGATTTCTATCCAGACATTGACCCGCTCGAGCGGTTACATGGTCGAATTCATCCGCAGCAAGTCTTTTTGTTAGATAACCAATATATTCGTATGCACATTGCTCGAGGTGATCCTGAAACCATTCATGGGATTAGCACATATTATGGTCGTCCTTTTCTCTACAAAACCAACACAGGTGCAATGATTGTTGGAATTTCACCAATGCTACGCGAAGAAGACAAAAATCGCACAACTGCATCGTTGGATCAATTTCCTCGATTAGCAGATACACTTGACCTATTGGACGCGCTTATCAGTATGCGTTATCCTAACGCTGTGTTACCACTTATGGCGGCTCATGCTCATGCAGCAATACCTGTGCAAATGGGCGACAAAATGTTTGATACGCTTGTCCGAGAGCATCTTGGAAAGAAACGTTCATGAGATCAGATCAGGAATTACTCGAAAAACAGTATTTCCGATGGATGAAACTAGGTCCTTGGTATGCCATGTTTCCAATGCAGTTTGCTCTCGAGACCATTGAGACACACACAAAAAGAGGACAAGCTGTTCTTGATCCTTTTATGGGTCGAGGCACAACTTTAGCAGCAGCGACAATGCTGGGTCGCAATTCTGCTGGAGTGGAAATTAATCCAATTGCATGGATTTATGCCAAAACAAAAATGAATATGGCTTCCAAACAAGACGTACTTGCAAGGCTTCACGAAGTTGGAAAGAAAGCTACGCGAACACAAATCCCAGAACTGCCAGAGTTTTTTGAATGGTGTTTTTGCCCATCAGTTTTAAAATTTCTGATAACAGCTCAAAAAGTTTTAGATTGGGAAAATAACGCCGTGGATAGAACCCTTATGGCAATCATTCTCGTGGACTTACATGGCAAGGAAAGCACTTCTCTTTCTAATCAGATGCGTCAAACAAAAGCAATGTCGCCGACTTATTCTATAAACTGGTGGCGCAAAAATGATATGCCTGTAAAACATAAAGACCCAATAGCACTCTTATCAGCAAAAATTGAATGGCGTTATGCTTACGAACACCCGACACATAAAACCAGTAGTCTAGCTATATTTGGCGATAGCACAATTGATATAGTTCAAACTCAACCTCTTGCGCCATATCACCTTTTACTAACGTCGCCTCCTTACTACAAAGTTATTAATTACAATTATGACCAGTGGATTCGACGCTGGATGCTTGGTGGACCAAATCATCCTGTATTTTCTGGTGGAAAACATCAAAGTGTCTTTGGCAATCAAGGAGAATACCAGAAATTACTTGAAGATACGTTTTTAGGGTCTGTTCCGTTGTTGCATGACCGAGCCAAATTAGTCATTCGTACTGATGCTCGAGCTTTCACACTTGAGACAACAATAGATACTCTAGAAAAAGTATTTCCAAATAAATCTATTTCTAGGATTGACCGTCCCGTTCTTGGCAAAACTCAAACTGAATTGTTTAACAATCAAGTAGATACACCTGGGGAAATTGATATTTTACTCAAACCTCGTCAACGAAGAACTCCTCGGGTTGGGTAACTCGAAGAGCATCTATTGGCGTTTAATTTAAGGCTTCATCCGCGTCAGCATTCGCGGGAAGGGAATCACTTCGCGCAAGTGCGGCACACCACAAATCCATGCCACGGTGCGCTCCAAACCAAGCCCAAAGCCACTGTGCGGCACAGAGCCGTACTTGCGAAGATCCAAGTACCAATCAAATGGCTCGAGCGGCAGTTCATGCTCGAGAATACGCTTTTTGAGCAAATCATAATCGTGGATGCGCTCTGAGCCTCCAATGATTTCGCCATAACCTTCGGGGGCAATCATGTCGTTACAAGCTGCCAAGCGCGGGTCGTGGGCTTGTGGCTGCATGTAAAAGGCTTTGATGGCTGCTGGGTAACTGTGAATCATCACAGGGCGGTCAAAGTGCGCTCCGACAATGGTTTCGTGTGGCGCTCCAAAATCATCACCCCAAACCACGGGTTGGGTATCGGCTGGCACATTCTCGGGCAAGTTGCCTGCGGCAATGGCTTTGGCGATCAGGTCAATCGCATCGGTGTACGAAATTCTTGGGAAATTCCCCGCCGCGCTTGGCTCGAGTTTTGAGACATCGCGCTCGAGCATCTCGAGTTCGGTTTTGCGTTCCTCGAGCGCTCGCCCAACAAGGTAAGACACAAAATCTTCTTGCAGGCGCATGTTGTCCTGCCAGTCATTGTAAGCAACCTCGGGTTCAATCATCCAAAACTCGAGCAAGTGCCTTCTGGTTTTGCTTTTCTCGGCGCGAAAGGTTGGACCAAAGGTGTAGACCTTGCCGTGTGCCATTGCGCCCGCTTCGGCATACAACTGACCGGATTGGCTGAGGTAGGCTTTTTCTTCGTCGAATAAGCTGATTTCAAAGAGGTTGGTTGTGCCTTCAACCGCCGTGGGCATAAAAAAAGGTGAGTCAAACTGAATAAAGCCCCTCGAGTGGAAAAAATCATTGATTGCGGCTTTGATCGTGTCACGCACGCGCAGGGCTGCCCAAGGCTTACGGTGCCGCAAATGCAAATGACGATGGTCAAGCAGAAATTCTGTACCGTGTTCCTTGGGGGTGATTGGGTATTCCTCGGTGGGCAGTGCCACAACTTTGATCTCACGCACCGAGATTTCAAAACCACTCGGCGCTCGAGCATCGGCGCGGACAATACCTGTCACCTCGAGGCTGCACTCTTGGGGAAGGCGTTTCGCCAGTTCAAAAGTTTCTTCGGAGACATCGGAAACAAAAACTGTACCTTGAATAAAACCCGTGCCATCGCGCAGTTTCAGGAATTGCAGTTTGCCCTTGCCGCTTTTGTCGGAAAGCCAACCTTGAATCGTGACTTCTTGGTCGGCGTGTTGACCGATTTCATTGATAAAAACTCGCATGGTGTCCAGTTTACGGTTTTATAGGCTTTCACAACAAGTAGGGGCGCAGTGCGCTGCGCCCCTACGGATAACGTGGTCAACGCATCATTCAAGAATCGGCTGATTGCACCAACAGCACAAACAGATTCTCTTGGCTGAGAATCCCCGTACCAGTCACCTGTACACAAATTTGGTACTCGAGCCACTGCGTTTGGCTTTGACGGCTAAACCGATTGGGAGGCGGCAATTGAGTTGTAATCGGTGCAAATGTGGCGGGAAGGGTTTCAGGGATGGTCAGCATGGTGGTTGCTGCATAGGCACGCTCACCAATTCCAATGGTTTGATCGGGCAGCTCGAGTTGCCAGAGCAGGTGGTGACTGAGGCTGTGGTCGTCGTCGGTATCCAAGCGGGTCACTTCGGCACAAGTGATTCGCCATCTGAGCAAGCCAGTCTTAGCAATTTGATGTGGTGCTTTCAGGGACTGCTTAAAACTGATTTGTAATGGTTGCCCTCGAGTGGCTGGGTAGCGACTGAGATGAAGTTCGGCTGGCTCGAGGTACTGATTTTGTAGCCATTGCAAATAGAAGGCGAAACCCATCAGCAGTGGAATAAGTCCAAACAGCGACATCAGCAGCGTCAAGATACTTGCAATACCAGAAAAAGAAGCCTCAAAGTAAACAAAGACATACCAACCAACCGCAAAAAGCCAAGCCAATACAAAACCAAGCCATGAGCCTTTTTGAGCTTTGTAAAAAACAGTTCCTGCCGAATGCGTTTGCACCTCGAGGCTTTCGGGATGACTGATTGGCGTGTACTTGGTCATGGATGTACAGTACACACCGATGTCAGTTTGATGTCACACACTGCCGCGCACGGCTACAGGCTGACCCTCGAGACTGATTTGCACCACATCCCCAACCCGTTTTTCATTTGGAGCGGGGGTTTGCACCAGAATCAAACCAGATTGGGTTCTCACGGTAAAAGTAATGTCATGCCCTTTGAAATCCCTTGTGATAATCTCGCCCTGCACACCAACTTGGGCGAAACGCAAATCCTCTGGGCGGATCGAGAGCATGGTATTCCCATTGGGCATGGCAAAAGGGAAACGCCCAAGGCTGGTTTCCGCCACACCATCTTGAATTCGAGCAGGCAGCAAATTGGTTTTGCCCAGAAAACTTGCCACAAAAGCGGTGCGTGGCGTGGCGTAAATGCTCTCAGGGCGACCAGCTTGCTCGAGGTTGCCATCGCGCATGACCAGCAGTTGATCGGCAAAGGTCATGGCTTCCTCTTGGTCATGCGTAACCAGCAGCGCCGTGGCAGAGGCTTTTCGCAGGATTTCGCGCACTTCGCCTCGAGTGGCTTCGCGCAGACCAGCATCCAAGCTCGAGAAAGGCTCGTCGAGCAGCACCAATTTGGGATTCGGGGCAAGCGCTCGAGCCAAAGCGACACGCTGTTGCTGACCGCCGCTTAACTGGTGCGGGTAGCGCTTCTCGAAGATGCTTAAACCCACCAAGGCAAGCACTTG
>JAAFJQ010000124.1 GCA_013298185.1 Deinococcales bacterium
CATCGGGCAGGTCGCGTTTATTGAATTGAATCACCATTGGGATTTCATCTAAAGTTAAATTATATTCTTGTAAGTTTTCGCGCAAGTTCCGCATGCTCTCGGCATTGGCACGAAGGCGGTTTGGGGCGCTGTCTGCCACAAAAATAATGCCATCCACACCACGCAGAATCAGTTTGCGGCTGGCATTATAAAACACTTGACCGGGAACGGTGTACAAATGAAAACGGGTTTTGAAACCTTGGACTGTGCCAAGGTCAATTGGTAAAAAATCAAAGAACAAAGTGCGTTCGTCTTCGGTGGCAAGCGAGACCATTTCGCCTTTGACGGTATCTGGTACTTGTTGATAAATCCATTTGAGGTTTGTGGTTTTACCCGCCACCCCCGGACCGTAATACACAATTTTACAATTGATCTCTCGAGCGGCAAAATTGATTGTACTCACAGCATCACCTTATTCGCGTTGCACAGCATCACTTTATTCGCGTTGCACAGCATCACTTTAAGCATCACCATATTCACGTTCTTCATCTTAGTTGCCCTTAAAAAGATCATCCAAGAGCGCTCCTGCACTCGAGGCGAAATCTGAACCCAGTGTCATGTCCATGGCTGGCATAGGCTCGAGGTTCTCGATGATTTCAGAAATGTCTTTGATTGCGGTTTTGGCATAGAGCTTAACCCGTCCAATTGGTGCGGTTTCATCAAAAATCACCACCAAAAGCGCTTCGGTTTGAATCTCTTCGACATACAGACCAATCCGTTCACCCTGATGCACCAATTCATTAAAGCGACGCTCACCGAGCAGCTTAGCCAAGGCGCTGGTCGCGGCAGCATTACCTGCAATCAGCGTGGCAATGCTATCCAAAGCTGGTGGTTTAGGCGCCCACAGCGCTTCTTTATGCGCCAAGACAAAACCCTTGCGATCCACCAGCATGGCGTAACGCACATGGGCTTTATTCAGCATTTCGTCCAAAGATGTGTTGACTTTATTAAACGATTCACCATACAAGGCGATACTCGGCTCGATCATAATCTCGAGTATACGGCACGACTGGGTAAAAAGTCACGAAAAACCGACACGGATGTCTTTACCTGCTACTGCTCCGACCTCGGCTTGACCCACCACGCCGAAAACTCGAGGGACGAGCATGTTCATGGCGTGCAGTTTGCCCGTCGCTTCGAGGTGCGTATTCTCGAGCGGGTTGTGCTTGATCTCGAGCGGCTTGCGGTGCTGACCCTCGAGCGGTTTGGGCATTGCCTCGAGCAGGCTGAGTTCCCTGTCCTCGAGCAGGCTGAGTTCCCTGTCCTCGAGCCATTTGCGGTGAGCGCCTTGGCGCATTGCGGCGCGGGTCACCTTGGCGGGTGTCGCCTCTATCCACGGTCATCTTTTCGCCAACCGCTTTGTAATTAAAGCCATCCACCCATTCTCGAGGCAGTTTTAAGCCAATGGCTCTTTCAATGTCAAACAATTGCCCTTCTTCTTCTTTGCTAAAAAAAGTCAGCGCTTCGCCTGTGCGTTCGGCTCGGGCAGTTCGCCCAACACGGTGAATGTAATCCTCGGGGATGGCTGGCACATCGAAGTTAATCACATACTCGAGGTCTTGGACATCAATGCCTCGAGCAGCAATATCGGTGGCAACCAAAACACGGTATTTGCCCGACTTAAAGCCTTTGAGGGCTTCGGTGCGCTGAGCTTGGCTGCGGTTGCCATGAATCCGTTCGCAGTTCACGCCGTAACTAGCAAGATACTTCTGCAACCCATTGGCGCGGTGCTTGGTGCGGGTGAAAACAATCGCACTTTCAATTGGGTTTTGCGCCAGTAACTCGAGCAGCAGCGCAGGCTTCAGGCTTTGCGGCACTGGGTATGAACTTTGCGTGATGCCCGTGGCAGGTTTGGCTTGGCGCTCGACGTTCAAGGTAATCGGGCGATTCAGCAAATCCTTGGCGAGTTGCCCAATTTGACTTGGCATGGTCGCCGAGAAAAACAGGGTTTGTTGAGGCTTTGGAATATGCTGTAAGATTTTTTTAATGCTTGGCAAAAACCCCATATCGAGCATTCGGTCAGCCTCATCAAAAACCAAGACCTCGAGGCTGTTCAGCTTGGCGTAATTGTACTGAAAGTGATCCATCAAACGCCCCGGCGTGGCAATCAGAATATCCACACCTCGCTCAAAGGCTTGGACTTGTCCTTTCATCGGGACACCACCAAAGACCGTGGCACTTTTGACTGGGGCGTACTTACCAAGCTCGAGAATGGTTTCATGAATCTGCATGGCGAGTTCCCGCGTTGGACAGAGAATCAAAGCTCTGGTCACACCTCGAGACTTCTTAAACAAACGCTCGAGAATTGGCAAAACGAACGCGGCTGTCTTGCCACTACCAGTCATGGCGCAACCAAGCACATCCCGACCCTCGAGCGCAGGGGGAAGGGCCTTTTCTTGAATATCAGTGGGGGTTTCGTAACCAGCGTCTTTGATGGCACGCAAGAGCGAGCCGTGTAAGGCAAATTTTTCAAATGACATGTTGTTGTCCTAATAACCACGAAACCTCGGGGATTCAGGACGAGAGGCTGGGAATGAATGAATGCTATCTCGAGTGCAAGCGACCGTCCTGATGAAAGGCTCGCAACAGCCGCCAAGCATACACGAATGAGTGTAAATCAGATGAGCAGAATGACCTTATGCTTGAAATACTTAGAACCAGTTCTCGTTCATGTCCACCAAAGTTGTATCCAAGCTCGAGAGCAGCTTACTCCAGACCACCACATTGGGCAGTTCGTAATGAAAAAAGTACTTGGCAGCTTGGAGTTTACCGTTGTAGAACTCGGTTTCTCTGGTGGTCAAATTGATTTGCAAGGCTTGATGGGCTTTGCTGGCTTGTTGTAACCACAACCATGCCACAACCGTATGTCCAAGCATCTCGAGGTAATGCCAAGCGTTTGACAAGCGCAACTCGGGGTCTTTGGCGCTCATCAGGGCGATGGTGGTTTGTTGTACCACCTCGAGGGCGTGTTCAAGAGCATCGGGTAGTTCAAAGAGGTTAGCAGCTCGAGCTTCCAAAATGCTTTTTTGAATCTGACTGGCAAGTAATTTTAAGCCAGCGCCGTCCAGCATTGGGATTTTGCGTCCAAGCAAATCAAGGGCTTGGATGCCATTTGTGCCTTCGTGAATTGGGTTCAAACGGTTATCGCGGTAAATCTGTTCGACAGGGTACTCGCGGGTGTAACCGTAACCACCCAAAATTTGAATCGCATGGTAATTGGCTTCGAGTCCATAATGCGTACTCCATGCTTTGACAATTGGGGTTAGTAACTCGAGCAGGGTGTGGGCATTTTGACGCTCGAGTTGGTCGGGGTGGGTTTGGTGTTCGTCTACGAGCATTGAAGCGTATAAGCACAGTGCCAGCGCACCTTCGGATAGGGCTTTTTGTGCCAGCAGCATTCGTTTGACATCGGTGTGTTCAATGATTCGCACTTGTGGCGCACTTGGGTCTTTGCTGGTTATCGCCCGACCTTGGCGGCGCTCGAGGGCGTACCCAAGGCTGTACTCGTAACCCGCGCAAGCCAGCGCAGCCCCGCCCATGCCCACACCAATGCGGGCTTCGTTCATCATTTGGAACATGTAGGCTAAGCCTTTGTGTGGTTCGCCGACCAGTTCGCCGTGGCAATCATCGCGTTCGCCTAAGGACAAGAGCGCATTGGTTGTGCCTCGGTAGCCCATTTTGTGATTTAAGCCCGCCAAGCTGACATCATTGGAAACCAGTTGCCCGTTCTCGAGCCTTCTTTTGGGAACAATAAATAAGCTGATGCCTTTGACCCCAGCTGGAGCATCGGGCAGTTTTGCCAGCACCATATGCACAATGTTTTCAGCAAGTTCATGGTCGCCTGCCGAAATCCACATTTTGCTTCCTTTGATACGATACGTGCCGTCGACGTGCGGTGTGGCTCGGCTGTAAATATCGGCTAAGCTGCTGCCAGCGTGTGGCTCAGATAAGCACATTGTTCCAAACCACTGCCCCGCCAGCATTTTCTTCCAGTATGTTTCTTTTTGAGCTGGTGTTCCGAAACTCGAGATTAAATTCCCCGCACCAACCGTTAAAAAGGCATAACCTGTTGTGCCGCAGTTGGCTGCTAAAAACGCAGCTTGGCAAGCGTTGTTGATGATGTTCGGCAGTTGCATTCCGCCATCGTCAAAATCAGCATGAGCCGAGAAAAAACCAGCTTCGCGCAGTTTAGCCAGCGCCACGCCGACTTCTGGGATGATTTTAATTTCGCCGTTCTCGAGATGCGGCTCTTCAAGATCAGCTTTGCGGTTATGCGGCGCAAATTCTTTTTTAGCCAGTTCGAGCGCCACCTCGAGAACACCATCAAAAACACTTTTGTCATGATCGGAAAAACGAGAGCGGCTGAGCAAACGGGTGGCATCGAAAAGTTCATAAAGCATGAACTCGAGGTTTCTTTTGTTGAGCATAAAACCAGTCTACTCGAGAAATAAAATAAAAAAGTGGGGGCGTACCCCCACTTTAAGCACTTTACTTAATAATTTGTACTGGATAACCCGAAACACCCACATCTAAGTTATTCAGTGTGATCGTCACGGTAGAATTGGCTGTCACAGCAAAAGCAACTCGAGCGCCAATTCTAAATTGCCCTGATTGCACTCGGGTAAAAGCAGCACTGCATGGGGCTGGGCTGGTGGCACTTAAGCTCAGGTCAACACCGACTGGATTTGTGCCATCCACGGGTAAATCGCCTGTGCAGTTTGCACCTGTTGGTACTTTATTGGCAGGGTCAAACAATGCTCCGCTGCTTGGCGCAACAAACAATTGAATCGTGCCATTGATTGCTCCAGCAGCACTCGAGACAACACCAACATTGATTTTTAAGGCAATTTTGGTCAAAAAACTCAGGTTAGGAAGCGGCACAGTCAAACCACCATCAGGAATATCCGAGTTATAACTTTGACCATTTAAGACAATCAAAGGCGGCGGTGCGCGTTTATCGGTTGCTAAAAAGCTGTCACCATCCACATTGATGTTGATTAAGGTAGCAGTGCTGCAAGCCCCAAAAAGCATGGCAAGCGCAGGAATAAGCAATAATTTTTTCATGGCAGACTCTCCTTAAAATCCCAAGCGCAAAGCAGCAGCAATGCCCCATGAAGTCCCACCAACAATTGGGGTGGGATGCGCGGTCAGTGCCAAATCCAAACCCAAACCTGGGCTAAATTCAATGCCGCCACCAAGACCAAAGCGCAAACGCCCGTTCTCTAAGCCAACTCCAGCCCGCAGCACAAACAGTGTCCATTGACCTTCAACTCCAAGGTGCAAATTAAAACTGCCGCGCCCGAGTTGCCCATCCAAAAGTGCCAGAATCCGAAAGCCACCGGCTAAGCTAAACGTACCCGCCACATTGGCAGTAAAAAGCGGATTAAAACTCACCCCACCCCGAGAAGCATTGGGGTTGGTGGTGGTGGTAGAAACACTTGTATCGGGATTAAAGACCGTGCGGGTTTCTGTACCGCTCCAAGTGCTGGCTTCAACCAAACCAATGATCCCCAAACCAACTGTGAATTTCTCGAGTTCAGGCAGACCAAGGGTAGCGCCTGTCAAATCAGCCGCAATCCCAAAATCACCTGCGACGCCAAAACCAATTCCAGAACCAATCAAACCCGAAGTGAAATACGAGTATTCATAACCAATTTTGGCACTGGTCAAGGCTGGGTCTGCACCTGGTTTAAGGTTGATGATTGCCCTCGCGTCGGCATAAGCCAAACCAAAAAAACCACTGGCTCGAGCGCCAAGAAAGAGTTTTGCCCCAGGTACATCCAAAGGCGTGTTAAATGCCACATCCAAGGAAATACCAGCCGCACCTTGGGCATTTAAGCTGATTGCATTTGGGTAAGCCGCACTTAAATTTCCATCGGCAATATCAGTCACCAAGGCTTGGTCAATGCGCGGCGCTCCAGGTGCGACATTGGCAAAAACACCCATTTTAATCGAAATTGGTCCGATGCTAAAAGGAACTGCGAACAAAGGCGAAACCCCACTTGTGGCACTTGGCGAACCAAATAAACCACCACCGCTCGAGAAATCCAAAGCCACAGGACGGTTGTTGGTCACATCGAATAAGCTAATCCCCGTGGCACTAAAATTAATTGAAAGTTCACCGGGCGGGGTTGGGGTGTTCAAAATAAAAGTATTCAGGTGCGTAATCTGATCAAAAGCAGCTAAGAAATTAAAGACCTTGGTTGGCGGATTGGTGGTGTACGGCGTGCGGTTCGATAAAAAATCAATGACGTTCATTTGTGGATTCAGCACAAAATTCAGTAAACCCAAAGGCAGGGTCAACCCACCACCACGACCATCTCCAGTGTAGGTCAAGTAGCCCGGATTAAACGGCGACAATCCCGCACCCGGCACAAGCGCCCCACCCAAACCCAAGGAGCGCACATCTTGCGCTAAAGCTGCACTTGATAACGCCACCACCAAACCGATTGCCGATAAAATTCGTTTCATTTTGCCTCCTAGAGCTTCTGGCTCTGATGTCTTAGATGTTTTCTAAGAATCCCAAAAACGTTTTGCGAACAGTCATGACCGACCAGCACAGTATACCCGCCCATCCACTACACCTGGCGCAACAACATCACAAAGGCTGTTCTGCCTCGAGCAGCACAATCGCCTCGAGGGCAGTTTCAATCATGTTCCGCACACCCGTTTTGAGGACATCATCCGGCACAAGGCTTTCGTCGCCAATGTAATTGGAAACCGCCACAATTGCGCCGCTCTCTAAACCGCGCAGTCGCGCCACGGTAAAGACCGCACTGGCTTCCATCTCCAGTCCAAGCACCCCTCGGGTGTCGTATAAATGCCGTGCTTGTTCGGGTGTGACCGCATAAAAACCATCGTCGGAAGCAATCAGACCGACATGATGCGGATGATTACCTGCTGCTACCTCGAGCGCCCGCACCACGCGGTAATCGGCAATTGGCGTGTGGTTGCCTTCGCCAAGGTACTGGCGGGTTGTGCCGTCCCTTGCTAAGGCAGCTTGGGCAATCACCAAATCGGCGGGCTGGAGGTTGGGGCTTGTACCGCCGCATGTACCAATGCGAATCACCAGTTTCGCGCCAAGCATGGCGAGTTCTTCCACTGTAATGGCGGCACTTGGGCAACCCATCATTGTGGTTTGTACCGAAACCCGAATGCCCTTGTATGTGCCTGTATAACCCAGCATTCCGCGATGCTCGGTGTACAAAACCGCGTTCTCGAGAAAAGTTTCAGCTACAAATTTGGCGCGATTGGGGTCGCCCGGAAGCAACACGTATTTGGCAACATCACCAGCTTGACCTCGGATATGAATAGGCATAAGTGCAGTTTACCGCGAAAATCAGCCCGAGAAACCCTGCACCGCCGCAAAGCCTTTTTTGTACTGCTGATACGCCGCTTCTAAACCCGAATCCGCCACGATTTCAATGCGCTGAGCGCTTGGTGCTGTCACCTCGAGGGCATGTGCCACACTCGAGAAAACACCCGCGCCAACCAAACCAAGAATCGCTGCCCCTCTGGCTGGACCTTCCTCGAGGGCTGGTTTCTCGAGCGGCAAACCCAAGGCATTGCCAATAATTCCAAGCCAAGTATTTGATCGCGTGCCACCACCAACCGAAAGCAACTGCTCGGCTTTGGCGATGGGGTTCATTACCTCGAGCGTTTCGCGCAAACTAAACGCCACGCCTTCCAAAATGGCTCGAGTCATATGCCCACGGGTGTGTGCCAGACTTAGACCCAACCACGAGCCACGCAAATGCGGATTGAGGTGCGGGCTGCGTTCGCCCGCCAAGTACGGCATAAAAGTCAGCCCATCTGAGCCGCTCGGCACGGCGGCTGCCTCGAGCATCAGGGTATCAAATGGCACACCTTGAGCCAAAGTATCCCTGAACCACTGCAAACTGCCCGCCGCGCTTAAGGTGCAACCAAGGAAAAAATACCCGCCATCGGCATGGCAAAACAAATGCACCCGACCATGTGGTTCGGCTTTGGCTTCGGGGAGCGGCACAACAATCACACCACTTGTTCCAAGGCTGACACTGCCCAGCTTTGGCTTAGCGCTCGAGACTCCAAGCCCAATTTGCGCCCCAGCGTTATCCCCAGCCCCAGCCACCACAGGGATGCCTTGGGGTAGACCGGTGAGTTCCGCCCACTCTTGGCTGAGCTGCCCAACCACACTATGCGAAGGTTGAAGACTTGGAAAAAGACTGGAATCCAGTTTCAGCGCCCCCAAGATGTCTAAATCCCACTCGAGCTTAGCCAAGTTCAGCGCCCCAACCCCACTGGCATCAGAAGGATCAGCCGCGATTTGACCCGTCAGCACAAAATTCAGGTAATCCTTGGGCAGCAGCACATGGCGTACTCGAGCAAAGTTTTCGGGTTCAACCGAACGCAACCACAGCAACTTCGGCAATTGAAAACCAGTCACCGCAGGATTACCAGTGCGCTGAATCAGTTCTAAACGCGGAATGGCAGCTTCGATTTCCTCACAAGCGGCACTGGTGCGCTGGTCGTTCCAAAGCGGGGCGGGGCGAATCACATTGAATTGATCATCCAAAAAAACCGCGCCGTGCATCTGCCCAGCTACACCAATCGCAATTGGTGTGAATTTCCCCTCGAGCTGACGGGTTAAATCCCTTAAGCCTTGTTTGACACCAGCCACCCAATCGAGCGGGTTTTGTTCAGTCCAACCTGGTTGTGGGGTCAAAAGTGGATAGGTCGCACTGCTTTCGGCAACGCTGTATCCAGTTGGGTCAAGCGCAATGATTTTTACACCACTTGTGCCAAGGTCAATGCCGATGGAAACGGGTTTTGTCATGGCATAGAGTATACAATGCCTGGTCTTAAGTACTTCCATGAAATGTTTTAGCAAACAACGTGAAACATTTCCAATTAAAATAAGTAGGGTCAGCGTATCTCACGCTTATCGTGTCTCGAGCAATTCTCGAGCGTGAGCCATGGCTGTGCTGGATTCTGAGCCTGAGAGCATTCGCGCCAGTTCTGCCACTCGAGCATTTTGGTCAAGCAGGCGAACTCGAGTGACGGTGCGTCCGTTCTGCTCGAATTTCTCAACTTTGTAATGATGCTCGGCTTTGGCTGCAATTTGAGCCAGGTGCGTGACCACCAGCACCTGATGCGATTGCGCCAATTGATGCAGTTGCTCGGCTACTGCCAAGGCGGCTTGTCCGCCAATACCAGCGTCTACTTCGTCAAAGATGACGGTGGGTGTGTTTGCGCCTAGCACCGTGGAAAGCGCCAGCATCACGCGGCTGAGTTCGCCTCCCGAGGCGATTTTGCTCAGGTCGCCCAAGTCCTCGCCGCTGTTTGCCGTAAAGCGAATCTCGATGCTTTCCGCGCCATGAATCGTGTTCTCGGTTGGCAGTAGCAAAAACTCGAGTCTGGCTTTGGGCATTCCAAGGTTTTGAATCACCGCTTCGAGTTGCGGGGCTATTTTAACGGCTGTGGCTTGGCGTGCCGCACTGAGCTGAACAGCTTTCTGCTCGAGGTTGTGCTGCAATTCGCTTAGATTCTGCTCTAAATCGGCTGCATCTGTGGCAGCTTGCTCGAGTTCGTTCACCTCGAGGCGCAACCCAGCCGCGTAAGCCAGCACATCGGTCAGACTTGCACCGTACTTGTTTTTAAGTTTCTCGAGCATGGCGAGGCGGCTTTCAACCTCATCCAGCGCTTCGGGGTCTGCCGAGGCATTTTCTGTGAGGTCGCGCACTTCACCAGCAATGGCTTGAACGCTCGATAAGGCTTCGCGCAATTCACTGCCAAGCTGGGCGGCTCGAGGGTCGAAACGCCCAGCGTTGCTTAAGTATTTGACGGCATCGCCAAGCATTCCAATGGCGTTGATTTCGGCTTCGTCCAGTGCCTCGAGTGCATGGTTGGTGTCGGTGGCGATTCGCTCGGCGTTGAGTAAACGCTCTCGCTCGAGACGAAGTGGTTCTTCTTCGTTTTCGCCAATACCAGCTTCTTCGATTTCGCGCAGCTGATAAAGCAATAAGTCCATGCGTCGGGTGCGTTCACGCTCGGATTGTTGTAAGCGCTCGAGTCGGGCTTTGGCATCATTGTGCAAGGTAAACGCCCATTTGTACCCCTCGAGCAGGGTTTTGTCGGGCAGCGCAGAATCCAAGAAATCACGGTGGTACTTGGGGTCTAAAAGGGCTTGAGCTGCGTGTTGCCAGTGAACGGTGACCATCTTTGCCGAGGCATCAGCCAGTTCGCGGTTGCTGACCACTTCGCCGTCCACTCGAGCCACGCTGCGTCCGCTGTTTGAGATGCGCCGCGAGAGCATCACGCCATCCCAAAAACCTGTCACGACCAGACTTTCTGCGCCGTGGCGTACCAGTTCGGTGTCAGCCCGAGCGCCTGTCAGCAACCAAATCGCATCCACGATGATGCTTTTACCTGCGCCAGTTTCGCCAGTAAAAACATTTAATCCATGCTTCAACTCGAGTTCGAGTGAATCAATCAAAGCCAAGTTGTGAACCTCTAATCGCTGCACATTTGGATTATACCAAGACTTCGCTCAGAACAGAATAGAGGAAAGAGGAAAGGAGCTAACCTGATGAGGCTAAGCACCTCGATGGCTCGAGAAAAACTTTCGTGATAAAAAACACAAACAATTGCAGGCTGTTTACTTTTGAACTTTAACCTCATCATGAGCTGCTGGTCACCAGTTTAGAGACGGCTTGGGTTTAAGCCCATGATTTTTGTTTTAGAATGACATCATGCTCGAGAAGTTGCACTTAAAAAATGTGGGACCTGCGCCTGAAATGGAACTCGAGTTTGGTCCTCGAGTCAATATCATTACGGGAGATAATGGTTTGGGGAAAAGTTTTATTTTGGATGTGGCATGGTTTGCTTTAACAGGGGATTGGTTACAAAACTCAAATCAAACAATGTTAAACGGTCAGGAAGTCCGTCCTTCTAAAAAAAATACAAAACTAGAATTTACATTAAATTCAACTGTACCAATGAAGGCATGGGAAGATATTACAGAAGCCCCATGGTCTTTTGTTTATAATTTTTCTATACAAAAATGGCAAGACCAAAAAGAAATTATCCTCTCCAATGCAAGTAGAAAACCTGATTCTTTAGTTATTTATGTTTGTCCTGATTCAGAATTTGGGATTCATGACCATACTCGAGATACTTTTGGGTTTTCTGCCAAAGCTGTTTGGGGTGGTTTAACACATTCAGTATTAAAGGGTAACGGAGAGTTTGAAATAAAAAAAATACTTTGTAACGGCTTAATCCGAGATTGGTCACAGTGGCTTCTCGAGAAAAGTGATTCTCTACACCAACTAGAAAAAGCCCTCGAAGTTTTATCACCAAACGAAAATGAAAAACTGATCGTTGCAAAATCAACTCGAGTCAGCATAGATGATGTCCGTGACATCCCAACCCTGAAAATGCCATATGGTCAGGAAGTTCCTGTGACCCATGCTTCATCTGGCATCAAACGCATTATTTCAATTGCATATCTGCTCGTTTGGACTTGGCAAGAGCATTTGCGAGCCGCAGAACTTCGTCAGCTCGAGCCGAGCAAAAAAATGGTGCTTTTGATTGATGAACTCGAGTGTCATCTTCACCCACAATGGCAACGTGTCATTCTTGGGTCATTGCTGAATGTGGTCAAAGAAATCATGCAAGATGATGTGCAAATCCAAATCATTGCCACCACCCATTCCCCGCTTGTGATGGCAAGTCTCGAGCCAATTTTTGACCCTGACCAAGATGCTTGGTTCGATTTGAACTTGGTGGACGGGAAAGTCGAACTCGAGAAAATGCACTGGAGTCGGCGTGGTGGAGCTGAAGACTGGTTGATTAGTGAGGCATTTGATTTGCGAAGCACGGGTTCAATCCCTCGAGAACAAGCCATTGAAGAAGCCGCC
>JAAFJQ010000125.1 GCA_013298185.1 Deinococcales bacterium
TCGCAAGTTGTGGCAATCCTCCCAATCCACCGCCAAAACCATTTACACAACAAGTCGCAATCCAAATCCAAAAGTTTAGCGATGACATGATTGCCAGTTCAGTGCGGTTCTTAAAGGGTGTTCCGCTCGACATCAGTGGTGCAAAAGTCTACCTGCAAAGCATGTTGCCCAACCCACGCAACGCTGGCGCTCAACTACCCTCGAGTATGCGCCCACAAGTGGCAGGTACAAATTGTGGACCTGCCCTCAATAGCCCCATGCGCTTAGATGCCGACGGCGATGGTATCCAAGCCAATTATAATTACACTTTTAACTGCTCAAATACTACATACCGTGGTTTCGCGGCTGTTCTAACTGGCAGTGTAAAAATCGTTGACCAAGCCGATAACGACCCGATCAGTGGCTATGATGTGACCATCACGAACTTAAAACTGGCTTACACCAACGCCAACAATGAAGCCGAATGGTTGACCTCGAGCCAAACCACTAAACTCAGCAAATTGCCCAATGGTAACTACACAGTCAATCAAGATTTTACTTTTGAGATTCTCGAAGATGGTGTCAATACCAGCTATGCCCGAAAAGGCAATTTGGTCTATACCCCACTTGGTTTAAGTAATTCCAATCGTTTTTCCAAGGGAACACTGAATGGCACCACCGATTTTAAGTTTACTGAGGATGATGATTCCCGCGATTACACCATGGTCACCACTGGTTTGCGGGTGGATCAGTCAAAATGTGGTCAAGACTTAGCCGTGGATGCTGGCGAATTGCGTTTTGAGTATGTCACAGGCGATAAATTAACTTGGACTGTTCAAGACACCAATAACGACGGAAATTCATGCGGAGAAGGCGTTTGGACTTATAACACCGCTATTTTGCCTTCGACTTTACCGCCTTTGCCTGCACTTTCCATACCCTCGCAGTTTTATGAAAATTTAAATCAATCTGGAAACGGTATTGCGATTGATTCTGATGACAACATGTACATTGTTGGGACTTCTGCCAATGGATTTGCTGGTGTGAGTGGTCAGGGTAGTGATGATCTTATATTGATTAAACTGAATGCAGCTGGTGTACAGCAGTGGTCATACATCCTTGGTACAGTCGCTGGGGAGAATGCCACAGGGGTTGGTGTTGATGCCACAGGTCAGATTTATGTGACTGGCTATACGGGTGGTGACTTTGCCACCAATACTCCTTTTTCTTTCGGCACAAATGTATTTGTTGCTAAATTTGACCCTTCAGGTGGGCTGACTTGGGTTCGTCAATTTGGCACAAATACCCCTGATAATATCTATTCCAATGGTATGGCTGTTGATGCTTC
This sequence comes from Deinococcales bacterium, assembly GCA_013298185.1. Taxonomy (GTDB): domain Bacteria; phylum Deinococcota; class Deinococci; order Deinococcales; family JAAFIG01; genus JAAFIG01. The sequence continues at coordinate 1,328 of JAAFJQ010000125.1, forward strand.
AGGGAATTCATATGTTGTTGGATACGCCTATGCTGACTTGGACACTTATACACATGCGGGTGACTCAGATGGCTTTTTAGTAAAATACGATAGCAACGGCAACAAGTTATGGTCTGTTGGTTATGGAGGTGTAGCAGCCGATGAAGCCAAAGGGGTCGTTGTAGATAGCAATGGCAAAGTGTATGTTGCAGGTTCAATCGCAGGTTCTTTTTATACTGCCAAGTACGATGGGTCTGGTACATTTTTGTGGTCACAGCAGTTAACGGGTGGCAGCAGCGCTTCTGCGAACGCCATTGCCTTGGATTCCTTCGGAAATCCTTATGTTGTAGGTCAAAGTATTGGAAGTTTTGACGGCGGAACTGCTGTTGGGGGTGTGGATGTGGCTGTTGCAAAATATGATACGGCTGGCGTAAAACAATGGACGCGACAGCTTGGTACGACAGGCTCCGACTCGGCGACTGGTGTGGTCTTAGACTCAAGCGATAACATCTTTGTAGCAGGAACAACCGATGGTGGTTTAGATGGAAACACCAATGCGAGCAATCTTCTTCGTGATGTGTTTCTAATCAAGTATACTTCTGGAGGCACAAAGATGTGGACAAAGCAGTTAGGTACTTCCAATTCAGAAGATTTGGCGGGTGTTGCCATGCGTACAGAAAATTATGCCTATCTTGTAGGAGGAACTTACGGTAGTTTCTCGAGTACACCAAATTCAGGCGGGTCAGATATTGTTGTTTTGCCTATTTCGATCTACCCTTAGGCTTGCAAATGCTTTCGTGGGTCAATGAACCTTCGTCTGGTAATTGCCATGCGTTTGGCGAGGCGCAGCGCGGCTTCTTCGAGCAGCGGCACAGGCAACTCAGACAGGCTTTCTATCTCGAGTCGTACCCATTCTTGGTATGGACAGCCTTCTTCTTCGTAGTGCAGCACAAAGGTTTGATGTGTCTCGAGGTAAAACACCCCAAGTAACCCATCGGGGATTCGGTGTTCTTTTAAGATTGCCCAAGCGGCGTTTAAGGCGGCTTCATCCTCGAGACGACTCATGGCTTTCCTCCATCCATGCTTAAAGTTTCTTCTGATAAATTCGGTAGCGCTTGTAGGGTATTGCTCCGAGGGCTTTCATGCCGTTGTTGATGCCGTCGTTGGACTCGAGTGTCCAACCAAATTCACCACTGGCATATTTTTTTTGTCCGCGCCAGAAGCTCTCGGCATACAGCAAGGCATCTAAGCCTCGCCCGTGGTATTCGTCTAAGATGCCTAGGGCAACCAGGCGCATTCGGGTGTACTTAAAAAATTGGAGCTTAAAAATGCCAAATGGCAACAGTTTGCCACCCGTGCCGGGCAGGGCTTGGTTGAGGTCTGGTAGCACCAAACTAAAGGCTACAGGCTGATTGTCTATTTCTGCCATAAAGCTGATTTGTTGGTCTGCGACTTGTCCAAGTTGTTTTTTGAGGTGGTCTATTTCGTCTTCGGTCCATGGCACAAATGCCAAATTGCGACTCCAAGCGCTGTTGTAGATTTTGCGAATGTGGGCTACTTCTTCGTTGAGTTTTTTGAAGTTAATCGGGCGCAACGTCACTTTGAGGTTCTTTTTGACCCGCTCGGCAATTCGTGCCACACGCTCGGGTAAGCCTTGGGCTACGGTCATTTTCCATGCAAAAGTATCTTCGTATTTGCCGTAACCGGCTGCTTCAGACCACGCAGCGTATTCGGGTGGGTTGTAGTTCATCATAATCGTGGGTGGGTCATCAAAGTTTTCCACCAAAAAGCCGTGCATGTCGTTCTGAGCGATTTTACTTGGACCTTTGACACAATCCGCGCCGCGTTGCCTTGCCCATGTTTCAACCCGCTCGAGCAGCGCCTTGAAGACACTGGCGTTGTCAGCTTCGAGGCTCGAGAATAAAACACTGTTTTCCTTGCGGTATTGGTTAAAGCTCTTATCAAGAATCGCTGCGATACGCCCCACAACCTTACCCTGCTCGAGTGCCAAGAAGAGTTCGATTTCGGAATGGTCAAAGAAAGGGTTTTTCTTTGGGTCGGTGTCCTCCCATTCTTGAATCAGCATTGGAGGCACCCACGTCGGATGGTTCTTGTATTTTTGGTATGGATAATCAATCCATAATTTGCGCTCGGCTCGAGTGGACACGGTTTGAATCTGGGTCATGATTACAATCTAGCTTTTTTTTTGGCTGGATGCAATTTACCTGAAAACGTCTTGGTATGGCATTTAAGATTATCAGGGGATTGACAACTGACCTACTGGTAAGTTATTGTTTCAAACATGGAACGCACCAGTGCCGAAAAAATCCTCGAGATTGCCCAAGAATTGGTTCAGACACGCGGCTTAAACGCCATGTCTTACGCCGATATTTCTGAGCAACTCGGCATTACCAAAGCTGGTATCCATTACCACTTCCCAAGTAAAGACAACCTGATTCTCGAGATGGTCAAGCGCTACCACCAGAACTTTCGGTACGGCACAGCCCATGTCAACACCATTTCCAAAACGGGCTTGGAGCGCTTGGAAAAACACATGGCGTACCATGCAGGACTGGTTCAAATCCGTGCCTTGTGCTTGTGCGCCATGCTTGCCAGTGATTCAGAAAGCCTGTCCGAAGACGTGCGGTTCGAGGTACAAGCCTTTTTTAACACCAGCCGAGCTTGGTTGTCCGATGCCCTCGAGTTCGGGCGACGCGATGGCACATTGACCTTTCGTGGTAGCCCAGACCTCGAAGCTGCCCAAGTCTTAGCCCTGTACGAAGGCGCAATGCTACTGGCTCGAGCTTGGAATGATGTGGAGCGTTACAACGAACCTGTGCAGCGCTATTTGGCTACCGTTTCAACCATCTAATTTTTTTATCACCAAACTTACTTACTAATAAGTAAATTCTCAAGGAGCGGTCATGCAAATCATCAAACATCCATACCACGCCAACGCCCCCAATCAAAAGGAGAATTCATGAAACAAAACGCCAGTTGTGAATTGCCCTCGAGCCAGCAATTGTCCAAACTCGAGCAACGCCATACGCTTCTCGGACACATCTGGGTCATCGGTTCGTTTGCCATTTGCCCGTGTCACTTGCCGCTCACTTTAGGATTTCTCGGCTCGATGTTCGGCAGCACGTTTTTGGGTGCGGCACTCGGTCAATACCCATGGGTGGCTGGGATCATCCTCACCGCAGGTTGGGCATTTGGCACCTTCAAAGGATTTCGCCTACTTGGTCATGCCGAAAGGTTCGCCAAACAAAGAGAAGTTTCTCGTCAACAAAACCCGTAAGGAGTTCACCATGAAAAAAGTATTCTTCGCAACCGCCCTCGTTTCTACAACCCTCGCCGTTGGTGCTGTCTGGGCAGCCAATACCGCTTTTTCGATTGTTCCAACCATCAATGATGGCGCAAGTCCAAACACATTAACCGTCGAAAGCGACACCGATTTTGAGAGCTTCACTGGTATCACCAACAAAATCAGTGGCACAATTCAATTTGATAAAGCCGCCAAAACAGGTTCGGGCTTGATTATTGTGGACGGCTCGAGCATTGACACCGGCAACACGCTTCGCAACCAACACATGAAAAGCGCCGATTGGATGAACTTCGAGAAATTCCCCGAGATTCGTTTCCAAACCACCAGCGTCAAAAACACCACCGCCGATAACTACGAAGTGCGCGGCAACCTGACGCTGCGTGGCATGACCAAATCAATTGTCACCACGGCTCGAGTCCGCTATTCCGACGCTGGCTTTGCCCAACAAACCCAGAACATCAAAGGCAATATTGTGGCGCTCTCGACCAAATTCACGATTAAACTTTCTGACTTTGGTATCAAAGCCCCAGCCGTGGAAATTAACCGTGTCAGCGACAACCTGACGATCAGCCTGCGGGTTCTCGCCAGTGATAAATAAACTTGAGCGGAGGAACGCTTATGAAGACCCAGACTCGAGACCCAAAAACATGGCTGCAAACCACGTTGATTCGCACTTGGAGCATCAGACTCGCCGTTCTTGCTGTCTTGGTTGGTTTCTCGAGTTGGGGACTTGCCACTTGGCTAAGCAAGGACTCCAAAACCATTCAACGAATCATGCCCGACCCGAACGCTGCGATGTTTGGTGATGAACTTGGCACACCGATTGGCGCCCCACTCGAGTACATCATAACCGACCCTAAAGCCTTCTTGGGAGAGGAAAACGGTGTGTATTTGGTCAATGAAAAGTACTTGCGTCAGAACAACATTTACCCACTGCAAACAAAGACCGTTTGGTTTATCCAACGATCTGTGGCATTGGCAGCCTTGGTGGGATTGGTTTTGATGCTGCTTTTGTGGACTGTGGTAGGACAGCTCAATCAAGCTGATGCAAAATTGCAACACAAGTTGCCTCGAGATAGGTAGAATGGCTTATGTTTCTTTATGCCTCTCGGCGAATCATTGCCATGATTCCAATTCTGCTGGCTGTTTCCATGGCTATTTTTGGTTTGATTCAATTGCAACCGGGCGATTTTATAGATGAGTTGCGCCTTGCTAATCCAAAAATGACCACTGCCGATGTTGAACGCCTGCGGCGCGAATATGGTTTGGATCAACCTTGGTATGTGCAGTACGGCAAATGGTTGAACCGAGCGGTGCGCCTTGACTTTGGATTATCAAGAGAAAATGGTTATGTGCCAGCCACTGAATTTGTTTTTGAGCAGCGCCTGAGTAACACCGTGACTTTGTCCAGCACGGCTTTTATCATTGCACTTTTGATTGGCATTCCGGTTGGGATTTACGCGGCGGTGCGGCAGTACAGTTTGCTTGATTATGTGACCACGTTCTTATCGTTTGTTGGTTTTAGTATTCCGGTGTTTTGGCTCGGGATCATGATGCTGATTTTATTTGGTGTGACTTTTAAGATTTTCCCCACAGGCGGTATGCAATCCGAAGGTGTGACCCAGTACGTTGAAAGCACCGAGCAGTTTACTGCCACTGGGCAAGTCAAAAAAATCGAGGCTCGAGATGGGCAAACCATCATTACTGTAGCGGTTTACGATGAAGCCAGCAAAACCGATCTGCCTAAAGAATTTGTTCTGCCTGCCAACACCCGAGCCGCTGTGGTGGTGGATGATTATGTATCCGAAGGGCAGGCGCTTGGACAACGTGTGACTTTTGATTCGTGGCTTAAGTGGTTCTTGGATTTCTTGCATCATCTGATTCTACCAGCCGTGGCTTTGTCAATTATTTCAATTGCAGGTTGGACTCGGTTTATGCGAGCCAGTTTGCTCGAGGTGATCAACCAAGACTTTGTCAGAACTGCACGAGCCAAGGGCTTAGCAGAGCGAATTGTGATTTACAAACATGCGCTGCGAAACGCGCTGATTCCAATTGTGACGCTGGTGGGTTTATCTATCCCTGGAATCCTGAATGGGGCGGTGCTGACTGAAACAGTGTTTAACTGGCCCGGTATGGGAACGGCACTTTTAGATAGTGTGGTCAAAAAAGATTACAACGTCGCCATGGTGATTCTGATGATGCTTAGCATTGTCACATTGGCAGCTAACTTATTGACCGATTTGGCTTACGCCTTGGTTGATCCACGCATTCGTTACAACTGATCTCGAGGGGTGAATTCAATGGCAACAGCAACTTCGGCAATTCAAATTAAAAAAGACGAAAGTTCTAATGCAAAAACTTGGCGGCGTTTCACCAAGCACCGCGCCGCGATGTTCTCGGCGGTGGTGCTGGCATTGCTGCTTTTGGTAGCCATTTTTGCACCGATCATTGCGCCCTATGCGCCAGACAAAATAGATGCTTCTAACCTGTATGCGCCTTCCTCGAGCGCTCACTGGATGGGAACCGATGGTTTAGGACGCGATGTTTTCTCGAGGGTGCTGCACGCTGGGCGGGTTTCGTTGTTGGTGGGCATTGTGGTGGCTGTTCTATCCGCCATTATTGGTGTGATCATGGGCTTGCTGGCAGGGTACTACAGTGGCATTCCGTGGTTGTTATCGGTGGGTGCTGGTAGCCCCTTATGGAAAGAACGCCAGAACGCCGAAGGCTCGAGTTTTATCTGGCGCACTGGTTTGCGCTGGCTTGTTTGGGCTGGGCTGATTGCTTTATTCCTACAAATCACAGGGCAGTTTGCGGCTACGTTTAGTGGCACGGCAGCCGTGCTGACATGGGCAATCGGTGGGGGTTTGGCGGCTGTCACAGCTTATTATGCTTTTTACAAAGCCATCATGATTGACATTGACAATGCCATTTCACGCTTGATTGATGTGATGCTGAGCTTACCAAACATTCCGTTCTTGCTGATTTTATCTGGTTTATTAGCCAACCCTGAAGTGCCGCTTGGTAAGTTACTAGACAGTGTTTTCGGGCAGTCGCGTTCGATTGTGCTGATTATTTTTGTGCTGGTTTTGTTTGGTTGGCTCGGCACAGCTCGAGTCATCCGTGGCTTGGTCTTAAGCCTACGCCAACGCGAATTCACCGACGCTGCCAGAGCCATCGGCTCGAGCGACTGGCGCATTATGCTTAAACACCTGCTGCCCAATGCAATTGCCCCAATCATTGTTCAAGTGACGCTCGATGTTGGCAATAACATTGTTTCCGAAGCCGCACTGAGCTTCTTGGGCTTTGGGATTCAAGAACCCACCGCCAGTTGGGGCAACATGCTTTCAGGCGCACAAGAAGCGATTTTCCAAAGTCCATTTACGGTCTTCTGGCCCGGTCTGTTTATTCTCCTCACCAGTCTCAGCATCAACTTCTTAGGCGACGGTCTGCGCGATGCACTCGACCCAAGAAGCCGTCTGTAAACCTCACAAGAAGCTATTTGTAAACCTCACAAGAAGCCGTTTGTAAACACCTCATCGGGTAAAGACAAAATCATTCTCTTCGGTGTTGACATGACACTGATTACACATGGCAATTGCGCCTCGGGTGGCTGCGCCTTTTTCATCCAGAGCGATTCTGCCTGTTTTGGGATCAAGCACAAACCATTCCCAACCTCCGCCTTCTTTGTTAAAACCACCACCACGTTTGACCATTGCAGTCATCATTAGCAGATTGTTGTTTTTATCGGTCACTTGTTTGACCAAAGTCGTACCTATTGGGAATTGACCTTTATCGGTACGGTCAGCGTTGTTTTTAATGTAAATGGTACGGCTGGCATTTGGATTTTCTGATAAATGCGCCCCTTTGGTCGCGTCCGAATTGCCTGTCACTTTATCCACAAAAGTCCATTTGCTGTAACCCACAAAGTCTTGGTCAGTGGCAATGTATTCAGCTGTATTTTGCGGAAAACAAGCCACAGCGACAAGTCCTAAAACACTCAAACCCAAAAATAAAAAACTTCTCATACCTAATATACGTTCCTCGAGTTCAAAAAGTTCATTGAGCCAAAGTATGTCAAACTAAACCCATGAACTTTTGGCTCGAGAATCCGCCACTTGAAGGAAAATTTGTTTGTCTCGAGCCACTACAGCCCAGCCTTCACGCTGCGCCGATGTTCGAGCATTTTGAAGCTCAAGCCCTCACCTATACTGGCGGAGGCTTGCAGCACTTTACCAATCTGAATGAATTTCAAACCCATCTCGAGGAACAAATCAGTCGTCCCAACCGAGTCAATTGGGCAGTGCGGATGCTCGAGTCAGGTGCGGTGGCAGGGCGGGTATTGCTGTTTAATTTGAAGCCAGAGCATCGTTCTCTCGAGGTGGGAACGCTGTTGATGCCAGCCTTTTGGGGCAGCCCAGCCAACCGTGAAAGCAAATTGCTGCTGCTGACTCGAGCTTTTGAGGTTTTAGGGGTCAATCGAGTACAATTCGTGGTGGACACCGAAAATCAGCGTTCCTTGAAAAGCATGGCTAAACTTGGCATGACCCAAGAAGCCGTGCTGCGCCAGAATTTTATTCGACCCGATGGCAGTGTCCGTGACCAAGTGGTGTTTAGTGTGGTCAGCAGCGAATGGCAAGACTTAAAGCAAAAACTTGATCAGAACAATCAGAACTCGTAACCCCGCTCCACCCAATAATACCAATCACCAGCTCCCATGCACATGCTCACGAATCAGGTCATCATAAATGGCTTGGGTGGCTTGCATCACATCTGGCTCGAGTGGGGCTAAATCTGCGGCTGCAAAGTTCTGCTCGGCTTGCACCGCATTTTTTGCACCCGGAATGCTGCATGTCACCTCACTGAACATGCCAATCCAGCGCAGAGCAAATTGGGTTAAGCTCGAGCCAGCAGGCACAAGCGGGCGAAGGCGCTCGACTGCTTCAAGACCAATGCTGTACGGCACACCCGAAAAGGTTTCGCCTTTGTCAAAGGCTTCGCCATTGCGGTTAAAAGCACGGTGGTCATCGGCGGAAAAACTCGAGGCAGCGCTCATTTTGCCTGTCAGCAAGCCACTGGCAAGCGGTACTCGAGCCAGAATCCCAACTTGGCGTTTGGCAGCCTCGGCAAAAAAGACTTCGGATGGTTTACGGCGGAACAGATTAAAAATAATCTGCACGCTCTGCACACCTTCATGCTGAATTCCAAGCATGGCTTCTTCAACGGTTTCAACTGAAATTCCATAATGCCGAATCATGCCCAAGGATTTCATTTCATCCAAAATCGTAAAAACGGCATCCGAGCGGTACAAATCCGTCGGTGGGCAGTGCAGTTGTAACAAATCAATCGTCTCGAGTTTGAGGTTGTCCAAGCTGCGTTTAACCCAAGCATGGAGGTTTTCTTTGCTGTAACCTTCCACGGTTTGCTTGGGCAATCTGCGCCCTGCTTTGGTGGTTACAAAAAAAGGCTCAGAGCGCTCTGAACGCAACTGCGCGATTAACCGCTCCGAGCGCCCATCGCCGTAAACATCGGCGGTGTCAAAGAAATTGACACCCATATCAAGGGCTTTGTGCAGTGCGCCCATGCTGTCCTCGTCTTGGACTTGCCCCCAAGTGCCACCAATTGCCCAAGCCCCAAAAGAAATGCTCGAGACGTTAAAACCTGTACGACCTAACATGCGATAATCCATGACTGTAGTTTAACTCGAGAGAAGCTGTCTATGTCAGCCATGCCACAACTCAGCTACAGGTTGTTACAATGCCAACTGTATGCAACCGATTCAATTAACCCGAGGCGTTCCCGCTGATGAATCTTACCCGCTCGAGTTGGTGCGAGAATGCGCCAGCAGCGTGATGCAAGACCCGAAACTATCACTGGAAGCCATGCGCTACGGCACGGGCTATGGGTTTATGCCATTGCGTGAACTGCTGGCTTCACAGCATGGTCTAAGTGCTGACCAAGTGCTGATTGGTAACGGCAGTTTGTCATTTGTGGATTTACTGGGCTTGACCCTCGAGAAGGGTGCGACGGTGCTGGTTGAATCCCCGACCTATGACCGCACAATTACTTTGCTCAAGCGTCATGGTGTGAACATTATTCCTGTGCCACTCGAGCCAGATGGGGTGAACTTTGATGCCTTCAAAGCAGCTGTTTTGGAACACAAACCAACCCTAGCTTATCTGATTGCCGATTTTCAAAATCCAAGCGGTGCAACCATGAGCCTTGCCAAGCGCCAAGCGGTGCTAGAATTAGCAGAGCAGCACAACTTTATGATTCTCGAGGATGCACCATACCGCCCATTGCGCTACCGTGGCAGCAGCATCCCAAGTTTATTTGACTTAAACCCAAGCCGCACCATGCAAATGAGTTCGTACACCAAGCAAATCTCGCCCGGTGTACGGGTTGGAACGCTGATTGGCGATAAGACTTGGTTGGCAAAACTGGCAAAAGCTGCCAACGACACCTATATCTCGGGGGCGTTTTTGGGGCAAGCCACGGTTTTTGAATTTCTACGACGCGGACATTTAGAACCACAACTCGAGCGACTGCGTGCGCTCTACGCCCCGCGCTTGGAGCGCATGGCAAGCGCTTTACGCCACAATGGTTTAACTGATTTTCTCGAGCCAGACGGTGGGTTTTTCTTATCGGTCAATTTGCCCCAAGGCTCGAGCATTGCGGATTTACTCACTCGAGCCTCGGGTGCAGGTTTAGCTTTAACCGATGGACGCGGATTTTTTGTGAACCCAGAAGCGGGAAATACCTTTTTGCGCCTCCCGTTTTGCGCCCTTGGTTTTGAAGAAATAGACGAAGGTATGAAACGCTTGGCTGGGTTGCTTGGGTAGAACAAGACTCCAGCCACGGCTGCATCTGTTTAACGCACGATTCGTACATCCCATTCGCTCAGTGGTGGTTTATTGCGTTCCATAATGGTATTGAGGATACGAGTACCATTTTCAACTAAGGGTAAAGAATCATTGCCTGTTCTTAAGACCGCCACCCCATTTTGCCGACCGAACATGCTAAACATGGGGTCTTTGCAAGTCATTTGCACTGGAATCAATGCCAAAATGAGGCTGGTGTACGTCAGGGTGGTTCGATTGATCGTCACAACGCCTTTGAATGGTACAGTCTGTGCGGGTGCAGTGGTGGTGCATTCAGTGGCTACAACTTGAACAGGCTCGAGAATTGGTT
>JAAFJQ010000126.1 GCA_013298185.1 Deinococcales bacterium
GCTACCGCATAGCCTTCCTCATGTATCACAAACCATTTGCTATCAGCGAGGAAGTGGTCTGGTACTTGATCGGCATGAGCCTTTGGCTGTCCTCAAAGATTGCGTGACTCAAGCCATTGATATTGTCCGACAAGGAATTACTGGGGATAATCACAACGATTTTTTAGAAGAATTTGTACCACATTGGCTCAAGGCGGCAACAGAATGCAGAGAAGTCTATTCGATGGTCAATTCACGCAGAGGAATTCATAAGATTCTTGCAATCTACGATACTCATGGAAAAAATAGAGAACTCAAAGCCTTTGCTGATGCTGAACAACCCATTTTATCATTAGGCGCTAAAGTCGTTGGAGTACAACCCAAAGTTGTCGGCGCGATCTTGGTACATCTCGAGCTGCCACCTTCACCTGAAGTGATGCTTGCCTTGCCTGAATGCTGGACAGTCAAAAGGCTAAATTCGTTTATCTTTGGTCATCTTCACTCTAAACAACGTCGTCAACTTCGACGCTTACAAGAACAGCACCCATATGCACCAATGCTGTTTGTTGTTCCTCGAGGAAACGGGACTGTGGCGCAAGTTGGACTCGATTTCGTTGGGCGAAAAAGCATTGAAGCATTGGATATAAACAATACTCAAGTCCCCCGTTTCTTGAGTTTAAATCGATTAGACCGTCAATTTTTACTGCCTCGGGGTAATGGCGACCTCAATCTAGCTAACAAACGAGTCTTGGTGATTGGATGTGGATCAGTTGGTAGTCGAGTAGCAGAACTACTGGCTTCGAGTGGCGTTGGGCATTTAACACTGATTGATCCTGACCGATTTGAACATACCAACTTACACCGTCACATCTTAAATGCCCATGATCTTGGTCATCCAACAGTTCAAGCCCTTAGAAAAAACTTGAAGCTACGATTCCCTCAATTGGAATGTATTCCAATTGCAAAGACTTTTCGCAATGCAGCACTGAAGTTAGAAGGTTTTGACTTGCTCATTTCGGCAACTGGTGAACCTATGGTTGAACTTGAACTAAACCAGTGTTTGTATCATACAAAATCACTTTCACCTGGACTTTACACTTGGCTTGAACCTTTGGGTATTGGTGGACATGCTGTTGTGGTCTTTCCGCAGCAACAAGGATGTTTAGAGTGTCTGTATACCCAAACCCAAACATCGAAAAATCTTGACGAGGATTTAACCCCTTTGTACTGCCGACTTTCCTATGCTGCGTACTACACAAAACAACCTAAAGATTTCTTTCAGAACCTTGATGGTTGTGGTGGTGTATTTACACCATTCTCGAGCCTTGATGCCGCACGAACCGCTGAATTGGCAGTTCGTCTAGCACTTGAGGTATTACTGGGTAAGCAAAAAAAGACATTGGCAATGTCGTGGAAGGGTGATTCGACCAATTTTACTTCTCAAGGGTATGCTACCAGTTACCGTATCCACGCCCCACAAACTGTACTTTCGGGAAATGAATTTGGGGTCAAGAATTGCCCATGCTGCTTAGGGATGGGGCTTCAATCAAATGACTGAGCAACATATGGTTTTTGAAAAAAGCGATGGGGGTTATCTAATTTTACTTCCAGACGTTTTAGCTACATTTGATCGATTCCGACAAAACAAACCTAAAGATAAAGAAGCATGTGGAGTCTTGATAGGAAGTCTTAAAGAAGGACTTTTCGAGATTTTCTTGGAGTTGGCTACGTCGCCTCAGCCCAATGATATTCGCTCTCGTATGCACTTCTGGCGTTCTCCAAGCCATCAAAAAATAGTTGAACGGATTTTTCGGGAAAGTCAGCAGACTCGAGTCTACCTTGGAGAATGGCATACTCATCCGGAAGCCGACCCTACACCATCCACCCAAGATTGGTCAGCATGGAGACACAAATTAAGTGAGCAAACTGAGCCTAATCCTCTGTTTTTTGCAATTCAAGGAATTAGAGTCTTACGAATATGGCAGGGTGATGTGACCTCACAGAATATCAAGGAACTCAAGTACAAGGAGTAGCAATGTCAAACACAAAATTATCAGCAAAAACAGCAATTCAGCTATGGATGCGATCAGCAGGTAATTGTCAGTATCGAGGCTGCCCGGAATACCTTTATCGAGATGACCTAACAGAAAAAGCCATGATAAACGGCTATCTTGCACATATCATTGCCGATTCACCAGATGGACCTCGAGGAGACCCAATACAGTCTCCTCAGTTGGCAAAAGACATAACAAATTTAATGCTGCTATGCCCGAAGCATCATAAGTTAATTGATGTAGACGATATTGATGGGCATTCAGTTGAAGTGCTACGACAAATGAAACAAGAACATGAAGACTTTGTTGAGCGCTTTAAGCAGGGAATTTTACATAGCCATGCTACAGGTGTTATTCAGCTTTTTGCCCCTGTCGGTGAAACTAAAGTCACAGAACTGTCTGATCCACTGATCCGTGAAGCAATCGGTATAAATCGGTATCCAAAGTCAGAATATGGTTCCATATTTTTAATGAACGATAGGGATTTTTCAAACACTTCTTCTGAATTTTGGATTGCAAATTATAGAGAAATTTCCGTAAGGCTAGAGCAACGATTATCGGTTATGCGACCTCAACATCTTTCTGTTTTTGCTTTTGCGCCCATACCCTTGTTGGTTGGACTTGGAAGAGCTTTAGGTGATGCCAGAGATATTGATTTATACCAACGGAATCAAGATGGTAAATGGACATGGAGCGATGCGGCTAACCGAGCCTTACAATTTATTGTCTCAAAGCCATATGTAGCTCCAGAGAATCGAGAAGCGGTTTTGAAAGTTGAAATCAGTTCAATAATTGACAATGATGGTATTCACAAAACCATAATGCAGGAATTACCTGTATTTAGCTTGTCGGTCACGTCACCACAACTGCATATTGTTTCAAGTGATGCAACAGTTAAAGAGTTTCATGCAAAATTATTGTTTTTACTGAATGATTTAACTCAAGAATATCCTAATTTGGAACGTCTTCATGTGTTTTTATCCGCGCCTGCTAGCATTTGTGTAGCATTTGGGCGAGTTCACCGTCAGCACTTTCCAAAGCAAAGTCTCTATCACAAGCAACAAGGGCATCATGTATTTGCAATGGAGTTGTAAATGACAGGTTCAGAGATTCAAAAATACTTTGCAGCCTTCAATGAGCGAATCTCAATAAAGCGTGATGAAGAGCGGTCTATCTTGCTTGACCGCCGCGATAAGTTGATAACATCCTTGAGAGATGGTCTTGAAAAGCGCGGGGCGTTCAAGCTTATTGATTACTTCACTCAAGGTTCGTATGCAATGTTTACTGGCATTAAACCTATTTCACAGGGAAAAGAGCTTGACATAGACGTTGGAATTGTTCTTGACTTTGAAAGCTACCTGCATTTGCCATCACCAAGCGAAGTCAAAACTGAAGTTGCACGAGCCTTAACAATTGGATTTCGTAAAGTTGAAATTCGACGTTCATGTATAACGGTTCGTTATGACAGCAAAAAAGAGATACCGTATCACGTTGATATTGCAGTAGATCGGAAGAGAAAGAATATCTTGTATTTAGCAAAGGGAAAACAAAATTCCGATCAGTCAAACCAAGAATGGCAACTATCTGATCCAAGAGCATTTATTCAATTGATCAAAGATACATACACGGGGATCGAGGCACAACAATTTCATCGTCTGGTGCGGTACTTAAAGCGATGGAGAGATTTGACTTTTGCGGATACAGGTCACTCAGCTCCAGTTGGTGTTGCCTTAACTGTTATGGCACTGCAAACTTATTCTCCTAGATTTACAACGAATGGTACTGCTGACGATTTCAGTGCGCTTCGTACAATGGTGTCTGAAATGGTTGATTACTACTTCCGTATACGCCTTATTGGAATTTGGCAACAGGGTCGAGTCTATTTGCCAGTTACACCACAAAGAGACTTACTGGGAAGAATGACTACGCAGCAGAATCAACATTTTAGAGAACGTCTTTTTCAATTGAAAAAAGAATTGGATAGTTCTGCACACTGCGAAACTGTTGAAGACACGCATTTTATGCTTCAAAAAGTATTTGGACAAGAAATATAAATCTACTTAGGATTTTGGCGAATAGGAGATGTAGAGGCTGTTTGAATTTGACCCAGACGCAAAAAATCGTATTCTAACTTCGAGAAAGCAGCATTTTTTCAAGTACTTAAGTCCAACCAAGAATTAGAAGGGGATTGACGGGCATTGTAGCAAAGAAATGATTGCTGGCAAGACGTGATTTTTGCGGATTTGGTCTAGAAATACAGTTCTACACGAATTCAAACACGCTCTAGAACTGCCAGTTATCCCACATATTGAAGCTGGCTATGTAACTTTAAAAATTAACTGGGGAGGCATTGCATCTTAAAGAATACCGGGTTCTTGTTAAAATTAGGGTTAGATATATCTCGTACTGCATAAAGTAATTCGTCCTTGGTAAATGCAAAACGCAATCAAATTACTAGTGATTAATTCTCATGTTTTTACTCATAAAATAAAGATTGCGCCAAGAGTGCGTCATACACGGCTTAGTTGTATGTTATTATACTTCACAAATGTAAGTGTAATCTTGTATGACCTTATTCACTGTAATATACAAGAAAACTTAATTTGATATACATCGTGTTCTACACGTTTTCTGGTTGCCAATCAAACGGTTTTCCCTACCTAGCTCCGCGAGCAACAAAAAAACCCGCGTTAAGCGGGTTTCTATTTGGTGGAGCTGAGCGGGTTCGAACCGCTGACCTTCTGAATGCCATTTCGTCATTGACGTATTTATTGATGTAACTTAACTTCACTTCTTCTACTGTATTGTTTGTCTGAGACGTGCTTAATCTGCTCGAGTCTTTTATTCTTGTCACTGCATTTACACTCAAGTCACTTGACCTGTTCCGCATCTGTTCCGCACCTCAAGACATGACGTTATGAAAAGAAAAGACATATCAAGTTGTGTAAATAAACGAGAAGGGGTATACTGCTCGCGTGATCTTGGGGACTTTCTCAAACTCAGACAACGTAAAGCGCCTAAAGGCTCTTTTACCTGGTGTCGGTTTGGAGACTATATGCACTGAGCAAACTCCACAACAAAAACTTGAGGCAATTTACAAAAAAGCCAAACAAGCCCTTGGGCATGGATGGCGGCAAAAAATTAAGAAATTACTTGGATTTGGTTGGGGTAAGGTACCGGTATCCAAAATTGATGTACTGATAAAAATCGCCGTGGATAAATTGCTTTTAGCTATCTCAGATTTTATAAAACTGTTTATTGTTTTACTGGTCGAACAGAGCAAAATTAGAATCTCTGTCCGAACAGCATTTTTTATTGACTTGGCTGCACTTTCTCCACCACTCGAGTATTACCCTCAAATACAAACCACTTGCGCCCCAAACGTCTGAGAATACTGGCTTTAGTCCTGTGTTCTCACCTTGAGCATTGATTGCTCGAGTGATCCGTTGGGGGTTTTTCATGTTGAATAATTCTATTGTTACAGATTCCAAAGCCTTCTTTGGTGTTTCGGACGTTGCCAAGCGTTGGGATGTACACCAAAACTTTGTTTATAACCTCATCAAAAGTGGTGAGCTTCCTTGTCTGAAAATTGGCAACCCCGGAAGCAAACGCCCCGTTATCCGTATCCCTCTTGATTCCCTCGAGAACTGGGAAGCTAAGCAACTCGCCCAAGGTGCAAAATAATGTCCCGCGCCTTGCTCAGCGCGGGACTCGAGGGGGTTGGTACTAAGGACACCAGAATTGTATCACCTCGAGCGCTAAAGAGAAAGGTGGTGCAGCATGTCACACCACTTTGACCGCGACTTGCTACGCGGTGCAATTCTCGAGCTTGAAAAGGCGGGCTTTGCTGTCTCGAGTGCAACCCCTGATCTTCTTGCCGATGGCATAGCCGTGACCGCGTACCGCGCCCGTGATGATTTTGGTGCAGTGATTGCCTTCCCTGAACTCGGACACATTTGCCACTACGGAGCGGTGTACTTGTGGGCTGGCGACCTCGAGAGCAACCCAAAGCCTTATGCAAAGCGTGATATTCGGTCAAGGCTCGAGACATATGTTGCCAAGGTGTGCCAAGGTGTCTCGAGTACACCAGCAGGGCAAGGCGCACGGCAGGAAAACCTAGCCAAAGCCGCGTACAAAGTCGGTGGACTGGCTTCTGGTCATGATGTTGACCCCGAAGCCTTTAGAAGCCAACTCGAGGACGCTGGACTGGCTTCTGGACTCGAGCCGCACCGAGTCCGTGCCACGGTGCAAACCAGCTTACGGGCTGGCATTCGCAACCCGTGGAAGCTCGAGGATAGACCCGCACCCGATAAACCACAGCAAAAACACAGCTTTGACCCACTGGCAAAGTACCAGCGCAAAATGGCAAAGCTACGAGAGGCGCGATAATGCCCCGAATCTTGAATGTTTTTAATGGCACAAATGCACCAGAGGTACGCGCCATTCCTTGGTTGATTCTTGGTTTTTTAGCTCGAGCGGCTGGCACGATTTTATTTGGTCAGCCGGGCGTTTCAAAAACAGCACACGCTGCCATTTTGTGCGCGTACCTCTGTAGTGGGCTTGCCTTTGGTGTTTTCAACGCAAGCAAGTCTCGGTTACGGATTCTCTATGTTGACCTTGATGGCGGTTGGGACTGGACTGCACCACTGTTTCGGGCAGCTTTCCGAGGTGTTGGACTCGAGGGCTTACCACCTGAGTTTTTCTATTTCAGTCCATTAACGCCCGAATGCCAAGACCTTGACCCGTTCACGAACGAACCAAAAGAAACGGGTTTGGTTGGACTAGAGACTTACGGCGCGATGATTGCCGAAACGGTCAAACAGCATCGAATAGATGTGGTAGTGGTAGACAGCTTAGGGCAGTTCATGATGGGTGATAGCAACTCAGGGCAGGATGTAAGCATTGCCCTGAGAATGGGCTTGAACCCTGCCCGAAAAGCAGGGGCGGCGGTCTTGGTAATTGACCATGCAACCAAAGCCGCACGGCAAGCAGGACAGAGTGTACCAACACCAGCAGGCAGTCAGCAGAAACGGGCTTGGGCGCGTTGTACCGTGGCGCTTGAGGAAGAAGAAGTCAATGGTGAACGCACCACACGGTGGTCAGTGGACAAGAGCAACGCCGCGCACTTCAATCCATTTTTGACAAAACTACACTTCCAAAACTCGAGCAGTGGCGAACTGGAGACACTTACACTCGAGCTTCTTGGTGACGCTGGGGAGCGCAACAAACCAACCCCAGTAAGTGGTCTCGGGGGTGAGCTTGCCGCTCGAGCAGACATCCTTGAGATTCTGAACGGTAAACCCGATGGAATGGGACGGCGCAAAGATTTTAAGCGAAGTGGAACATACGACAGGGTACTCGAGGCAATGGTCAAAAGTGGCGAATTGGCTAACCCGCACCGAGGTGTTTACCAAGTTTGCACCATTGCACCAAACCCTAGGGGCGCGGAGTTGGTGCAAACTGACATTCAAGCCGTCACTGACGAATTAAATAATTACACCGCGAAAGATGGCTTGGTGCAAGTTGGTGTAAGCGAAGATAAAGACTTACACCAACTTGCACCAGATTACACCAAACCCAAAGAACAGCGCTCAGAACACATAGAAACGATTGCACCAAATTACACCACTGAAAAAGAGGTGATTTATGATGTGTGACCTTGCGACACTTGAGGTATTGCTTGAATCTCGAGGGGTAAGCCTCGGTGTAAAATCAGATGGTGGATTAAAAGTCAGCGCACCCGC
Organism: Deinococcales bacterium; assembly: GCA_013298185.1. GTDB lineage: Bacteria > Deinococcota > Deinococci > Deinococcales > JAAFIG01 > JAAFIG01. Next base: position 7,778 of record JAAFJQ010000126.1, read on the forward strand.
TCCACTCGAGCCTGAACTTTTGGAAATCATCAAGGCGCACAAGCTGGCGCTGCTCGAGAAACTGAAACCCATTAAGCAGCAACCAGCACAGCAGACCCTACCCCTTTACCTCACCCCTGAGTTTCGCCCTAAGCCTTTACCTTTACACCTCGAGAAGTTTGCTCGAGCAGCCCGAACGGACAAACTCCCCTCGAGTCTGGCTGACTTGGTGGTGAGCCATGTGGGATGGTGGTTCGTAACTTCAGACCCTCGAGAAATTGAAGCGCTCGAAGCACTGTACAAAAAGCACTATGGGATGGTGCAAGCATGAAAGTCGCATCCCATTCAACCTTTAACCGTGTCGAAAATTCAGACTTGTTTCTTTCTTCGAGCCTGAGCTTCACGCAGTCTGTCTTGAATTTGTTCTTCTGTGGCACGTTCATATTGCAACCCATTATCACCTTGGTACGGCTGCTTATGGCTGACCTCAGAAAAAAGAATTTCTCGAGGGATGCTAGCAGGGAATGCTTCACAAACCGCCTTTGGATTTGCCCTAAGAAAATACTTGCAATGTGTGCAGAGCGTTCCGTAAGTTGCCATAAATCCCTCTTTCGATTGTACAAGTCTAGCACCTTGCTCGAGGTACAAGCATGAAACCCTCGAGCCTTGCATGGGTACGCCTGAACAGCATCCCAGTGATTCGGGCAGCCAAGCAAACCACAGCCCGACAATTCGCAGCGTCACTTATCGGGCATACTGGCAAACTCAAAAGCCTTGACGACCTCACGCCCGACCAACTCAAAGCCCTAAACCAGTACCTGAGCAACCATTCAAACGATGTACTCGAGAATGCCTACCTCGAGTACATCAAAGGCAAAGTGAAATCATGAACTTTGAAGCCCTACCGCAGCTTGTGACCATCACCACGGCGGCTGACATTCTTGGTTTGAACCAACGTACCGTTCGTTTTTGGTGCGATGAAAACCGCTTGAAAACCGTTCAACTCGAGACAGGAAAACGCCGTCTTGTTCCGATCACTGAACTTGCACGAGTTGCCAAATCCCTTGGCGTTAGCCCCAATTGGGAAAAGGCATTTTGAGGAGCGATATGTACTGTTTCTTTCTGAGAACTAAGCTGATTTACCTTGTTCATCGTGAAAAAGTGGTTTGGATGTTCAAACGGCGTTCAATCTTGCAAAAGATTCGCCATACACAATCTAACTTGTTGTTTCTCGAGAACAGCCAAAAAACCTTAAATCCAATTAAGGTCGGTTTGGAAGCTCGAGAATACAGAAACCTCTTGCATGACTTACTGATTGCTTACCGTGATCGGATTTATAACGAGGAGAAAATGATTGTTCAACTCGACGGGTTTTTGAGTCTACTGTACGCAAAAACCAAAGCAACAAAGCCTGAGCTGCACAGCTACTTGAGCCTGCTCGAGCAGATCACACAGCCAGTCCCGACTACCTAGGAAAATCTAACCCGTACTCACTGGCAGGATTGGCAGAAATAAAAAACCAGTCTTGCCAGACTAAAAAATGAAAGGAGGAAATAGCATGAAAGGCTTTCGTTTTCGACATGGAATCAAACCAAAACAAACCGAGTACCCACCCGAGGAACGCCTTTTAACGCTCGAGGAAGCTGGAAAGCTACTAGGCAAGTTAAATCCTGACAGCGTAAAGCGCCTGTGTCGGAACGGGCAGCTAACAGGTGCGTTCAAAATCGGCTCAAGCGGCTGGCGTGTCCCTCAGTCGAGTGTGACTGCATTTATTCGTGCTGGCAAGAAGTTCGTTAGCACACGCCATAAAGCAAGAAAGGAGTAACCATGTTGAAATTGCCGCTTAAATTGGTTCTCATTGGTGAGATTCAACTTTACCAATGGCAGCTAAACAAATTAAGTAACTCATGTCTGACAAGGCTTAAGGAACTTGGATTAAAAGCAAACCAGCTTCCCGAAGGCGCAAAGAAACAAGATTGCATCCAACAACAAAAAGACTGTTGGGAGTTATACGCCAAAGCCCAAACAAACAAATCAGTATTGGAGAATTTCTCACTGTGGATGAAACAAAATCCCAATGCGGAAACCCAAGAACTCAAAGATTGCTTTGCGGTAATTGCCGAAACCATGAAGCGCACTCCGAAAGGAATTTAATAAGATGACCACACCATACAGCTTAGGAGTTCACATCAATGCCAGTGGAGGCGGTAACGCAGCCACTGGGCTTCTTGGTGCAGCCGCCAATGCTGCCAAGCTCGGTCAGCAAGCCAATACCTCGAGCCGAGGCGTGGCAGGCTTGCGACAACGCTTGTCTGGGCTTGGTACATCCAACCGTGTTTTACAAGGCTTGTACCAACGCTTGCAGGGTTTCCATCCGATGCTGTCTGGGCTTGGTGATTCGGCTCGAGCATGGGGGGCTGAGAACAGTAAGAGTATGCTCGGTACGCTAAACCCCATGCGTTTGCATCAAATGTACCAAGAGCGCATTCGCCAAACTGCCCTAAAACAAGCTGAAGCCTTTCAAACAGCTAAGACCAGTCTTGGTGCATTCCAGGATAAAGCAGGGCGTTGGCGGCACTCGAGAGGACGCTATTTAAGCATTGGCGAACTCGAGAGTATTGGAGTTCGGAAAGCCATGCCAACCATGCGGGGCTTTGGACAAGTTTTGAGTGGGTTGGGCGGAGGGACTCGAGGTTTGGGCAATTCACTCAGGGGCTTAGGTGGTAACACGCAGTTCTTGGGTAAGCAGCTTCATGATCTTGGCGGTGGCGCTCGAGGGGCTGGACGGTTTTTTGATGGTATGAACTCGAGCCTTGGGATCAGTCAAGGCTTGATGTATGGGCTTGGCGCTGCATCAGTCGGTGCAGCAGCAGGAATGGCTGCCATAGTCAAAAGCGGTTTTGATTTGAATATCACTAAAGAGAGTGACATCAGCGCCATTGCAGCGACCTTAGCGAGCGTCTATGAATTCCGAAGCAAGATTACTGGTAAGGCGCTGGACAGTTCCGAAGAATTTACTGCATCCTTGACAGAAGCAAAGAAAATCTATCAAGACTTGCGGGACATGAGTCTTGGCGCACCAGGTACAACCCAAGATTTAATGCAAGTTTTTAAGGCATCAGTTGGACCGGCAGGGCAGGCAGGGGCAACTCTGAAAGAAATCCAAGACTTAACCATAAAAGCAGTTGGTGCAGCAAAAGCCATAGGTGGTAAACCTGCTTTCCCAAACATGGAAATCGCCGCTCGAGATATGAGACAGCTTCTAAGTGGTGCAGCCAGTGCCGCCGATACGCCCATGTTTCAGATTCTAAGTAATCAAATCCGAATGACCACCGAGGAATTTAATAAACTGCCCCCACCTGAACGGTTCAGAGTCCTTGCAAAGGCGCTCAATGAGGCTGTGACTCCTGCGGTCTTAAAGAACTATAAAGCTGGATGGGAAGGCATCACAGAAAGCCTTGATGAGTACAAACAACGTGCAGAAGAAGCCTTTAGCAAAGAATTATTTGACCGCTCCAAAAAAACCTTGGGTAACTTCGTTGAATTTCTTGGCACAAACCAAGCTGAAATAGTGCTTAAAGCACGTCAGCTTGGCACTGGTTTGGCTGATGGTTTTGAACTTGGCTTAGGTGTAGTGCAGGGCGTTCTTGGTTGGGCAGATGAACAGATTAGCCCTATACTTGACTACTTCAACAGCGAGTACCAGAAAACTCAGAAGCTCTTTGGAGAAACTGGAATGCTCAAAGATGCGGGTGAAGGTTGGCGCATTATTGGGGATGCACTGGTATTTGTTGGTGGTGGCTTGTTGCAACTTATTGCTGGCACTGCTGGCTTCATCGGGCTTGGTGCTGGTACGGTTTTCACAGGTATTGGTCTGGCTGCTAAAAAACTTGGTGACAACATCGCTTACAT
>JAAFJQ010000127.1 GCA_013298185.1 Deinococcales bacterium
AAAGATTGAAATTGCATTTGCGGACAAACAAAAAGGTAATGGAATTGGTTTTCGTGAAGCTGGTCAAATAGATGCTACTTATGATTCCCGTGAGCCGATTGCCAAGGCTCGAGAACAAGATTCTGAACCTTGGTTTGAAGTACCCGATTCGGTAGTGGAAACAGGGTTTGGTGTTTACTGGTGGACAAACAACGAAGGTTATTGCTTCATGCTGCCCCCCATTATGCGGTTGATTCTCAGGCAAATGCTCGAGTCTCGAGCTTACTGTGCAGAGTACGTGATGACTGACATCTCGAGCCTAGCTCGGAGTCCCAACTACATTTATTGGCTAAGCGATCCTCAAATTGCAGTTCTGGCTCGGTACTGCGAAATGATGCTGGACTTTGGTTACAATTCTTTAAGCGCCACGGCTGTTTGGCAACGAGATTATGCCCAAAGCCTGCTCGAGATTGTTGGTGAGTCATTGTCGCCTGAGTGGTTCAAAGCGCCTGTTTAACAAATAAACTCCTCATCAATGGTCGTAAACTCTGCCCATGCTTTGGCTACTGATTTTACTGATTTGGTTGTTAATGACTGCCCAAGCCTCGAGCCTGAGCGATGTCAGCGTTCTTAAAACTTGGAAGGATGAAGCATGGGCAAGCTCACCAAGCACCATCATCAGTCCCGACACTCGTTTTGCCGTCACTCGAGGGGACGATGGTGTTTATGTCCGAGATATTGACCGTGACGTGGTTGTTTTTTCTGTGACTATGGCAAATCCAAATTCAATCTGTGTTTCGTATGGTTTTTCAAAGCAAACCGAATGGTTTTTTGTTGTGTGCGACAATAATCTGATGGTTTGGGATTGGAAAACCAAGAAAAAAATCATTGATTACTTTGGTCCAAAAGAAACAAATTCTGTGTACAGCAACACTGCTTACTTCGCCAGTGATTTCAGTGAATACCTGATTTACTTTTATCATTGTGGTAAAACACAGTGTCAAATCATTCGTTTAAATCAAAAAGGACAAGCCAAGATCATCAAGTTATACGCGTCGTTCACACTTTTTAAAATCACTCAAGATCGTGCGATTTTGTTTCATGAAAAACGCAATACTTTTGCGATTCTAAATTTGGATTTACCTGAACCTCGTCTGATTATTTTTAAGGGACACACGTCTGGTGTTTCTGACATTGCCATTGACTTAAACCGAAATGAGGCAATCAGCCAAACCGAAAGCACAAAAATTTGGGATCTCAACACAGGACGCGAAATGGCTAGTTTAGTAGATCCAGACGAACCCAAAGGGCTGTCGCATCCTAGGGCATTTCAAGTAGCTATTTCGCCAAATTCAAAATGGTTATTGACCATTGCTCAAAAAGAAACAAAAGTATGGGATTTGAACACAAGAAAACTCCAAAAAGTGCTTCAAAACAGTGTACTGCCATTGTTCACTCAACATGGACAAGTCATGATCCACGCCGAAGGGGGCGATGTGGTTTATACTCAGATAGGGAGTTTTGTTGAACTGCTTCGCTTAAAAAGTCATTTACTTCGAGCCTACCCTCGAGCTGCCTCGAGTGATGGCACTCGATTGGTCAGCACATCCACGGATCAAACCCTTAAAGTTTGGAATCCCAAAGAAAGAAAGTTATTGAGGACTTTAGGGGTATACGCAGGTTCAATCGTTAATGACTTTGGCACGGTGATTGGTCTGGCTCGAGGTGATGGCATCATGCACTTTTATGAAATCAAATCAGGGCGACTTTTGTCTCGAGTTTTAATTGGTTCTGAGTATGGGGAAAAACACCTCAAACTCAGTCCAGACGGGCGTTACTTTGCATTTGGGGAACTGAGTTATTACCCGGGTTTTTTCAGCCCACCTACCCTCAATCGAACCCGTGTCCGTGTTTGGGACACCAAAACAGGACGGCATTTGTGGACAAACTTTCTAGAATTACCCCAAAACATGATCTTCCGTTCAGATGGTCAAAAGCTTGTGGTGTTTGGTAAGAACGATAGTCAAAAGTATACTTTCGTCGAATTTGACACACTGACAGGAAAAACCAACCAACTCAGTCTGCCAAAGCGGACATATCCCTTCAATGAGAATTTTTTGCTTCGTGAATTCAAAAAGCAGTGGACGATTTTGTTGCTTGAAGTTGATCGAGATTCAAGACCTGGTTTTTCATACCAAAGAGGCTTTGTCTACAACTTAACTACACAAAAGCAAGTAAGACCAGTGGAACAGGCGGATCTTTGCTTTTCCTCAAACAACACCAGAGGCTATCTGCGTTGCCAACAACAAATCGATTATGCTCAAGATGGTCAACCAATTTCTGAAGATACCAGTAATTTTGAGCAGTCACCATCAGGACGGTTTTTTGGTTTCGTTGGTGGCGTTGTGCTTGTGCAGCCATTCAAAAATGGATTGAAGATCGTCGGTCAACTCAACCTTCAAAAACCTAGAAATCAGAATTCCATTGATTATCTAAATCCTCGGTTTGATCGTGCCTATCCGATGGTTAATCAATTTTCATCCAATGGTCTCTATTTTTTTACGCATAGCGCCAGTGGAATTTACATGCTCGGCTCGAGAACCGGACGTGCCATTTTCTAGCAACCTAGGGTGACATATCTGATTGCATCTCGAGTAAACTAAACCCATGCCAACTGTTGCCGAAATTTTTGACACCCTCGAGTATGGAGCTGCCCCCGAATCCGCCGCCGAAGCCTTGGCGTGGCTCGAGAAGCATAAAAAATCGTTCAAACTCTTTATTGGTGGGAAATGGGTCAAAGCCAAATCAGACGCATTTCTCGAGACTATAAATCCCGCTAATAAATCCGTGCTGGCGCAGTTTGCCCAAGGCGGAAGCGAAGACGTGGATGCTGCCGTCAAAGCTGCTCGTAAAGCCCTACCCGTGTGGAAAGCCTTATCTGGTCATGCTCGAGCCAGGTACTTGTATGCGCTGGCGCGATTGGTGCAAAAACACAGTCGCTTATTTGCGGTTCTCGAGACGCTGGACAACGGCAAACCCATCCGCGAAACTCGAGATATTGATGTGCCACTTGTTGCAAGGCATTTTTACCATCACGCAGGTTGGGCGCAACTGCTCGAGACTGAGTTTTCTGGTTTTGAGGCGGCTGGTGTGGTCGGGCAAATCATCCCGTGGAATTTTCCATTGTTGATGCTCGCGTGGAAGGTTGCCCCTGCGCTGGCGGCAGGTTGCACCATTGTTCTGAAACCCGCCGAATTTACCCCTCTGACAGCCTTGTTATTTGCCGAAATCGCGCTCGAGGCTGGACTGCCTGCTGGTGTCCTGAACATTGTCACAGGTGATGGCGAAACCGGCAAGGCACTGGTCAACCATGCTGGCGTGGATAAAATTGCTTTCACAGGCAGCACCGAAGTCGGTAAGCAAATCCGAAAAGCCACGGCTGGCACAGGCAAAAAGCTCTCGCTCGAGTTGGGTGGGAAATCGCCGTTTGTGGTTTTTGATGATGCCGACCTTGATAGCGTGGTCGAAGGCGTGGTGGATGCGATTTGGTTCAACCAAGGCGAAGTCTGCTGCGCTGGCTCGAGGATTCTGGTGCATGAAAGCATTCATGATGCACTGCTCTCTAAACTCCGAGCCAGAATGGAAACCCTGCGAATCGGTAATCCACTTGAAAAAAACATTGACATGGGCGCACTCTGCAGCCTCGAGCAGTTCGAGCGGGTCAGCAGTTTGGTACAACAAGGCGTAACCGAAGGCTCGAGCCTCTGGCAACCAAGTTGGACTTGTCCCACAAATGGTTATTACTACCCGCCAAGTGTGTTCAGTGCTGTTTCACCAAGCAGCACTGTTGCTCAACTCGAGATTTTTGGTCCGGTGGTGGTGATGATGCCGTTTCGCACCATCGAAGAAGCCATTGGACTAGCCAACAACACGGTTTACGGACTCGCCTCGAGCATCTGGACAGAAAACATCAACTTGGCTCTCGAGGTTGCCCCGCGCATTAAAGCGGGCATTGTCTGGGTCAACTGCACCAACCAAATGGATGCTGCCGCAGGTTTTGGAGGGGTGAAAGAATCGGGCTTTGGGCGCGAAGGTGGGCGCGAAGGGATGTATGAGTACCTGAGAAAAGAGGAAAGAGGAAAGAGAAAAGAAAAAACCGTAGGGGCGAAGCACGCTTCGCCCACGCCACAAAACGCCCCCGTCACCATGCCCCCGATTGACCGTACCCCCAAATTGTTTATCGGTGGTAAACAAACCCGTCCCGATTCTGGTTACTCGAGACCCGTGTACGCAGCTTCTGGTGCGCTTCTCGGCGAGGTTGGCGAAGGAAACCGCAAAGACATCCGAAACGCTGTCGAAGCGGCGCAGGCGGCTTCAGGTTGGGCAAAAGCCACGGCGCATAACCGAGCGCAGATTTTGTATTACATGGCGGAGAATCTCAGCGCTCGAGAATCCGAGTATGTAGGTCGTCTCTCGAGCCAATCTGGAAATTTAAAGTCCGCGAAACTCGAGGTTGAACGCAGCATCGAGGCATTGTTTACTTTTGCGGCTTGGGCGGATAAGTTTGATGGCGCAGTGCATAGCATTCCCATGCGTGGCGTGGCACTGGCAATGAACGAAGCGATTGGTGTGATTGGGCTGGTCTGCCCATCTGAGCAACCACTTTTGGGCTTGGTTGCACTGGTCGCTCCTGCCATTGCTCTTGGCAATACCGTGGTGCTTGTTCCGAGCGAAGAAAATCCGCTGGTTGCCACTGATTTTTATAGCCTCCTCGAGACTTCTGATGTGCCAGCAGGCGTGGTGAACATCGTGACTGGAGACTCGAGTAGCCTTGGTAAGACCTTGGCTGAGCATTTGGATGTGGATGCACTGTGGTTTGCTACAAATGCCGAAATTTTTGAAAAAGCCAGTGCTGGTAACTTAAAACGCACTTGGAACCTCGAGGGTGCGGATGTGATGGCGCTTGATGCCAAAGAAGCGATGCGTGAAGCGACGCAAGTCAAGAACATTTGGATTCCTTACGGTGAGAGTTTAGAAGGTGGCACGAAGTATTAACGAAATAACCCCGCCTTCATAAGCGGGGTTTATTGTGTTCTGGGTTTTGATACTACGGGTTGTAAATGCCAGTGTTACCCGAAACCGTTAGGGTGGCATTGCTTGCCCCTGTGTTGTAAATGACTTTACCCGAGGCATCCATGCTGGTGTTGGTACTGGTGTTGTTGGTGAACGATAGTGTTGTTGGATTGGCGACTGTTCCCGCAGAAGCATTCAGCGTTAAAGCCTGTGGAGTTTTCAGTGCGGTGAAGGTGTTGTTGCTTGCACTTAAAGAACCTGTATTGCTTGTTAAACTGATTTCTCCTTTGTTGACAATAGAATTGCCTGTGAAGGCAGCCGTTGCGTAAATGGTGTTGATGCCAAAAACATCTGCGGATGTACCCGCTTGTGTGATGGTGTTATTGCTGATGGTAACAGTTGCCTTAGGAACTGCATTAGGACCAAATGTGGTTGATTTGGAAGATATAATTGAAACGTTTGTGGGCGAGTTATTGTTGAGGTCTGTGACATTCAATGTGTTGCCTTGAGCGGTCATGGACTTATTTTCAAATCCTAGGATGTTGATAGTAGGACTATTATCGCCATTGGCGGTGACGGTGTTGTTATTGAAATTAAACGCACCAGTATAACCACTTGCAATCACACTACTTTTTGTTTGTATGGTGTTGCCAGAAATAGTAACGTTTAAGTCTGGAGTCGAGCCTGAAACTGTATTCGGACCCAGCGACGCATTTTGTACGGTAATTGCACTGGTTGCGCCAAGTGTCTCGAGTAAGGCATTGTTGGTAAGATTGAGTTTTCCACCTACAGCAAAAGCATTTATGCCGCTGTCAGCTGACAGTTTTGGATTACCAACCAGACTGATATTGCCTGATTGAGATGTTATGTTGATTGTACCTGAATCTGCACCGCCAGCGATAGCATCGGCGATGATGGTGCTGTTTTTGATGCTGATGTTTGTGCCGGCATTGGAATCAGTAAAATTGGGAGCGCCGAAGGGGATTGTTTGAATTGAAACGTTTCTTGCCGCTTCAATTTTTGGATTGTCAAACAGGGTAACACTTGAGCCTTGAGACAAAAAAGTAATATCCTTTGCAACTGTTTTTGCTTCAATGGTACTGCCACTGATTTCAACAGCTGCGGCTGTAGCGGAAACGGAAATACTTCCAGTCACAGACCGCAAAGTACTATTTTTCACAATAGCCGAGGAATATTGAGCTAGAACTTGAAAATTACCTTGTGTAACTATGGTTGAGCCAGAAAGAATGACTTCGCCAACTATGATTGCACTCCAACTGTTTAGGTTCATCGTACTGTTTTTGATCTCTACGTCATAATTACCACTACCAAGACCGAAAGCGCCTCCCGCAGTTGTAGCTTGAGTAAACGATACGTTATCAAAAACCACGGCACTACCACTTGCGGCTTGAGGACGAAGAACCCGTGCGCTTGGCGGCAGCACCACTTCATTGGTCCAAACGGTGCCTGATGGTGTGGCATAGGCAACTCGGCGGGTGCTGATATTTGCTGCTGCTCGAGCTGCCGAGGCATTGAAATCGGCTGACCCTACTTGGTAGGTATAATCGCCACTAAAGGCAAGGTCTTTGACAACCAACTTCCGAGGATTGGCAAAAAAGAAGGCGTTATCTTGAATGATGGTGGTTGCACCAGCCCCGTACAAACTGTGTCCAATCACCTGTAAATCAGCCGCAGGGTTATTGGGGACTGTGCCAGCCGGTAAACGCAGCGCCACCCCACTTGGCAGGGCAGCCATAGCCGCATTGATGGCAGCAATGGTCATTGCCCCCGAGTAATCCGAGCCTACAAAAAGTGGTGTACTCGAGGTTGCTGTACCTGCTGGGACACTGACTGAAACGGGAATTTCACCACTGACATTATCTGGAACCACAAAGGTAGCTGTTTTATCATTAGTGAAGGTAATTGGCACCGTTGCAGACCCGAATTTACCTGTCATTTCCTTGACGAAATTTGTGCCGGTAATTGTGATGGTTGCACCAGAAAGCGCAGTACTCGGGCTGAGGCTGCTGATGGTTGGGGGTTGCGGTGGACCTCCGCACGAAAGCAAGAAAGTGGGCAAAGCCAACAAAAGCCAGCGAAACTGTAATTTCATACTATGCTCCTTTGTAAGACATCATTATAGCTCAGTTGCAAAAAACAGCTATGAAATCCTTATCTTATTGCTTACAGAACGGATTGGTTTAGGCTAAAAAATTTGTACCAAAACCAAAATACCCATGCCCAAATGAATGATGAATTTTGCACCAACCCCACCAAGGATGCCAAGTAGCGTTCCAATCCCACTTTTCCCAGCCTCGAGCCACGTTTTTTTGGCAAACACCACTTCGGCAAGTACCGCCCCCAAAAAAGGTGCAATTAAAAACCCAAGCGGTCCAAGAAAAATCCCAATCAGCCCCCCAACCAAAGCACCCCAAGCCGCGTAGCTCGAGCCACCGAATTTCTTTGCACCCCAAGCGGCTGCTACGTTATCCACCAGCATGGCAGCGGCAGCCAGAACGCCCAATGCCAGCAAATACCCCCAACCCAGCGGCTGAAAGCCTGTTAAAAGCGCATGAAGCAAAGCCGCACCCCAAATCAAAAGTGTAGCCGGAACAATTGGTATAAACGTGGCAAGCAAAGCACCGAGCCAAATCAGAATAAAAAGTGTATTGGGAATCCATTCCATACCAATCAATACGAGTCTCGAGGTCGCTTGGTTTCCATGTAGAATAATCCTTATGAAATCTGTGATTGTTTCAGCTCAGCGTAGTCCGATTGGGCGTTTTTTAGGTGGCTTCAAGGACTTGACCGCACCACAACTTGGGGCGCTGGTCATCAATGCTGCGATTGCCAAAGCTGGTCTCGAGCCACAACTCATCGAAGAAGCCATGATCGGCAACGTGGTGCAAGCTGGGGTGGGGCAGAACCCCGCCCGTCAGGCGGCGCTCCATGCGGGTATGCTGCCCTCGAGTGGCGCGACCACGGTCAATGTGGTGTGTGGTTCGGGCATGAAAGCCCTCATGATGGCAGCCTCGGGGATTCGCGCAGGGGATTTTAGTATTGCTGTGGCTGGTGGCATGGAGAGCATGAGCAACGCGCCGTACCTGATGTTTGGCGCAAGGGAAGGCTTCAAGGCGGGGCATCAGGAACTCAAAGATGCCAATATGCTCGATGGCTTGTGGTGTGCTTTTGAGCATTGGCGCATGGGCGATGCTGCCGAGCTAACCGCCAAAGAAAAAGGATTCTCAAGACTCGAGCAGGACGAATTTGCACTATACTCGCATCAAAAAGCAATGGCTGCCATACAAGCTGGGCGTTTTCATGCCGAGATTGCCCCAATCAGTGTTGAGGGCAAAAAAGGCACAGTCATCGTATCCCAAGACGAAGCCCCTCGAGCCGACTCGAGCTTAGAAAGTCTGGGTAAGCTGCGCCCAGCTTTTCAAAAAGATGGTACGGTCACGGCGGGTAACGCGCCCGGAATCAATGATGGCGCGGCAGCACTGGTGGTCATGTCCGAAGATGCCGCCAAGGTACACGGGTTAAAACCACTGGCAGAAATTGTTGGTTATTCCACTTCCGGTCTCGAGCCAAAGTGGTTTACGCTCTCCCCTGTGCCAGCCACACGCAAACTGCTCGAGCAGCAGGGCATGGGCTTAGCCGATGTGGATTTATTTGAATTTAACGAAGCCTTTGCAGTGCAAGCGCTGGCAGTGACCAAAGAACTCGGAGTTGACCCAAGCAAAGTCAATATCAACGGTGGAGCAGTCGCACTTGGACACCCGATTGGTTGCAGTGGCGCTCGGATTTTGGTGACGCTTCTCCATGCCCTCGAGCAGCAACAAAAAGAGATTGGGCTTGCCAGCCTCTGCATGGGTGGCGCTAATGGCTTAGCGGTGATGCTGCGACGGCTTTAATATGTCAACCATTCAAAACCTGCGCCTCCTCGCGGTCAGTCAAACTCTTTTTTCGCCCACTTCGCTAGAGCAGGCGGTGTTAAAACTTGGTTTTGTCCAAGCCGACCCAATTCGCGCTCCTGCCAGAGCGCAAGACTTGATTCTTCGCCCTCGAGTCCAGAATTACCAAGCTGGGATGCTCGAAACGCACTACCCCAAGCTCGAGATAGACGAAGACTACTTTGTCAATTATGGTTTTTTGCATCAGTCTTTGCGCTCAATTTTTCACCCTCGAGCGCTGACCAAGACCTTACGCATCGAACAAGACACCCCAGATTTGCTTCCTGAAGTTTTAGCCTTTGTGCGCCAAAACGGAGCAACCCACCCCAAAACCCTCGAGCAGCATTTTGGTAAAACCCGTGTCGGCAATGCTTGGGGTGGGACATCCAATGCCACCACCCGAGCGCTCGAGGGATTGCATTACCGAGGACTGTTGCGGGTGGCGTTTCGGGAAAAAGGCATTAAGGTATTTGAAGCTGTACAGCACGAGCATAAGCCTAAATCCAACGAAGCTCGAGCCAAAGGCATACTCGAGTTAATCCTTAGAAATTACGCTCCGTTACCACTGCCAAGTTTATTGCAGCTCTGTGCCTTCTCGGGTTTTGGCGCTCCCGAATTAAAACCCTTGGTCAGAAAACAAGCTCAGCAACTCGAGACACTTCTGATAGACGGGGTCAAATGGGTATTGCCAAGCCTCGAGCCAAGCACCGAGCCTTTGGAGACAGTGACCCTGCTTGCACCGTTTGACCCGATTGTCTGGGATCGGCGTCGGTTTGAGTTGTTACACGGCTGGGAGTACCGTTTTGAAGCCTACACCAAACCCGAGAAACGAATCCGTGGCTACTATGCCCTACCGATGCTTTACGGCACAGATGTAATTGGCTGGGCGAACATCAGCTGTAAAAACGGTTTTGAAGTTGAACTGGGTTATATCACACAACCCAAATCCAAGAAATTCCAACAAGAACTCCGTGCTGAACTCGAGCGAATGCAGTTTTTTCTCGAGTCTGATAAGACTGCATAGCATACCGTTCTCATTTCGGGGCATAACACCCAAGTCCCTTCGGGGCATCACACCCAATTAAAAAAACTAAACTCGAGCTGTGAGAAAGTACTGGAAATTGCTGGTCTTTGGGGTGTTCTTTGCATTGGCGGCTGGCTTGGCATGGGGCTTTGTGCAGGTCTTGTCGTTGCAACCACCTGTGCAAGAACCCAACATCAACACCCGCCGCGCAGCTCGAGTCTATAAAGAACCACAGGTCTTCGCTCCCATGAGTGCCTATAAACTCGAGCAAGGTGTATTCAGTGCGGCTGGGGTTAAACGGGTACTGGTGATGCTGCCAGACCTCGGTACGGGCGCGTGGAGTTTTGCGCCTTGGATGCAAAACCTAAAACCATACGAGCGCCATGCAGTCTCGTACCGAAATATGCTTGGGGGCGCACCTGCCACAGACGCCAGCCTAGCCGATTACGAACGAGATGCTCGAGAAGCGATTGAAAAGATTCGTAAAGGTCGAAAAATTGTCTTGCTTGGACAGGGCATCGGCGCTTATTTTGCACTGAAATTTGCGGCTGAAAACCCAACTTGGCTCGAGGGGCTGATTTTGATTGCACCCTACACACCGCGCCCTTGGAATGGGGTTCAGCTTGGGGTAGCCCAATTTCTTGGGCAACAAATTTACAATGGTGTGTACTCGAGTGCCGCCGCCAGCTTGGATTTTTGGCGTAAAAACTTTGGCAATGGTTTTGTAGCCGCTAACCTGCGCGACAGATTCCTCGAGCCTTACGCCTTAAAACGCCAGCCATTTGAGTTTCGCAAGGCTTGGACACAAGCCCTGTTTGACCCCATGCCTCAGCTTCAGAATTGGTACGCCGCGCTCGAGAAATCCAAATTTCGTGTCCTGCATATGATTGCGCGGTTTGACACCAGCAACCCAATTGGCAACCAACGCATTCTGCGTGAGGACTTAACCAAGTCGCTTGGCAGCCGTTACCATGTGGCGATTCTCAATTCTGGCAAGTATCTTTCAATGGATTGGCGACAAGCCGAAGGCGCAAAGGTCATCAGCAGTTTTCTCGAGAATTTAAGTTTAAAAAACAATGTGATTGAAAATGAAGTAGCGCTTGACCCTCTGACGGACAAGGCAGATAAATGATTGCGATCCTCGGGCGAAAAGTGACGTTCACCGCTCCAACGGGTGCAGCTTTTTTAATTGGAGATTTCACCGATGACCTTGACCGACCCATCCCGCTCGAGGCTGGGCAGAGCATCACCCTCGAGTTTCCGCTTGGTGCATTGATCGAGTACTGCTTTTTGGATGCAGCTAAGCACAGTATGCCTGACCCTGATAACTCAAGCAATGCCGAGAACCCGTGGTGGCGCGAGTACCACAGCATTCAACTCGAGGGTTACGAACCACACCCACTGCGTGAGCCATTGCCAGAAGCACCCCAAGGCAGCAGCGAGTCCATGATTTGGGAAAGTCCAATTCTGGCAGGTAAGCGCCGTGCTTATTTGCACTTACCACCAAACTTTAACTCGAGTCTCGAGTATCCTGTTTTTTTGGTACAAGATGGCGTGGCGTTTCGGCGCACGGGTAAACTCGGTGCGGTTCACGATAATTTATTGCACCTTGGGAAAA
>JAAFJQ010000128.1 GCA_013298185.1 Deinococcales bacterium
GGCTTCGTTGCCCATGATTGCTCCAGCGGCTGCCAGCACATCCTTATTTTGAATCAGTGGCAACGCACCTAAGTAAGCGCCAACAAAAGCATCCTCGAGAGCGTTCATCACACGCAGCACAGGAATCTGGGTTTTGGTGTTGAACTGCACTGGGTAGACAAATTCTGGGCGCTTGGCGGGTGTACCACCAAGGGCGCGAACCGTGTTTTGCAGTGCCAGCACATGCTCGTTTTCTTGATCTCTGGCTGCGTCTATGTAGTCTTTGACCAGCCCATCAAAACCACAAAGCGCAACATTGTAATAAATATCAGTGGCAAGATACTCAGCAGTCAATGCCAAATTGAGGATTTCAATATCCCCAGCACTGCTTTGTGCCACAGCTCGAGAACCCAAATCCAGTGCCAAACCAGCAGGCAAGGCGGCAGCGAGGACTTTGACGAAATTCCGACGATTGAAGTTTTTCATTTCAAGAAAGTGTACGCAAGCCAGCCTGTGTTTGGATGTACCAACTGGTTCAAAGCATGATTTGAGCCAACCGAGAATGCCCCAAAAGCGCCAATTCAGCACTGATTCGTCCGAAGAGACTGCCAATCACATTGCCTGTGCCGCTGTAACCACCCAATGCCCATACATTTGGTTGGATTTGCTCGAGAACAGGTAACAACTGGCTCGAGTAGGAAACACTGGCTGCCCAACGATGGGTGATGGCTGAATCTATCCCTAAATCTTGGCGCAGGTACTGCTCGAGCTGGTCTTGCAGGGCGCGGCTTGGGGTGTCTTCAAATGTCCATTCGCTTGCTTCAAAGTGGTCACGCAGACCTCCTAAAACAATTCGACCATCAGATAGTTGTTGCCAGTATTCATAACCGTAGCGTGCATAGACTGGTCTGGTAAAACGCATCTGGGTTGCTGCTGTTCCAAGCATTTGTAGTCGGGCGGTGCGAACCCTCGGCTCGAGTTCTGGGAAGATACGCTCGAGTTTGCCATCCACTGCAACAATAATTTTTTTGGCTTTGATTAAAAAATGCTGTCCGCGCACCAAATTTGAACCAATTTCGGTGGCTCGAGAGGATTCAAATAACCTCGCGCCTTGTTGGATAGCGAGCAGTGCCAATTGCCTGACCCGCGCCAGTGGATTTGTGGCGCAGTCTTTAGGAAACAACAAACCAATGCCTTCGCTGCCTTCGTAGCTCTGTACAGGAAAACCATCAGCTTCTAAGGCTTGTTGCTGCAAAGCGCAATCCTCGAGTTCTTCGGGCGTAGTAGCAATTCGTAAACTGCCTGTGGGTCGAATCAATTCTGGGCTGAGTTGACGCAGGTACTCAATTTCTTCGAGCGTGGCGGCGTACAAGCGCGATGCTCGAGAACGCCCAAATTGGGCAACCACATCATGATAAAAATCTTTTAAGCCAGCCAGTACAAAACCACCATTGCGTCCTGCTGCTCCAGCGCCAACCGCCGTGGCATCAATGCCAACCACATTGGCGCTATGTTGAAGCGCCTCGAGAATCGCAGCCAGTCCACTGCCGCCCAAACCGATCACACATAAATCACAAGAAACCTCGGACTCGAGCGGCGGTAGAGCTTGCCAAGGGTGGTCATTCCAGAGTGGTTGATTCATACAAAGCAGTTTAACGATTTTTGGTTATGACAAGAAACATATCAAATCCTGCCCCTCCTCCAAGACAGGCAGCCTTGCAATTTGTATAATCTCTTCGCATGAGTTTGCCACATTTTGAAAGCAGCGAATCCGTCTTGTCGTGGCTCGAGCAAACCCTTGTGCCAACCCATGCCGATTGGTGCAAAGTACATTTCGCCTATCACGGACGCTTGGAGCTGGTGGCATTGGCGCACCGCAATCCAGAATTGACTGGATGGGCATTTAAGCCATCCCAAGCCTTGCCACTGGACACCACTGGCTTGATGGGTGTTCCCGCCGTGATGCGCTCAGGACAAGAAGAACTGCTCGAGCAAATCCCACCTGCTCTGCTGGCAGCCGTGGCGGGTAATTCTGAGCAACTCGAGATTTACCAAAAACTGGGGTTTGTATCCTCGTTGCGTGTGCCTTTGCGCGATGAGCGGCAAGTCTTTGCCGTGGTCACACTGGTGTACGGACAATCCAATCGTCATTACACACCCGAGCAGGCTCGAGTCATCCGTGAATTGCTGGCAGAGGTTTCAGTTGCGCTGGCGGGTTTGCGCCGACAAGAGCAGCAACTCGAGAAAGAAAACGCTGACCAGCGCTGGCAACGCATGGGGCAACGCTACAAAAGCATTCTCGAGGCTGCACCAGTCAGCATGATGATTCTTGGGCGCGATGGGATTACCCGCGAAGTCAACCAGGCATGGCAGGATTTCTGGGGGTATACACTCGAGCATTTCGTGGCGCAAGGCGTGACCCTCTGGAATGACCCGCAACTGGTGGAGACTGGCACACTCGAGTATTTTGAACGTGCCTTTGCAGGGGAAACAGTCCTCGGACCACCAACCTTCTGGGATGGGCGCAATGTCGGTGGTGGGGCAGCACGATGGATTCGTTCGCGCATCTCGCCCTTGAAAGACGAAAACGGCGAAATCAACGAAATTTTAATTGTGCATCTCGAGTTATCAAGTTCAGAAAAAGAAGAAGCAGTGAAGCGATTGTTGGCACTGGGTTTAACCCTGCCCGACGAGCCGCAAAACAATGCCATTCAGCTCTCTCCTCGAGAACGCGAGGCGCTGCTGATGATAGCTGACGGCGCATCGAATAAGCACTTGGCAAGGAAAATGAATGTCTCGGAGAACACGGCGAAATTCCATGTCACCAGTTTGTTTAATAAGCTCGGGGTGAATAACCGCGCTCAAGCTGTGGCAAGTGCAGTTCAGGCAGGGCTTTTGTAGCAAATGTATATCAGTAAGCCGTTACTCTGATGCTACTTACCCGACACAACGCTTAGGATACCCAAATGCCTATAGACCGTATACGCCATTGGATGCAACAGCTTTGATCGCACTTTTGCAACGCCAAGAAAACAATCCAATCACCTTGCAATCTTTTACTGAATCTGAAAACCAACGAGACACCACAACAGATTTTTGGCGCGTGGTTCTTGAAAAAGACACCCGAATCCACAGCACCACCTTACACCTCGAGATAAAGAATAATTTGATTTGGATTCACCGAGACGAAACCGAAGATGGCATTGCCGCAGACTTAGAGCAGCACGGCGTACCAAAAGAACAGATTGTGCTGGCATTTCACCCACCGTACAAGCGCCCATACACTGGATTTGCAACTGGCGAGTAAGCGCACCAAAAAACTCGGAAAATCGAGGCTCGAGTCAGATGCTGGCTCGAGAAGGGGCGAAAGTGGAAGGCTGGAGGTTGGGATTGATGCGCGGGTGGGGGAATATGTGGTGTGGGCGAAACCCACCCTACGCGCCATGCTCTAGTAAAAGGCTCGAGGTAGGGTAGAAAGGCTCGAGTTTGTGAGCGAAAAAACGATGTGAGCGAAACCCAGATAATGCGCCCGACATCTTATGAGAAAAATCTACACATCCAACGTGGTCGAATGTTTGCCCATGTATACATTGAATCTTTACCACTATAGCCTTTCCCAGTTGTCATATCTCCAAAAGGGTCATTACAAATCCAGTACACCTGTCCGTTTCTGAACATATAGCCTTTTATTACAATGATGTGACCAACTTTAGGATTGGGATTGTTGATATTACCTCCGACAATAACAGGATCACCAGAGTTTAGAATCGGGATAACTAAGTCCTTAAACTCTTCTTCTGTATAAACAGCACCTTTTCCTTTTGCTTTTATATCCATCTTAATGTAGAGCGGAAGAATCACTTCCATTGCAGATTGAATACCTCGACCTCGTTTTGATGGAGCATATTTTGTTTTATAGGGGCTGGTCATCCAGCCATTTGGATGGTTATCAAGACAAGTCCCATAAATACCAAAACCTGTGCCATTTTCGGTTCTAGAAGAATCATTAAAAGTAAAACCTTTATAGTTAAAAATCTCACTTACATAAAATCCATAAGCGCTTTGGTGTGGATAAACTCCATATGCAGGGAATCCTTTTACACGTATGATATGTGGAGGCAATAATTTATAGTAAGCAATAACCATAAGGCTTGAAACTGCACCGCAAGCCCAATAGCCATTAAAACTGTCTGGTGTATCCCAAAGCTGATGGATAAATGGCACGTCCAAATTAACGCCAGATTTACTGGCTGAAAAGGAACTCTTGAATGACATTAATTTCAAGTCGTGAGCATCAGCATCATCCACGTTCTCGTCTTCGTTGATACCTAGATCGGCAGCAGTGGGATATGTAGTATCAGCGAGTAATTCTGCGCTTAAATCTTCCAGCAAGTCCTCCAGGATGATCGGGGAGCTATCTTCAGAAATGTTAGATACTTGATTTTTGATTGATTTCTTTGCCATAAAAACCTCCAAACAAGAATTCTAGAGACTTACCGATTGATATAAACTTGTGCTGCACAAAGTTTTTCTTCTACAATTGTTATCATCTCCTTTATCGCGGGGGCTGGCTCGAGGCTGTTAAACCCAATAAATTCCATTTCACAGCCGTATCTCGAGTCAAAGAATGGTGTTAGGTTTTCAAAGCCAAAACCACCTAATTTGTGAAACAGTCTCGAGGCGTTGTGTCTGTTTGTTGCGGCGGCAATGGCAGTACCAGAGTCTTTCAAATTGGCAATTGAGTATCCTGATACGCCAAGCATTGACCCAACCGTAATACCTTGGCTCGAGCTTTCTACAGCGAGTCCTGCTACTTCAAAGAAACAGTTTTTTGTTTGCTGTGCTGCGATAAACGCTTTTATACTGTTTTGGTATTGTTCTCGAGTTGGTTGCTTCATTCGCTCGAGCAAGGGGTAAAGGTGCATTTCTGAAATCTCTGGGAGTTTTTGTTGTGGATACCAGAATTGGCAACGCATCACACCGCGTAAATGTTCTTCTGCATCCAAGACCAAAAAGTGCCATGAGCATTCATCGTGTCTCGAGATATGCCGTCCTGTATTGTCTAAATCGTCTTGGGTAATCGCTCCATCTTCTAAGTAAACCCGTCCACGTAATTGTTGTGCTTGCTTTAGCCATGTCTCATGGGCTTGTTTGTTTTCTTCAACTCGAGAAAAAACGTTTGGTATTCGCGCATTGGCTGGCGCTAAGAGTAAAAAGTGATTGTCCTTAAAAATTCCTGTTTGAGACATGGCTTCCTCCCCTTTACTTCGCGCCGATTTCGGCTTTGGCATGGGCTAGGGCAGCATCCCAAATCGGCAGTGGGTAAACAGCCGCAAAGCAATCAAAGCCAAATTCAATCGCGCTTTCTTCTTCGGGGTAATCCGTCACCACTTTTTGAATCAGTTTTGCCAATTCATCCGCATGGGCAATGTCTTCTTTGGCGTGAACATCTATGAAACGCTGTGCATCTACTGGGAATCCTTTTTTGGCGAGTGCCACCTGAGCGCGTTCGGTCAGCACTGGGGTCAGGCACTCGAACAAGTACATGTACCCAAGGTAAGCAAAGGGGCTTTCGCGCTCGCCAATCATGCGGCAAGTGGCGCTCATCACAAACGAAGCAGGGGTGATTTGACGGTTTCGCGCCCATGTTTCATCACCACCGAGTTTCTTGAAATCCTCGAGTGCCATTTCGCCGTGGTCAACTTCGGATAAGTCGTGGATTATCATGGGTTTCATCAGGTCTGGACGGGATTTGGGTAAGCGTCCAATGGCAGTGAAAGTCGCTTCTGTGACGTGCGGTCCGTAACTGAAGACCTCGAGCAGGATGTATTTGACAATTTTGGCAACCAAGCCGGGTGCTGTGCCGTCGGCTTCGATTAAACGCACTGTTTCGGTTTGTTCGATGCGTTTGTAATGCGCTTGGAGTTTCGCGGCGAGGCGGTCTGTGAAGGCTACGGATTCATCGGTGACTTTCCACTTTTTGCTCATGGTGTTGCTCCTTTTTTGGCGGCTCGAGACAATACAAAGCCGTATGAGGCAGGGTTTGCTTCATTGCTCGAGATGGTGGGCGTAGAACGGCGATCCGAATGGAGTGTATGTTTTGTACCGTTATCAATCCGTTATTTTTTGAGTAGTTGTTTCCCTCCCCTCCTTTTTCTTGTTTTTAGTGTGGCGTTTTTCACGTTTTTTGTCCATCACTTCTTCTAACAGCTTTTCTAAATTGGTGTTTTAAGTTGTGGTTCACGTTATTAACAACTCATCGTAAAATCCGTTCGGCGTAAAACGTAGCAGTTTCTTGATGATGCCAAAGTTGCAACGCCGCAAAAATCTCGGCGGCTTGGTTGTAATGCACGGCTGCGCCAATTCGGTTGCCGTGCATGGCTTCTAAATCGGCTTTTTCCATGTGCGCCCATGCCAAATCGGATTGGTTGCCTGCGCTTTGGGCTATGCACAAGGCTTTTTCAATCCACGCTTTGGCTTCTGGTAACTGCTCGAGGGTGCGGTAACTCCATGCCAAATTAATTTCGACCATGGCGCTGTTGTTGCCTGTGCCTGCGGCTTGGCAAATCTCAGTGCAGAGCAGAAAGTAACGCAGTGCCAACCCAAGGTGCTTGCGGGCTTGGTTGTTCTGGTTCTGCCAGATGCGCTCAGCGCGTTTGCGGTACAACGCTCCACAGTCGCACAACGCAGCTTGTACACCCCACGTCCATTGGGCTTGGTGATAGTGCCATAGGGTTTGCTCGGCGTGTTCTTGGGCTTCTTCTAAGCTGGTGGTGTGCGCCGCGATGCGTCGCAGTCCATTGAAAACCATGCCTAGCTCGCGGTGATGCTGTAGCTTTAAGTGCTTTTTGGCGTATACAAAGAGTTTCTTGGCTTTTTGCCACCGATCAAGTCGCAGTTCGATTCGGGCTAAACTGATGGCGTGCCAAGCCCTAACTCGAGGCTCGAGGACTGGTTGTTTTTTGTGTTCTTCCATGATTCGCGCCGAGGTGCGCTTGGCTTGTTCGTACAACCCGAGGAGTTCTTCGGCTCTGGCTAACCAGAACAGAACCTCGCAGCGCAAAAGAGGATTTGGACGAGTTGCATAAGCGCTTAGAAAGGCACTCTGGGCTTTCTCGAGGTTTCCTCGCTCGAGATGCAGTTGTCCGAGCATCAGTTGTGATTGGCTTTCTGCATCTGGGTTCTCGAGGCGTTGTGGGCTGTGGGTGATGTGTACCAGTTTGGTTTTGATTTCTTCTAATAACTGCACAAATTGTGGTGGTTGCAACTCGGGGTTTAAGCGAAAGGCTTTGCCAAATTTTCCTGTGAAAACAGGGATTTCAAAGTGCTGAATCCATTTTTTGTGTTCCCTTGAAATGGCGGCATGAACACTGGCATCGGAAGTGTAATTTTGCCATGTACTCAGGGTGCGGATTTCGCTCGGGGTTAGGGTTGGGTTACTTTCTAAACTTTTTAGGGCGCTGAGGCTGATTAACTCCACCCATTGAGGTTTGAGTTTCAATTGCCGATTTTGAATTTGCATGGTGTTGGTGTGTGAATTCAGAATCAGCATGATGGCTTTCCTTTGAGTTTTCTAACAACCCACCTTAAGTCTCTAAAAAACATTGTCTCTAACGTGCTTAACACCGTTTTATTTAGATGTGAAAAAGATTACCAAAACACCACCCACCAACTACCCACCAAGAAAAAATCGAGTGCAGTACCAATATATAATCTGAGTCTGATATTATCTGATTTTTCTTCTTTTACCTTGCTTGAGGGAGTGCTTTAAGATGCCGATCTCGAGCAATTTCTATTAATTCAACGCATTTTTACTGCTTCGATTCCCTCATGCCAAGAATCTACAAAAGTCACCCTGAAATTATCCTGAAAACACCCTGAAAGAAATAATGTAAAGATTAAGGTGATTTTGTACTTCGTTTTCTTTAGTGTAGAAAAATAAATTATTACCTCATAAAAACAAAAACATGTTCTAATAAGAATTTTTGATTTTTTGTTTTCTGTTTTTGTATACTTTGTCTATGACAAGCCAAGTGCCATCTGCTCGAGTCAACTTGTTCGATTACCCAACAGCACTGGTCAATGGTCAAACGGTACGCTTATCCATCAAAGCCTTTTCTTTGCTGGCTTATTTGGCGCTCGAGGGACGCGGTTTGCGTTCGCATTTGGCAATGTTGTTGTTCTCAAGCGCGGCTGATCGTTTGAACAGTTTATCGGTGTTGCGCCGTGAAATTCTGCGGGTCTTAGGCAATGAGGCTTTGCAATCGGATAAATCTTCTTTGGCACTGGGGGATGTGGCGGTTGACCTGCTCGAGTTTGAACAATCCAATTCTGCTCAAGTGCGCTCAAAGCTGTACCGTGGCACATTGCTGCGAGGTCAATTTGCTCGTAGGGCAGATTCAGAATTTGACGAATGGCTCGAGTCACAACGCTTGCGTTTACTTGGATTGTTTCAAATGGCTGAGTTGGAATTGTCCAGAACCGCCATGCGTTCCAAATCTTGGCTCGAGGCAATCAAGCGCTTAGAAGCATTGGCAACCGATACGCTGTCCCCTCGAGAAGAAGCCTTGCGTTTATGGCTATTGGGGCTGGTTGTATCTGGACAATCTGGGCTGGTGGTCTCGGTTTTTGGTATGGCAAATCGGGTGTTTAAGCAGGTGTTTGACTTGCCTTTTTCAGCTCAAACCATGCGGGTTTTTGAACTGGCTCGAGCCAATGACATCAAAGCCTGTTGGTCGCTGCTTGAACTTGAATTACTCGAGGTGCAAACAACACAGTCGGGTGCTGTACCACTGATTGGGCGTGAAAGTGTTCTGGCTCGTATGAATACAGCTTGGCAAGCAGGAAAGATCATTTTGTTATCAGGCGCTCCCGGTGTGGGAAAAACCCGTTTAGCCCTCGAGTTTTCTCGAGCCAAGGGTGCTGTCTGGCATTTTTGTGCGCGTCCCTCGGATATGTCTGTGCCGTACAGTACCCACTCAAGAAACTATTCAACTGCTTTTGATTTGTATCCAGATGTAGTGATGCCATCTTGGATCAAAACTGAGATGGCGCGAATTGTGCCAAGCCTAGGCAATGCCCCTTCACCTGTTGCCAATGACCAAGAGCAATTGCGATTTTTTGAAGCTCAAGCCGAAGCGTATCGGTATATTTCATTTCATGCCAATATTGCCACAATGGTAATTGATGATGCACAATTTGTTGACGAATATTCTGCCCAAGCGGGAATTCATTTACATGCGAAGTTTCTTCCTTATCAGCCTGGCTTTCCTCGCACCATTTTTGCTTTTCGGACAGGTGAATTCAAACCGCATATCGAAGCTGGTTTGCGTCAATGGGTCGAATTTGGTATTGCTGAATGGATTGATTTAATGCCGCTGACCCCCACGGACACTCAACAATGTTTAAAACATCTCGATGCTCGTCTTACACCATTATCTACACAGATGACCGCTTACACTGGAGGGAACCCAATGCTCCTTTTAGAAACGGCACGTTTTATTCTCGAGCAAGGTGTTTTCGATGCTTCGCAATTGCAATTACCGCGTCACGAAGGAATTTTTGCTGTCACCAAAGCGCGGTTGGAGCGTTTGCCCGCTCAAGCCTTGTTGTTGCTTCGTTTGCTGGCAATCATGGATGGTCATGTGGAATTACAAACCACACAAGTTGTTCTGGGCTGGTCAGACCAAGACTTGAAAAAACAAATTTTGATTCTCGAGGAAGCCCATGTTGCTAAAAATAACCAAGTGGCGCATGACCTGATTCTCGAGGTGATTCTGGCAAGTATTCCTCCCAATGTCTGGGGGCATCTGCACAGCTTGGCTTTGCGGATTCTCGAGTCAGCCGGTGGGCTTTCGGCGTTGCGCTTGGTACATGCAGTGGCTGCCAATGATACTTTAGCAGTGGAATATTACCAGCCCAAAGCCTTACAAGAGGCTTCAGACTTGGGTGTTTTTCAAGCTCAAACCGTGTAGGTCATGCTGACGGAATCTATGGATTTACAATTCGCACCATATTTTTAGGGCTTAAGTCTAAGCTGATTAGTGTTGACTGAATTCAATTGCGAGTGTATGATTTCGGCAATGCGAGTTCAGTTTGCCAGTAAAAAACTCGAGCGCTTGTATCTCGAGGGGACTGGTGCGGAGCGAATCCCAGAAGGGGTTTATGTTTCGTTTGTGGATTTGATTCGCTTGATTATTGCCATTCCCAATGAACGTGTTTTGTATAACATTCCAGGCTTACGTCCCGAAAAACTCCGAGGCAAACGCCAATTTGAAAAGAGTTTACGAGTAAATCAACAATTTCGTTTGATTTACCGAATCGAAAAAGACGCTGATGGGAATTTCTTTTTTGTACTCGACCTCGAAGATTATCATTAGGAGAACCAATGAAAACAAATTTTATTGAAAACCAAATACCAGCCCTTGCCACTCCACCAGGTCGAATTGTGCAACGCAGCTTGGATTCACTTGGCATCAGTCCCCAAGAATTCGCAAAGCAACATCACCTCGAGCCTGATGCGTTTACCGCGATGGTGGCTGGTGAAAAACCACTGACCTTAGCAATGGCATTGGCACTCGAGGCGGCTTGGAATGTTCCCACATTGGTATGGTTAAAACTCGAAGAAGATTATCAAAACCACCCAAAGCGCAAAGGCGGCGCTCGGGTTGGAGCCGGTCGCAAATCCACGGGTGTGCAAAGTCGGCAAGTGCGGATCAGCGCTCAGCCCGAGGACATGCGTTTAATTCTAGATTGGTTAAAAACCCAATCCAGTGCCGCCAGCAGCCTAGCCAATCTGATCTTAAAAGAAGTGAAGCAACATCGAAAGTCTTCAATGGGTTGATATGAATCATCCGAAAATTTCTGAAGCAACCCTAACACTCAAATCTGTTAGAATTCTCACATGTTGCGAACCTTGGGGAGATTGGCACTGGATAATCAAAAACTATCCCGTCCCAAAACCCTATCGCTGCTGGCGTACTTAGCCCTCGAGGGTCGCAAACCCCGCACCCACATCCGCGAACTTTTTTATGGCAACGCCGCCGATGCTGCCACCAGTCTGCGCGTGGTGCTGCAACAACTCAGAAACGCCAAAACCCTGCTCGAGGAACAAAAAACCCTCGCCTGCGCGATTGCTTGCGATGCCGCCCAACTGCTCGAGAAACTCGATTCAGGCGATCATGCCAGCGCCGTGACCCTGTACACAGGCACATTTTTGGATGGTGTACAATTTGATTCCGCCGAATTTGAAGAATGGGTGCTGGCAACCCGCGAACACCTTGCTTCTAGGGTCATCAGAGCCTATTTGCACTTAGCCCAAACCGCCATGCAGCAAGCCGACCTACCAACGGCTGCCCAACACGCCGTCTCTGCCCACACGATTTCCAAAACCACGCCGCTCGAGCCAAACGATGCCCTCGAGATACTGGGCATTTTAGAAGATTGCAGCCATGATCTAGCCGCTACAGTACGCCAAGAATTGCTGGATTTGGAGATTCCAATTCCCAACCGAAACAAAGCCAAGGTGCGGAACTTACCATCTGCCATTTCAGGCTTTGTCTTCCGCAGCGAACAAGCCGCTCTCGAGACGCTGCTGCAAACCCAACGCCTGATAACCGTGGTTGGTTACGGCGGCGCAGGCAAATCCCGCTTGGCG
>JAAFJQ010000129.1 GCA_013298185.1 Deinococcales bacterium
TGGTGTAAACCACGCCTGGCACCGCCACGGCATCGTTTAAGCTGGGTTTTCCGGCGCAGCGCTCGGCGGCGACAATCCCATCTTTCATGGCTTTGTGTGCCAACCAAACGCCTTGCACCACATCGCCGATGGCGTAGACACCGGGTACGCTGGTTTCTAAAGTTTGTGGGTTGATGTCAATTGCGCCTTTCTCGAGGAATTTCACACCAAGTTCTTCTAAACCAATGCCCTTGCCAATCGGGTGACGCCCCACGGCACTGACGATCCGATCAAAGACTTCGGTGCGCTTTTCTTTGGTCTCGAGGTTTTCGATTTCGACGTGCAGCCCATCGGATTTTTTCTCGAAACCAACCACGCCAGTTTTGGCAAAAATCTGAATGCCTTGTTTTTTATAGGATTTCTGGGCTTCTTTAGCAATTTCTTCGTCCACCCCTGCCAAGACTTTGAAGGGTTCGACCACCACCACTTTGCTGCCTAGGCGGTTGTAAATCGTGGCAAATTCCAAGCCGATCACACCGCCACCAATGCACAACACCCGAGGCGGAATGGTTTCTGGGATGATTAAAGCACTGGTGCTGTCGGTAATATCTGTGCCATCCACGGGAAAGGTTTTCAGGTGATTAGGAGCGCCACCCGTTGCGACAATCAGTTTATCGAATTCAATTTCCTCGCTGCCCTTTTTACCAGTTATTTTGGCTTTGTTACGACTGATGATTTTGGCTTCTCCCTCGAGCATGGTCACACCATTGCCTTTGAGCAAGCCCGAAACACCACCAGATAGTTTTTTAACAATGCCATCGCGGTATTTGTTCACGGCTTTCAGGTCGAGGTTCATGTCCAAAATATTCAAACCAAATTCCTTACCGTGCTGCGCGTTATAGACTTCCTGCCCAACATGCAGCAGTGCTTTGGTTGGAATACAACCAACGTTAAGGCAAACTCCGCCCCAAAATTCTTTTTCGGCAATGGCTACTTTTAAGCCAAGTTGTGCTGCACGAATTGCCGCATGATACCCACCAGGTCCAGCTCCAATCACAAATACGTCGTAACGCATGATTTTCTCCTTGGCTCGAGAACTCGAGCAACATCCTATTTTAACGCTTTTGCGCTAGACTTTTTGTATGACACAAATCTTAGAGCGACCAGAAAGCAATCTTGAGAAGGTACAACCAAGGCTCGAGTCAAGCCGCCCGCTCGAGCAGTACCGTGTTCTACCAATTACGGTGCAGCAGTACGAAGCCTTGGGTGAGTATGGGCTTTTACCTGAACGGGTTGAACTTATAAAAGGAGTTATTGTTGTTATGACCTCAATGGGAGACGATCACGTTGCATCGCTCGATTCTTTTGGAACGCGCTTGGTTTTACAATTTCATCAAAAAGCCAGAGTGACATCACAAACCCCATTGCGTTTAATTGAAGCTCACGGTGAACCAGAACCAGACATGATGCTTTGCAAACTTGGGTCAAGAGGTGTGAGCAACCCTGAGGATGTGCTGCTGGTGATCGAAATTTCTAAAAGCACCTTAGAAACTGATCGGGCGGATAAACTGCCAATGTACGCACAGCACAGCATCCCCGAAGTCTGGATTCATAACTTAAACAACAACACATTAGAGGTCTACCGCAACCCACGCCAAACCTCGAGCGGCTTTGCTTATGACGCACCAATTGTTCTCGAGCATGGGCAGAAAGCTGCGCCCTTGGCTTTTCCAGAAGATTCGCTCGAGTGGTGGTGAAAAGTTGATTGTGAAACTCGAGTGGTAGGTCAATTGTGAAACTCGAGTGGCAAAATCATTTGTAACCCTTGGTATTTTGTACGATATTGCCATGAACCCAACAATTCGTTTGGACGTTTTTTCTGATATTGCCTGCCCATTTTGTTATATTGGAGAAACCCGTCTGGCAAGGGTTCTGACCGCATATCCAAACCTGAACCTCGAGTGGCACTGGCACCCATTTCAATTGCAACCCAATTTGCCACCCCGAGGGGTGGCGTGGGATGTTTTCAGCCAACAAAAATTTGGTGGGGTTGCTCAGCGCCAAGCGGCTTTTGCCCAGGTGGTACAAACGGCAGCCAATGAAGGGCTGGTGTTTGATTTTGACCAAATGCCCGTTGCACCAAACACCCTCGAGGCGCATCGGCTGGTGATGTTGGCTTCTGGGTTTGGTTTGGGAAAGCCAATGGCGATGCGGCTGTACAAAGGCTATTTTTCTGAATGCCAAGACATCACCGATGTGGCAATCTTAACCGCTTTGGGGCTTGAGGTTGGTGTGCCAGAAGAAGCCATGCAGCAACTTTTCTCGAGTGACACCTTTATCCACGAAGTCCACAACAGCCAACTCGAGGCAGGGCAAATGGGCATTGGCGGCGTGCCGTTTTTTATTTTTAATTTGCGTCTTGCCGTGTCTGGAGCGCAACCTGTCGAGGTTTTTCATCAAGCCATTGAGGCAGCCCTGAAAGAAGTTTAGCGGTTCAGTAACTTAAAGCCATGATTGACTTTGCTCCAGCCGCTTTGGAAACCAATTTGAATCCAAATCATGGCTAAAGGTTCAATCAAACGGCTTTGGGGCATATCTCCAAGGTCAACCACGCCCCAACCAACGCTCTCGAGGAAGCTCGAGACAGTTTTCTTGGCATTGGCTTCGTTACCAGCGATAAACATGTCGGGGTTGCCACCAACAAAGGTGCTTGGGTTGAGCATGGCACTGGCAGTGATGCTGTTTAAGGCTTTGACCACATGCGAATCGGGCAACCAGCTTTGTACCAATTCACCCGCCGAGGTATTAAAACCAAGTGCCAGAGCAGGTTTGCCGGTTGAAAAATCCAGTGGGTTGGTGATGTCAACCACGACTTTACCTGCAAGGTTGGCTTTGCCCGCCAACTCGAGGGCATTTTGTGTACCGCCCCAATTGGTGGCAAGCAAAATCAGATCGGGCTGCTTGGCGGCATCGGCAAATGAACCAATACTGACTTGTGGGTTTTTGGTTTTGTACTCCTCGAGTTTTTCTGGGTTGCGTGTACCCATCACCACGCCATGTCCGAGTTTCACAAGGTCTGTTGCCAATTGTTGTCCGACTCCGCCTGCTCCGATAATACCGATGTTCATGATTTCACCTTTTCCTTTTGGCGCTCGAGTTTTCCCTCGAGTCGTTTGAACTGTGCAGAGTCTAGCCTTGAATAGACAGACCTGTCTGTATTTCAAAAAACATCATCCATCCACCCAATGCCATACAATGCCAAACATGACCCAAGCCCTCAGCCCTCGAGAGCGCATCCTCGAGACTGCCACCCAACTGTTTTACGCCCACGGCTACCGTGCCATTGGGGTAGACCGTTTAATTCTCGAGAGTGGCGTGGCAAAAATGACCTTCTACAAGCATTTCCCCAGCAAAGACAGTCTGATCCAAGCCTACTTAGAAAAATCAACCACAGGGTTTTGGACATGGATCAACAGCATCACCGAAAAATACCTCAGCCCTCGAGAACAACTGATAGCGATTTTTCAAGCCGTAGCCAAACAAGCCATCAGCCCAGCTTGTTTAGGTTGCGCTTTTCTTCATGCAGCCGCAGAATTCCCAGAAGTCAACCACCCAGCGCATCAGACCGCCCTCGAGTACAAACGCGGGGTACTGGCTAAACTCGAAGCACTCAGCCAAGAAGCAGGAGCAGCAAATCCCAAAGCCTTATCCGAGGATTTGATGCTCTTGATGGATGGGGCATGGGCAGCCGCTCGGATGTTCGGCGCGGGCAACCATGCGGCTCGAGTAGCGCAAACCGCAGAGATTTTAATTGATGTGCAGACGAGCAAGAAATAAATCCATTAAGTCGGGCGAGGCATGCCCCGACACGGTAAAAATCTAACCTAATACGTTTGCTACGGCTTGCGCCACGCTGATGGCTTTGGGATACCGCATTCGGGTTGGTCCCAGAATACTGACCGAGGCTCGCCCAAGGTTGGACTTAAACGCCACGGTAATGCTCGAGATACCGTCAGGGTCGTCCACGCGCACAAATAAGCCTGGTGATAAGTTATCTGGACTGTTGGGGCGCTCGAGCAAATCCAGCACACCACGCAAAAAACCAACATCGTGGCTTTCGGGTTCGGCTAGGACTGGGCTGGCACCGCTCGAGTAAGACAAACTCGGAGCAGTCATCTCACCCCAGCGTTGGCGCAGGCTTTGTGCCAGACTTGCCACGGCTGGACTGGCTTGTTGCTCAAGGCGTTGCAACTTAGCAGGAATGGCTTGACTCTCGAGCGGCGGTTCGCGCAAGGCAGTTTCTAAACGTTCTAGCACATCGCGTTCGGGGCGAAAACCAACATCCAAAACAATTTCCCTAGCCATGCCACCCTCGAGCAGCAGCACCGCTAGAATTCGCCCACCTTCGAGGGTGGATAACAAAATCGTTTCAATTCGAGCTTCCTTGGGTGCTAGAGTCATCACGGCAGCGTAACCGCTTAAGCTCGAGGCAAGCATCATTGCCATTTTGAAACGCTGCTCACCATCCACACTGCCAATTGCCATCTCGAGATGCTCTAAGCTGGCTTCGGGCAAAGGCTTAGGTGGGATGTATTTGCTGGCATAAGCCCGCCAGCCTTCGCGGGTTGGTACACGCCCAGCGCTGGTGTGCGGCTGGCGCAGCAAGCCCATTTCTTCAAGCGCTGCAAGGTCATTGCGAATCGTGGCACTCGAGACTCCGAGTGGATCAGCCAGGTCTAAACTCGGCACAGGGCGTTTGTGCGAAATAAATCGCTCAACCACCAATTCCAAGAGTTGTTCGCGCCGCGTTGCCATGCTCGAGTTTAATTGTAAAAACCAATTGGCACAAGAGCAAGAAGCAACTCGAGACGGCGGGGGTGAGTCTCAAAGATTGAGGTGAACTGAAGCATCTCCAAAATCGTTCCTGAATCGTCGAGCTTATCCAAAACACCCAAGTTGCAAATGCAAAGCCTCGAGTTCAGATTTTGGAAAACGGCTTCCATCTTCAAGCCAAGCTTCGAGCCACCGACAAAGCAATCGGCTTGGCTCGAGTTGCTGCACATGCAAAGCTCGAGAATCCACAAATGCCCATGAACTTCAACACCATGCTGAGTACGTTGAAACCGCAAGGGCTTATCGGCAGTCAGTAAAACCCGCCCAAACGTCTTTGCATAAAACAAATACAGATCATCTGAGACAAGGAAAAGTCAAAGTAAAACTCGAGGATTGAACAAAAAACTTACCAATTGTGGTGTTGACCAATAGCCTTTGCCGTCAGAGGCATTTTTAACTGCTCGAGTTGGTTCAAAAAATCTTTTTGTGAAACAGGCGGCTTCAGGAGTTGAGCGCGTTGTTTTCGCAAAGCAACCAAGGCAGCATCAGGATCATCTTCGATCATCTCGAGAAAAAATCCATCTGGATGAAGCGCCTGAATTCCATAAGGTTTTAGGGCAGATTTAGGAAAATCTTTGAGGTTAAAGGTGACAATAGCCGATGCTTTGGCATGAATAGCCGCCGCGAGAACATGGCGATCTTTTGGGTCTGGTAGTACCAAGGTTTCGATGCGATGTTCAAAACCTGTCACCACAGCATTTCTGGCAAATTTATTCATCAGGTCGCAGACTTTTCGCAAACCAGCAGCCGTCAAATCAGGACGGTCTTGTAACAAATTCCGTGTCCATTCGGTGTGGATTTGCTCAGTCCAACGCGCATCTAAAGCATCTTCCAGAACCAAACGCATGGTCAAATCTCGCAGCAAGGCAGAATACAAGACACAAGCATCCATCACAGCCGTAATCAACGATATAACCCCATTTCTTGACTCAGGGCAGTTAATTCATCCAAGACAGCTTCACGGCGTTTCTTTTGGAAGGCTTTGACATCGGCAAAACGGACTCGGCGCTGATTGCCAACTTTATAAAAAGGCAATTCTTTCGCTTCCAGCAAACGCACAAAATGCGGACGTGACACACCTAACCAATCGGCTGCTTCTTGGGTGGTGAGAATTTCTTGCTCGAGCGGCTGGCTGGTAAAAACAATGCTTTGACCTCGAGCAAAGTGTTCTAGGACTTGTTCAAATGCTTTGGTGATGGCACTGTTCGGCTCGAGTTGATCTAAAACCAAATGTTTTTGTTTGGCACTGCGTTGTGAGCGCAAAGCCGCTAACCCCCGAGTGGCGAGTTGTGAATCATTTGGGTTTGGTTGGATGATGCTGTTGCCCATACTTTGATTATACTCGAAATACTCGAACATGGAAGTGTTAGCAATTCTTGAAAAAAATTTCAAGAAGCCGAGTAACAGCATACGGAGAAGCTAAAACCGCGAAAATCCTCGCAGTAACGCCTTATCCTACCAATTGCCGTAACAAAATCGGGTCTTGAATCTCTGAATCTTTTGCCAGCATCAGCACTTTAGCAATGACTTCTGCGGTACGTGGGTCAGAATCCGCGAAAGGCAAGAAAATCCGTCCTCGAGCCTGATTCGGCACTGCCACCAAGCAAATTGCTCCACCGGGTTGTTGATGCACCACGGCACTGCCAAGATGCACGCTATACCGCCCAATCTGCCCTTCAATCAGCGCCACCGATTTCTCGAGGCGCACATTCTCGAGTTTCAAAAGCCTCAGTGTCTCGAGAAGCAGCGCTGCTCGCATTTCGGTGGTGCTTTGTGAGGCTTCGGGGTCAACACCGCCAACGTGTGCCACCGATACCACCAAGTCAAGGTCACGCATGATTTCCGAGTACAAACGCTTGGGAATGCTCTCGAGGGTGAGCGGTTCGTCCCATCCGCCGCGTTTGGTGAAACTCACTGTGTCAAGCGCGGGTGCTTCAAATTCGGCGGGGGTTGTCCAACCTTGCTTGCTGCTGACATGCGCGGTAATGCCCTCAGCAAAGAATGTGCGGCTGGCATCGCCTTCGTAGGCATTGACCACCCAGCCTCTCGAGCCGAGCAGCGCAGCGCTTTGGCGTTGGTTGACTTGATGCCCTGCGTAGCGGCTGGATTTGGTTTTCTCGAGTTTTTCCGCTTCGGTTAGCAGGTACAACTCGCGGAAGATTTGCTTAAATGGTTGTTGGCGTTTCGCGGCAAAAAATGCGCCTTGGAATTCGCTCCAGATGCCAGACTCGAGTAAGTCTATTGGGTGCGCTAAGCGTAGGCTCGAGGTTTTGATCTCGAGCAGTTCTCCGTTTGGACTGACCAAGTTTTTACCGTCGGTGCTTAAAAAACCCATTTGTTGTTCGCCGATGAAGACCAACTGCTCGAGCATCGGTTTGACCATTGGGTGCTTGGTCAGGTCGCGCAGTTCTTTGGTGGTGAATTCATCGCCGTGAATCATGGCTCGTTCTAAGGACAGGCGCATTCGGCTGCGTTGGTTCTCGAGTTCTTTGCGTCTGGCTCGGAGTTCAACCACAGCTTCGTCTTTTTTCAGGTTGGCAGGAATGTCTTTTAGCGCTTTTCCTGCTTTTTGAATCTCGAGGATTGATTCGCCATCTGATGACACCGATAAAATCAGTTCAACATCGCCTTTTTTGAGTTTGACTGCGCCTTTGGCAAGGTCAGCCACGGCTTTTAATTCCATTGCCCACTCGAGGCGCATGGGGTCGGGATAACCAGCCGTTCGTGCTAAATTCTCGAGTCCGATTCGAGCCGCAAGACCTTCGGATTCTTTCTTTTGCGAACCAAATTGCTTGGATTGTTTTAAGAAGGTCTGCATCACTTCGTACCGTGCCAGCAGCGCCGTGTCTTTGGACTTGGGCAGTGGTAGCAAACCAAATGCCCGTACACTGTCTTGGTGGCGTTTCTCGAGGATGCGTTTTTGCACATCGGCTTCGGATAACTTGCCGAGCATCGCATCGGCAAATTGCTTGGCTCTGGCATGACCCGTACCAGAGGTGATGTACTTGGCAGCATCATAAATTTGTGTCCAACGGGCAACACCCAATTCTTTGTAAACACGGTTAAACCATGCCACATCCACTGCGCCATCGAGCAAATCCTCAACGGTCAGCGGGGTGAGTTGCGCCATCTCGAGTTTCCACGCGTCCTCGTCGGAGTCGTTGCTAAACCCACCATCTTTGGTGTGAGCGCGTAGCCAGTACATCCCTTCGGCTAAGCCTTTCCAACCAATAGTTTTGGCAACAAATTGCGTCCATTGCGGCGCAAACAAACCAAGCTCAAGCAAGCGTTGTTCGGGGATGCCTGCTTTTTTCATGGCATTGGCAAATTCACTTTGGGTGTCGGTGGGGCTTGGGTAAACCGCTTGCAGGAGGTTGGATAAAACATAGTTGCGCGGTGCTTCGTGGTTGTAATAATAACCTATGCCACGCGAAATATTGTCTTTGCCAATCGTGCTTAAAATCTGCATTAAACGCGGTAAGCCTTCTAAGTACCGAATGCGACAAGCTGCACTTGTCGCCAATGTTGGTAAATCGCCTCGAGCCAATTCAACCTCGAGAACCCGATTGGCGCACTGCTCGAGAAGCGGCTTGAGTTGCGGATAAGCTCTGACCAAATCGGTGGGTTCTTTTTGCAGGTGATCGGTGAAACCATTGCGGCACTCAGTGTTTTTTTCTGGACGCAGATGGGTTGTGCCAATCAGGGCTTCCATCACATCGGTTTGATTGGCTACACCAGCTTCAAACGCCATCATCAGGTTTTCTAAATTGATGACCCGACGATGATTCCACCACAACCGCAGACCCAGAGTATGCTCGAGTTGCCAAGTGCGAATTTTTTGAGCAGGGCTGAGTGGTTGATTGGTGGTTTTTAAGCGCACAATCACAGGGTTTTGGCGCTTAAAGGTGGCGTAGGCTTTGTTCTCCTCGAGGGCTTCTTCATCGGGAAGTAGTTCGCCTTCTTTGACAAAAGTGGCAAAGGTTTTTTCCAACTCAGGCAGGCTTTGTGCCAGTTGGTCCTCGAGTACATCCAAAGCAAAATCGTGTTCGGCTGGATTAGGATGCAGTTCGCTCAACCAACCCAAAATAGTCAGCATGATGCTTTCCAAAGCATCGTCGGCTTCTTTGGGTTTCTTGGGTTTGAGCTTATCAAAGTACGTTTTTTTGATTTGCGTATTGGCATAGAAGGCATCGTCGGGGTCTATCTCGAGTTCATAATTGAATTCATCATCCACGTAGAAATCATCATCGTCCACTTCGGGCTTAAACATAAATGGACGAATCGCCAAAGCCCGCACCAACTCGAGTCCGTCAGGGTCGCGTTCTTTGCTTGGACGGTTCAACAACCAGTTTGTCCACATTTCAGACAAGGGGAATTTCTTCCACTGCTCGAGCAGTGGTTCTTCGCGGTGATGATGCGGATTGCGAAAATGCGCGTTTTCAAACGGGCGTTGTTCGATTTCATCAGCCCAATTGACCGTGTCCACCACGGTTAAACGCTGCGCCCAAACCAATTTCTCGAGCGAAGCCAAAGCTGCCAGGGCGGCATCTGTAACCAAGACAATGTTTTTTCGCTCGAGTTTGAAAGGAGCAGTGCGTAATTTTGGGTCAAACAAACCAAAACCATCCACTGGACTAGGCGCGTTCTGCTCGAGGCGCACGTTCTCGAGGGCTTGGGCAATTTCTTCGCCTGCTTTTTTCTGCTCGGGGGTTTTGGCGGCTTTTAAGCGTGCAGCGCTGGCAGTGGCAAGTTCGGCAGGTTGCGTTAAGATAAACGCAATCGTGTTTTTTCGCACTGAAGCGGTTTTGCGACTGAGTTGCTTCTCGAGCGGTGCAAATTCGCTTTCCGCCAGTTGCAACTGGTGTTTTTGCCCGATTTCAAAAGCTTTTTCTTGTAAGTAACTGTCTTTAGCGGTGAAACCATCCAACACCATCTGACGGGTGGCTGCATCCCACGGGGTTTTTTCGGTTTGTTGTTCTAGCACCTGACGAAAAGCCCAACCATCCAATAAATCCTTGTACGGCAGCAGCACATGGTACTGCTCTTCGGGTAAGGCATTGAACATTTTGCGGACAATCACCGCAGGACTAAATTCAACATCGCTCAAAAACGATTCTGGAGCTTTGGCATCGGCTTTTTTTGGGAAACGCTCGAGGAAACGCTGGGCTGTTGCCACCATGACTTTGGGGTCTTCGTTGTACCATTCAACCATGTCTTGGGCTTTCAGCGCCACAGCATCATCAGGGTCAAAGAGCATGGCTCTTACGTCTGGGTGGCTGCTCTGCTCAAACGTATTCAGCAACTCGAGTGCCATAAAACGGTACTTGGCATCCTTGTGCTTTAACCAAGGCAGGGTCAGGGCTTGAGCCTCCTCGAGGTTCAGCATGGCAATGCCATAAAGCGCCAAGTACAACTCGAGCAGAGCAGGTGATTTTTCTTGAACCACCACATGATTCTGGGCTTGGTTCTCGAGCCGAGTTATAAAATCCTGCAAAGCCTTCTCGAGAACCTTTGGCGTGGGTTCTGGTGGCAGTGCAGGCAAGTACCCCACCGCCCATTGCACACTCGAGGAGAAACGCAGCAAATCATGCTCGAGGATCAGTTTCAGCATTCGCAGTAACGCGGTTGGATGCGCCTGACTGATATTGGCAAAAATACTCTGGCGCAGTCCTTCTTGGCGTTGCGCGGCTAAAAGAATTTTCTCGAGCAAATCCCAACCTTCACTGCGGTTGGATTGGATTAAGGTTTGAATCACATAATCGCCCATCGCACCCACAGGATGCTCGTTCTGAGCAATCGCCAACATGGTTTGCAGGATGTTTTCGTTACCAGCGTTGATGGCAGCCACATAAATTGGTGGGCATTTATACTGCCAACTCCATTCATACGCCGTGTATTCAACCATCCACTCGAGCGGTTGGTCATGGGATTTGAGTTCCTCGAGCCAATCGCTGGCTTTTTCCATTTGGGCAATCAGGGGCGGGGTTTGTTTGGAGTAAAAACGATGGTGTTCAGGTGTTTCCAAAGCAACGATGACTTCCTTGGTAAAACGCGGAAACCATGCACCGAGGATGGTCTGAAAATCCGCTTTGGAGAGCTGATGAAAGGCGTTCACCGCAGCTTTTTCAAAACGCTCACGGGTTTTGTAATCAGCAAAATCCAAGTCCTTACCCTTACCATCCAAACCCAAGAAATCAAGCGTGACTTTCTGTAAAGCCTTGGGTAATTGTTCGATCCGCCCAGCTAAGATTTGGTCAGGATTTTTTAATTGTGCGGCTTCAATGATTCTTTCGGCTTCTTCGCGCTTTAACATGATGTCTCCTCGAGCCTAACCAACCAATTGCCGCAGTAAAATCGGGTCTTGAATCTCTGAATCTTTTGCCAGCATCAGCACCTTGGCAATGACTTCAGCCGTGCGTGGATCAGAATCCGCAAACGGCAGGAAAATCCGTCCTCGAGCTTGATTCGGCACTGCCACCAAACAGATTGCCCCGCCAGGTTGTTGATGCACCACGGCACTTCCCAAATGCACGCTGTACCGCCCAATCTGTCCTTGAATCAGCGCCACGCTCTTTTCGATTTTCACATTCTCGAGTTTCAAAAGTCTCAGTGTCTCGAGGAGCAGTGCCGCTCGCATTTCCGTGGTGCTTTGTGAGGCTTCGGGGTCAACACCGCCAACGTGTGCCACCGATACCACCAAGTCAAGGTCACGCATGATTTCCGAGTACAAACGCTTGGGAAT
>JAAFJQ010000013.1:0-24528 GCA_013298185.1 Deinococcales bacterium
AACTCGAGACCGCGTGGACTCGGGTTATCACCGCGCTTGAATTAGCCCAAGCCCAACAAGCCATGCCCAAAGTCGCCAGCCGAGCCTTGATGCTGTCCAGCATGGCACTCGAGCGAGGACAGTTAGAACTGGTCAAACCCCACCTCGAGCTTGCCCAAAAGCACTGCACCCCAGAATTAACGGCTGAACTGACCTTACAACAAGCCCATGTCGCACTGTTGCAAAAGCAACCACAACAAACCCTTGAACTCCTCAAGAACCAAGACTTCAAGCAAGACAACCTCGAGTACCGCGCTGCTTTAATGGCAATGGCGCACTTAAAACTAAGGCAATATGCCCAAGCCCAAGCCGAACTGCAAATCAGCCCCTCGAGCATGTTCGCACCCTTTATCCAAGCAGCGCGGATTCAAACCCACGCCGCCCTCGGCAGCCTCGAGCCAACCGATTTTGAACCTGAACCCAGTAAAAACACCCTGCCATTTGTGCGCCAAGCCATCTACCAAGCCTTTACGCAACATCACCCAGAAAAAAATAAATTTAGCAAAGAAGCCGCTAAACTCGAGAAAATCCTACGAGAAAGCACGTTCAAAAAACCAGAATAAACCTGCCGCCACAGCTAAAAACGATACGGCTTGACGGGCTTTTTGTTCCCATGGGATTTTTTTAACCGCTTGGAGCAATAAAAAAGCGGGAATCACCACGGTCAGTTGCCCGATTTCCACACCAATGTTAAAACCAAGCAAGGAAAACAACTCATTGCCTTTGGGTAAACCAATTTCCTCGAGAACCCCAGCAAAACCCAAACCATGAAACAAACCAAAACCAAAAGTCACAAGCCAACGGCTGCGGCTGAGGGCAGTTACGTCTTTCCGAAATAAATTCTCGGCAGCCACAAAAGCGATGGTTAAGGCAATGCCACTTTCGACCAATTTGGATGGCAAATGAATGATGTTCAGCGCCGCCAAAGACAATGTGATCGAATGCGCCACGGTAAAAGCCGTGATGACTTTCAGCAAATACCGCAAACCACCACCAAGCATCAGCAGCGACAACACAAACAGCAAATGGTCATAACCCGTCAGGATATGCTCAATCCCCAAACCCACAAAAGAAAAAAAGCTGGTGGTAGGAGAGGCTGACTCGAGCCTAAATTCACGCGCATTGGGACGAAAAATAATCTCTTGAGCTTTTTGTTGGTACAACAGCGTTGCCACACAACTGGCAGTCGAAACGCCATCCACAAACAAGTTGTAATCCAACTTAAAATCTTTCACGCCGTTGGGCAGCACATACGTCAAGACAACCGTGCTGTGGGTATTGGCT
Organism: Deinococcales bacterium; assembly: GCA_013298185.1. Taxonomy (GTDB): domain Bacteria; phylum Deinococcota; class Deinococci; order Deinococcales; family JAAFIG01; genus JAAFIG01. Next base: position 1,324 of record JAAFJQ010000013.1, read on the forward strand.
TTAGGACCAAGGTTCTTGTTGCTCGCACCAGCCTCGAGGGTCGGCAAGCTGGTTTGACCACCAGAAAAAACCTTGATTTTCTCAGCAAAAAACTGACGAAGTACCATGTTCTGAGCTTTGATTTCGCTGCTCGAGAGAACACCGCTTTTATCAGTATCGAATTTTTTAGCTAAGCGAGTCGGGAAGGTCAGGTTCATTTGCACTTGCTTGGCTTCCACGATAATCTCGGCAGCACTCAAGTCAGACCAATGGGCGAAAGCAGTGCTGAAGATCAGAAAACCAAGGAAAATCAATATTTTTTTCGTGAACATAAATCTATCTCCTGTGGTGACTTGCCATTGGCTGAGGGCTTATGCAGATGAGGGCGAAGCGTGCCTCGCCCCTACGGTTGGACATGATTTTTTGCAATCCAATCGTAGGGGCGAACCTCTGTGTTTACCCTGTGAGAGGGCATTTTTCGATAATCTGCTCATCTCTCGAGTCCCACAGCCCGTAAAATCCAGGGCTGAGCGAGGGTTGGATTGATTTGCTTGGCTTTTTCGTACCATATTTGCGCCTTGCTCGAGTCGCCCAAAGCCGCTTCGATTAGCCCCATGCGGTAGGTCAGCACAGCATCCTGCACACCAAAACGCATGGCTCTGCCCATGGTGACTTTGGCTTTTTGGGCTTGACCAGATTTCAGTTGCGCCCAAGCCAACACATGCAGTGTTTCGCTGTCGGTGCGAAGCAAGGCTTCTTTTTGTGCCAGTTGCAAAGCTTCTGGCAGGTCACTTGCTTGCCCAGACTCGAGCAGCAGTGCCGCCAGTTCTCTGGCATGTCCAAAAGCCCCATTTTTTAACTCGAGGCGCAAAGTGTTTTTGGCTTGTTGCCAGAGCCTTGGATCGTCTTGTCCACGCAAACGCTGGACTCGAGCCATACCGCGCAAAGCAGCATGATTAAAGACCGTCAGGGTTTGTTGTGAATGCTGCTCCAAGGTTTGATACTTTGCCCAAGCCGAATCCAACAGCCCCAATTGCAATTCGCACTCCGCCAAGAGCAACGCCGATTGCGCGTCATTAGGAACAATGCGCCCAGCCTCTTGCAACAAATCCCTTGCCAATTGCAGTTGCCCACGGCGCAAATACCAACGGGCAAGAAAAGTTCGAGTTCGGGCAGAACCAACCGGGTCATCAGCTTCCTCGAGTTGCAACGCTGCCATATAATCGGCTTTGACATCCAAACCCTTTGCTTCGTGCAGCAGCCCCAATTGAACCAAATTAGCAGCCGTGGGAATACCCCTTTGTAATTCTCGGGTGGTCAGCGCTGCTTTTTGCACTTCGCCTCGAGCCAAATAAATGGTGGTTCTTAACGAAAGCACCGCCGCGCTGCGCGGAGAGATTTTTTCAATCTGCTCGAGTAAACCCAGAGCGCCAGCAAAATCATGATTCGCCACCGAAACTTCAGCCAAAACCAACAACGCCCCTGAATTCAAATTCGGCAGCGCCAGCAAACTCCGCTCAGCAGACTGAGCCGCCAGCAAATACCAAGTGGCTTCGCCCGTCACTCGAGCGCGTTGTAAGTACACACCAGACAACGCAGCCCTATCCAGACCATCGGTTGGATTGCGACGAATCCGCTCGAGGTAAAAAGCGATTTCCTCCTCAAAAGCCGCCGTGCGACTCTTGGCTCGAGCCTCGAGCGAAGTGTTAAATGGGTATTTGAGAGCTTCAGGCAGCGTGCTTCTCGAGGAAAAAACCATCATGCCCATAAAGGCAAAAGCAACTGTGGCTAAGAAAGCAAGAGCAATCCAGATTTTTTGTTTCATAGCGAACCTCGAGAAGTTTTGGGTGAGCAGAACCATTGCAACAAAATGTGTCGGCAATGCCATCAGGCGAATAAATCAGAAACGGGTTGCTCGGGTTAGAAGAGGGTTGCCTACAGGCATCAAATGAAAGACAAAAGCTGTTCAGAATATGTAAAATCGCAATCGGGAAGCCCCTCACCCGACTTCGTCACCCTCTCCCAAAGTACGCGCTTCTCGCAGGGAGAGGGGTTCGGATTAGCTTTTCGTTCCAGTACGCTACCTCGAGAAGCCAAGTTCATAACACCAGAACCCCTCAATGAGCTACCGTTTGCACACAAGTATGCAACCTATTCGTCTTTGACGTATTAAACCGATATAGATTTGAATCCAAAAGATTGGTCATATTGATGAACAAAACTTCTCGAGAAAAGGTGAATTTGATTGCAATTTTCGTGGTGTGGCAGGACAGACACGGGGGTCTGTCCCTACGGTTTACCTGTGTATGACGCAATTTTCCTGTAGGGGAGGACCCCCGTGTCCTCCCTGTAGAAGGAAATATGAACTCGAGCTGCCGATCTACTCCTTGATTTGTCCCCAGATAGACAACGAGATGTGTGCAAGCCGTAGCTCAATGAGGGGTCGAGCGAGCGACCATGCCCGTCAGGTGCGCGTTTATGGTCAAGAGAAGCGAGGGGGAGTTGTGAGCGACCCAGCCCCGTCAGGTGGCGCTTTAGGGTCAAGACAGGCATTGCATTTTTTCTCAGACCAATCCTTAACCTGATATTCACAGGTCTTTTTCAACAATCCGCGTACAAAAGCTAGTAACTAGAAGCTAAAAGCTAATTCGGTTCCGCCAAGAACGGGAACGCCTCGAGTAACGGCTTGTGCTTTGTGCCACCAGCGTTGGGTCCATCGTAAGAGACATTGTCGCCTTTGACCGCGCCGTTGGAAAGCACTTGTAGGGTGATGTCTATCACATCGTCTTTGATTAAACGACCACGAATTGGGCTGCCTTTGGCGTTCAGGGCATTGGCATAACCAGATGCGCCTGTGGTGTCAATTCGCATCACATCGGGGAGGAATGCTCCAAGCAAAGCGCTGACTCGAGCAGGGTCATTGCCGAGTAATTTCAGCACGGTTGAGACTTCGTTGATGATTGGTGCGGCTGCGTCCCCTGCGGCTTTATCGCCGTTTAAGACGGCTGCTTCAAAGTCGGGTCCAACAGCGTTCAAGGTGTTCAGGTAATCGTTGGTTAAAACCAAACCTTCGTTGACGGCTGGTCGTGCCAGACGATCTGTTTGCATCCATTCGCTGGGTTTTGTTGGGTTTCTGATTGAAATGGTTTCCCAGACATCAAAGGTGGTTGCGCCAGAAGTTGACATCAACCAACCCATTGGCACACGCACCGCAATGGTGTTGACGTTGTACCCAGCCGTGAAATCCACACCGGGGTTGCGGAAACCAACACTTGGACCTAAGCCTGCTAAGCCAGCTCGCACTCGGAAGAATTGTTCTACATCAAAGAAAAATGGGTCTTCGCGCAGACCAGCGTAAACCGTGATGCCACCACCTGCGGTATCCACTGGTACTTGACTGAGTTGTGGTGTTGCTCCAAGTGGCGTGGTCAGGATCGGTTGCCCTTGGGTGTTGGTTCGCACTGTGCGTTGAGCGCCATCGCGGATGCCAGTCACGGTCATGGCTTGTTGCCCTTTGGCATTCGGGGCAGCAAATTCAAAACGCAGCACCGCATCGGTTTTACCAGTTGCCATTTCATCTTTGTTGCGAACTCGAGTCACCTTAAATTCATAGCGTGCATTGGTTGAAAAAGCATATTGCTGACGTGCCAATGAACGCGGATTGGTGTTCATGATGAAAATCAGGCTGTCATCGGTGACACTTGGATTTTGATCTTTTTCGCGGAAGACATAAAGATCGGTTAAATTTAATGCCCGTGCTTTGTTGTCGGATTCACCGTCATCATGATCCGAGGCTGTCACAAAAACCCCAATTCCTGTTGCTGCCACCAAACTGACCAGACCTAACCAGAACCGTTTTTTCATAATTTCCCCTTCTGAAAGCCCATGTACACAACAAAGCCAATGGGTGTTGATTTCAACACCTGCTTTTGTTCTGCCCCTCAGATTGGTCTGAGGTGAATGGGTTTCTATCTGCGTGTACGTTCCCACCTGACCATTTGGATGTTGGGGTATCCACACCCATTTGGATGTTGGGGTATCCACACCCATTTGGATGTTGGGGTATCCACACCCATTTGGATGTTGGGGTATCCACACCCATTTGGATGTTGGGGTATCCACACCCATTTGAATCTTGGACAACCAAAGCAAAATTAGCTGATATGCTATAGATCATGCTGACCATCCGCGAATTCCAATCCAGCGATTACGAAGGTTTAGCATGGCTCGACAACGCCTTGTTTGCAGGTCAAACCACCGCCTTTGAACTCGAGCAACGCGACTCGAGCCGAGACCCCAACCTTGGTTTTGTGCGTTTTATTGCCACTTGGGGATGGGGCGAAACCATTGGCATGATCGAGGCTACCCAACGCCCAGCCCCGTGGTACTCGAGGGGCGAAGTGCGAATTGGGGTGCGTGAAGATTTCAGGCGGCGCGGCATCGGCGGGGTGCTGCTTGGAGTTCTCGAGTCGGTGCTGCGCGAACGTGGCTCAGATTTAATCATGCTCTACACCGCCGAATTCGATGCCAGCATCAATTATTTTTTATGGCATCGCGGCTACGCTGAAAGTTTCCGTGGTTTCTCGCAATGGCTGCCACTCGAGTCAGTCAACCCCGACCAGCATCATTTGGATTGGCAACGCCTGAACCAAGCCGAGGTGCATTTGCGTTCTTTATCGGCTTTGCGCCACGAATGGGATTGCGCTCAGAAGTTTTATGATTTGTATTTAACTTTAGAAAATGACGCCCCTCGAGCTGACGCGGATTACATCCCGCTTTCGTTTGAAGAATTCTGTCAGAATAATTTTGACAGCCCATCCGCCCTACCCGATGGTGTGACCATTGCCGTGCAGCACGGGCAGTACATTGGTTTGAACATCCTTTACCTCGACTCGAGTGGGCAGGTTCTGCACAACGGTTTAACTGGTGTGCGCCGTGAATTTCGTGGTCTTGGCTTGGCATTGGCTCTGAAACTCGAGGGGATTCGATTTGGCAAACAACACGGTTTTTCAGGCATCACCAGTTTTAATGCCAGCACCAACACCGCGATTTTGCGTTTGAATGAAAAACTTGGATTTATTCGCAGTCCAGCCACAATCGAATGGAGAAAAAAATTATGATTCCCGCACCGTGGAACTTAACTGGGCGAGGTCTGATTTTGTTTTACCAACTCCCCTATTTGTGGTTGCTCGAGCATGGTCATATCCCCAAGCACTTGCTTGGGCGTTTTGCTGGTGGTTGGAGCGCTGTAATGCTGGTGGATTACGGAAGCAGCAACTGCGGCGCATACCAAGAGCTGTTGTTTATTCCAGGCATGTTTCGCTGCCGAGCAGGAACGTATTTTGGCATCAGCAAAATCTATGTCTCGAGCCAAAGCAGTGTCGAAAATGGCATTGCCAATTGGGGTATCCCCAAAGAACACGCTGAATTTGAATGGATAAAAACTGACCTCGAGCGAGTGAGGGTTGGCGGCTTTGCTGAGTTTACGTTCTCGAGCCAAGCAACTGGTTTGCCCTTACAACTTGGGCTGATTCCGCAACCATGGCGCACGATCATGCAGCCTGAACTCGAGGGTATTAGCCTGATTCCCCAAAAAACAGGCGAAGTGCTGCTCACCACCTTAGCAGGCAATGGCACAATCCACCCTGCCAAACTGCATTCGGCTCGAGCCGACGGTGCTTATTTCCCAAACCTCGAGGGCATACGCCCAAAGCTCGTGGTCATGGCAGAACCATTTAATTTAATTTTTCCGATTCCTCGTCAGACAGCGCTCGAGTGACACTGGTTTCAGGTAGCGCTCGAGAGACACTGGTCTCAGGTAGCGCTCGAGAGACACTGGTCTCAGGTAGCGCTCGAGAGACACTGGTCTCAGGTAGCGCTCGAGAGACACTGGTCTCAGGTAGCGCTCGAGTGACATCAGCATCAGGCAGCGCTCGAGGATTGCTCGGCAAAGCCAACAAGCTCTGCTGCGCCAAACGCTCCTCAAAAATCAAATCCACCACCCGCAACCACCGCGCCAACCACGTCCGCATCTCCTCAGCCCGACGATGCAAACCAATCGTCTCAAGCGCCTCACAAACAATCTCGAGCCGCCCCGCCACGGTCTCAGCGTAACGGTTGGCATCCTCGAGTTCAGCTCCAAGCTCGAGTTGAGTGATTTCACAACGAATGGTGCGCTTCGGAGTCATGCTCGGCTAAGCCTACAATAGAATCGTTCTCATACAAAAATACATATGCTTTTTGTATGTTCAAATTGGGATTGGGATTTTGGCAATGTGTTACGTGGGCGAGGCACGCCTCGCCCCTACGGTTTGGGGTGGGTCGAAAGGTATTTGGTATAAAAAACGTAACCTCTCACGAACTTCCCCAGCCGCGCTTCGCTCGGCAGCCCCTTCCACGAAGGGGCTTTAAGAGCCAAATTCAAATTTCTGCTCATGACCTTGGACTTAGAACCCCTCTTCGAGGGGTCGAGCGAAGCGAGGGGGAGTTCGTTACCAATCGCGCCCTTTCTACATTTTCTATCAGAGCATTTATTTTTACGCTGCTTTGCTTTTGCTCTCTCGCCTCTGCCCAATCCCTGCCAATGGCGCGTCTCGAGAATGCTTTTTTGGGCAATCCACACCCAACGGTTCTTCCCACACCGCAGAACATCAGTCTCGAGAATAATTTTTTGCCTTTGACTGGTCTCAGCATCAAACTCGAGGGGAATGCTCAAGAATTGCTGTGGGCGGCACGGGACTTAAACCGTGAACTCGAGATGCGTGGTTTTACAACCTTACCCACTTCTGGTTTAAAACAAATTCGCATTGGCACACTCGAAAATGCGGAATTAAAGTCCTTGGCTCAGAGTAAAAACCTTCTGCCAGATCGCTCAGAAGGCTACGGACTTTGGGTGGATGCCTCAGGCGTGGTGCTGGTTGGTTTTGATGCGCTCGGCGCATACCGTGGCGTGCAGACTTTGCGGCAACTTTTGCAACTGAATGGTTTTCAATTTGCTAAAGTTCTTGATTATCCAAACATCAAAAATCGCATTGCCATGATTTACTTGGACAGCGCCAGCCAAGGCGTGAATGACATTCTTGTGCCGTTACTTGCGAAACTCAAATTCTCGAGTCTACTGGTGATGTGCAATTACGTGCGGTGGGACAGCACCAAGAACATCTGGCATCCAAGCGGCGCAACCAAAGACGAAGCGCGACGAGTAGCGGAATTGATTCGTACCAACGGCATGAAAGCCATTCCTTTAATCGAAACGCCCGGTCATGCCCAATGGTTTTTTTATAACAATCAAAACCGTGATCTTGTCCAAGACCCCGCTTCGACCGATCCATATGCTTATAACACCTTGGATGAGCGGGTCTACCAAATTATTCTGCCTGTCTTGTCCGAAGCAGTGGATGTCTTTAAGCCCGAATTTGTGCATATTGGTCACGATGAAGTCGCGGCTCGAGATAAATTCCCTGCTCGAGCTGATGGTATGGCACTTGGGTTGCCTAAACTCTTTGCTGACCATGCGGTGCGTTTGTACAATCACTTGAAGAGCCTTGGTGTAGGCACAATGATTTGGCATGATGTGGCTGCCACCGAAAGTTACCGCGATCAAATTTTGCCACTGCTGCCCAAGGACATGGTGATTACCTACTGGAATTACAGTCCATCGGCGGAGTACCCACTGATTGATTACATTCAACAACAAGGTTTTCGTGCGATTGGCTCGAGTTGGTTTGCTGCTCGCAACCCTGAAAGCATGGCAAGCGCCGTGGCTCGAGTGAATGCTTTTGGAGCAATTCAAACCCGTTGGAGTGGTTATTTTGGCAATGCCACGCTGTTGGATGGTCAGGTCGAACAAGGAATTGCTTATGTCAATGCTGGCAATGCCTTTTGGAATGTGGGTGCGCCTGTTCCCACCGACAGCGCTGCTCGTTACCGCGATGCGCGTTTCCCAGCAAAAATTGCGCCTGTGGCTGGAAAATTGGTCAACCTCTCGAGCATCGCAACTCGGGCTTTAACCGACCCAGACGAAACCCAATGGATTCAGCGTGGCAGTGGCATTGACTTATCCAGCCTACCCACAGGCAGCAATGTCAGGCTAGGCGGTTATGCTTTTGATATTTCTAAAAGCGTGATGATGTGGGGTTCAAGACGCGAATGCCAAGACCTACCCAAACAAGTCAATTTAGAACTCAACACCACTGCATCCAGCATTGCTTTTCTGCACACCACCGGTTGGTTGTCCCCACTCACCAGCCCACGCACCCGCATCGGTAGCTACACAATTGTCTACACCGATGGCAGCCAAACCACGATTCCACTCGAGTATGGTCGTAACATCAGTGCATGGACTGAACCTCTGGTTAAAACCACGCTTTTTGACCCTGTCTGGCGCGGCAAGACCAAAGATAATTTGGATGTGAATTTGGTCGTCACCACATGGCAGAATCCCAAACCCAACATCCCAATTCAGCGCATCACCCTCGAGAGTCTGGGTTTACAGAGCAATCCGACCCTAATTGGCTTAACCTTGCTCGAGAAACCATTGTAGCTTCTCGAGTTCAACAAACCAATCTCGAGAAAGAAGGACTTTGCACTTTTTCTATTTGATCTTTTCTCTTTCCTCTAAAGCCCTTCCTACCCTTGGGCAGCTTCGGCTAAGCGCGGCAGGTATTTCTTAAGCTGAAACCGCACCCGCCCTAGGTTCTGAGCGCTGTCAAGCGTGGCTAACATGCTGGCTTTGCCAACAGGGGCAAGCAGCACAGGACCTTCTTCAAATTCAACCATCACTTGCGAAACTTCGCCTTTGCCAAAAAACTCGGCTAGGGCTTGCGAAGCGGCTAAGCTCGAGGTCACAACCCCGCCTAGAAACTCGAGGTCAATGGTGTTGCCCGGCGCAGTGGCAGATTCGATCACAAAACCTTCTTCTGAAACCAATGCCACACTGGTGATGCCTTTGATCCCCAGCACTTCCTCGAGCAATGAGTGAATATCCATGTTGCGTAGTCTACCTTGAATTGAGACACCGTGTGAGGCAGATCAAAGGTTTCAAGCTAGGATTTACCCTTCGAGTTGTGCCACAAGTTGCAACGATAACCGTGCCATTTCGACTTGTAAACCGCGTGGGTCTGAGCCGCGCTGAATCGCAACAGTCAGGGAGTACGCTGCGCCAACCCGCAAGGAAATCACTTCAAAATGATCGGTGGTAAAACTCCAGCGGAATAACTTACCGCCGCCAAGGTTCTGCCCTGCCATGGCACTGGCTCGAACCAAACTGGCGGTTTCGGCTGCAAGCACTTGACTGGAAATCACTGCGCCACCAACTGCTTCGATTTCCAAGCCACTGTCGCTGACCAAAACCGCTGTCAGGACATGGGGCATTGAAGCCAAACTGGTCAGCCATTTCGACATTTAACCCAGCACTCCTTTAAGGTTCTTAATCGCTTGCTCGAGCAGCAAACGGGCTTTGCCGATGTTGCCGTTGGGTTCGAGAATCAGGGTGATAAAAAAATCGTTGTTGACCCGTTTGGTGAACCCAAGTATTTTATCGGATGTGACAATGATTTCGCCCACTTCACCTGCGCCTAAACTGACCCCATAAGCGATTTTGGTGCTACGTAAGAGGTTGCTGTGTTCAGCTACGACATTGCTTAAATTCAGTTTTGCTTCGTTACTGAACTGTTCAATGAGTAAGCCATCCATCCCACCAAGGGCAGCGCCAAGCGCACCATCGGTATTGGCAACCAATAAAGAAAGTATTTGATCGAGTTCCACTGTGGAGTAGTGTAACGTATTTTGGGTGGGTTGTGGGTTATTGGGCTATGGGCTATGAGCTTTGAGCTTTGAGCTTTGAGCTTGACGAATTCTTGGATGACTCGAGGAATCTGGGATTCAAAAAGGCAGCCGTTTAAGGCTGCCTCTATATTTATTCAATTTGGACTTAAACGGCTGCGTCAATGGCTTTACAGGCTGCATCCAAGGCTTCAAGACCGTGGTCAAGTTCATCTCGGGTGGTATTCAGGGGCGGGGTGACCATAGCAATGTTAAACTTACCAAAGCTGAACACACCGCGTTTACGCAGTTCTAAGAAGAAATTCTTCATGATTCCAGGTCCGTCCCCGTGCCAAGCCACCAAAGGTTCACGGGTGTCTTTGTCTTTGACAAATTCAAGCGCCCAGAAAGCCCCAATACCTCGAGCTTCACCGAGCGTCTTATAGCGATTCTCGAGTTCTTTTAAGCCCGTGCGTAACCAACCCTCGAGTTGGGCAACGTGCTGCTCAATACCGTCTTCTTGGTAGGCGGCAATTGCGCCAAGCCCAGCCGCGCAGCACAGGGGGTGTCCAGCGTAGGTATGACCCACAGGTAAGGCTTTGATGTCAAAGTATTGGGCTAAGCCCTCACGGATTAACACACCACCCAAAGGAATGTAAGCGCTGGTGACGCCCTTAGCAAAGACCATCATATCCGGGGTCACACCAAGCGTATGGGCGGCGAAGGATTTACCGGTGCGCCAAAAACCAGTCATGACTTCATCAAAAATCAGCAGAATACCGTGCTGGGTGCAAATTCGGCGCACACCCTCGAGATAACCTTCGGGGTAAATAATCACGCCATTAGAACCCACAATTGGCTCGAGTAGAATCGCAGCGACATTGCGTGGGTTTTCGTGCATCAAGGTACGCTCGAGGTGTTCAAGCGCTCGAGCCGTTTCTTCGTGCGGGTCTTGGGTATAAAACGGGCTGCGGTAAGGGTACGGCGCAAAGAAATGCACAATCCCGGGAGCAAGGGCTGGTTCGTTACCAAAGCGGCGGTCTTCGCCAGTTAATTGCATGGCTGTGCCTGTGCTGCCATGGTAACTGCGGTAGCTTGCTAGAATCTTAAAACGCCCAGTGATGGCTCGAGCGATTCGCACGGCGTCATCATTGGCTTCAGCGCCACCTGTGGTGAAAAATGCTCTGCCGCCCTCTGACCAAGGGGTGAGTTTAATCATCGCTTCGCCGAGTTCAGCGCGTTTATCTTGGAAATAACCAGTTGGACTGTAACACAACGTGGCAGCTTGGTCTTGGATGGCTTTGACCACCCTCGGATGTCCATGCCCAAGGTTGGTACTGACCAAACCAGAACTCAGGTCGAGGTACTTATTGCCGTCCTCGTCAAAGAAAAAACGACCCTCGCCCCGAGTGACCACAGGAGCATTCAGCGCTCCTTGAGCAACCCAACTCGAGAGGACATATTTTTTGTGTTGCGCCTGATGCTGCTCTTGGCGACTCAGTGTTTGTGTCATCATTCACCTCAAAAATTAGGCATCTGAACTTCTCAAGAGTTTCTTTTGGATGCCTTTCTTAAGGATTATAGCAGTTTATTGGCTTCGGTACAGGGCTGTAAATCGGGTCACAAAGCCCGAGCATAGGCTGCCCTGAACCTATTTTTTGCCTCTTGAATTGGCTCGAGGTTTTGATTCGGCTCGGCAATCAACTTGGCTTTTGGTAGCATTGTGCTGGTTTCAAAGGCATTCTGATACGTGCCAATCGCCAGCCCAGCCAGCAGCGCTGCCCCTCGAGCGCTGGCGTTGCTTGTACCACTCGAGTACAGCGGAGTTTCGAGACTGTCGCACAGCAGTTGTTGCCAACGTGGGTCGAGTGTGCCACCGCCAACCAATTGCAAGGTTGGTATCTCCAGTCCAGTTTGTTTTAGGGCATCTAAACCATCCGCGATGCTGAATGCTACGCCCTCGAGCGCTGCCCTTGCCAAATGCGCTTGGCTGTGTTGCAAGCCCAAATTCAGAAATGCTCCTCGAGCATGTGGATTCAAATGCGGAGTGCGTTCACCACTCAGGTATGGCAGAAAAATCAGATCAGCACTGCTCGAGACTTCAAAAGCAGCATTGTGAAACTCAGCCCATGTTAAGCCCAACCAACCACGCACCCGCTCGAGCGCGAGTCCAGCGTTCTGCATGGCGCTCATGGCGTAAAAACAAGCCTCGTTCTCGAGAACCGTGCGGTAACAATGGGTGCTGCTTTGAAAAAGTGGTGTGTTGCTTGGAGCAATAATCTGAGCGCCAGTACCAACACTCAGTTGCGTAGTACCAGTTTGAATAATTCCGTTACCAAGCATGGCACAAGGTGTGTCGCCACCGCCCATTGCCACGGGAATCCCAGCTTTTAAGCCAAGATGCCGTGCGGCACTCGAGGTCAGCGTCCCAGCCAGATTGCTCGAGCTTTTCAATTCAGGAAGCAGATTCGGCAACCCAAGCGTCTCGAGAACATCCAATGCCCAAGTATCTTGCTCGAGGTTATACAAGAGTGTTGCCGAAGCATCCGAGGGTTCAGAAGCAAAATTTCCAGTCAAGCAAAAACGCAACCAATCTTTGGGCAGTAACGCCCAGCGTACACCCTCTAAGCTCGAGTGCGTTTTGCACCACAATAAACTCGCGCCGAGCATCCCTGTGACAATTGGATTGCCAAGTTGCCTCAGTTGCCCCGCCTCGAGTTGCTTGAACTGCTCGAGAACCCCACTCGAACGAGCATCCGACCAGAGGATGGCGTTTTGCAAGGCTTGTCCAGCTTTGTCGCACAAAACCAAGCCGTGCATCTGCCCAGAAAGCCCAATGCCCGTGACTTCGGCGGCATGATGTCCAATCGCTTCCTTGGCAACTGCGCCAATCGCATCCCACCACTCGAGCGGATTGCTTTCCGCCCAACCAGCTTGTGGGGCAAGTACCGCATACGTTCTCGAGGCTTGACCAAGCACCGCGCCGTCTTCGGAAAGCAGCAGGGCTTTGCATGAGCCTGTGCCGAGATCAAGTCCTAGAAACATAAACCTCGAGAAAAAGGTAAAAGACTAAAAGGGATAGACCAAAAAAACAGGTGACTCGAGAAGAGATTGCATGAACATCGCAGCCAACCCTCTCCCGACGAGCTTCTTGACCCTAAGACGCACCTGACGGGCAGGGTCGCTTCGCTCGCCACCCTCTCGCCGCGCAAACGCGACTTTGACTGGTCGAGCGAAGCTCGTGGAGCAAGGTAAACACATTTTTTGTGTCCAGACACAGGGTTATTCGGGTTGGGTTTTCGTTCCAGTTTATGATCTTTAGAAGCCAAATTCATAACATCAGCACCCCTCTTTGAGGGGTCGAGCGAGCGACCATGCCCGTCAGGTGCGCGTTTATGGTCAAGACAAGCGAGGGGGAGTACGTGAGCGACCCAGCCCCGTCAGGTGGCGCTTTAGGGTCAAGAGAGGCATTGCGTTTTTTTGGTTTTATCTCTCGAGAAACAAACCTTTTGCCTTTTATCATCATGTCTTATTCCCCTAGTTTGTGCAGCCGCTTCGCGTCATCAGGTTATGCCTTTTGCCTGTCCCTTACGCCAAAACCTTCTGTGGAATATCTTCGACTTTCATTGCACCTGTCATGATGGCAACTGTGTCAGACATGCTGATTTCTTTGGGATTGACCACCGCCGCCCGTTTGCCTAGGCGCTGAATGTGAATGCGGTCGGCTAAGTCAAAAACATGCGGCATGTTGTGGCTGATGATGATCACGGGCAAGCCATTGTCGCGCACCCGACGAATCAAATCCAGCACCATATTGCTTTCTTTAACTCCGAGTGCAGCCGTGGGTTCGTCCATAATCACCACATGCCTTGCAAATGCGGCGCTGCGTGCCACAGCAACACCTTGGCGCTGTCCACCTGATAGGGTTTCAACGGCTTGGCTCATGCTGCGAATGCCAATTTTTAAGCCAGCCATGTGATTGGTGGCTTCATCGAGCATTTTCTTGTGGTCTATGACGCGAAAGAGTTTAGCCAGAAATCCAGGGCGTAGAATCTCGCGCCCTAGGAATAAATTCTCGGCTATGGTCATGGCTGGCGCGACGGCTAGGTCTTGGTACACCGTTTCGATGCCGTGATGCCGTGCATCTATTGGGCTGCGGAATTTGACTTGTTTGCCGTCAAGAAAAATCTCGCCTGAATCGGGGATGGTTGCGCCAGATAAGGCTTTAATTAGGCTGCTTTTGCCCGCGCCGTTGTCGCCGATGACCGCTAGAATCTCGCCGTTACGAAGTTCAAAATCCGCGCCATCCAGTGCCGTCACTTGCCCGTAGCGTTTGGTCAGCCCTCGAGCTTCAAAAATAATGTCTTGTTTCATGTTTTCACCATTACTTCTTCTTCGAGAGTTGATCGGCGGTCACAGCCAGAATCACCAGAATACCAGTTATCAGGATTTGAAAGACACTCGGCACACCCGTCAAGGTCAGACCATTGCGGAACACACCAATGATGATTGCTCCTAAGAGCGTACCAAAAATCACGCCGCGCCCGCCAAATAGGCTTGTGCCTCCCAGCACCACAGCCGTAATCGTCTCGAGGTTATCCGTTTGCCCTGCATTTGGGTCGCCTACACCTGTTCTCGAGACGAGTAACCAGCCAGCAATACCGTAGATAAATCCTGCGATGGTGTAGACCAAAAGCAGCACCCTTTGGGTTGGAATGCCCGTTAAACGCGCCGCTTCTGGGTTGTTACCCACAGCGTACAAATGCCGCCCCGGTGCGGTTTGGCTGAGGATAAACCAAACAAATAAGTACAAGGTAATCATGGTGATGACACCATAATTCAGCACAGTGCTACCAATGCTAAAAGTATTGCCAAAAACCAACAATGGTGATTCTGGTGGGCTAACGGTCACAGTTTGGGCGCTCGAGTAGATTTGTGTCAGCGCAAAAGCAATGTTTAACGTTCCCAGCGTGACGATAAACGGAGGTAACTTAATGCGTGTAATCAGTAATCCATTCAAAAACCCAAAACCTGTGGTGACTGCCAAGCCACAAAGAATCGTCAGCATCGGTGGTAAGCCCATCTGCACTGCAAATTTGGTCATGACCATCGTGCCAAGTGCCATCACCATACCGCAACTCAGGTCAATTCCTGCTGTAAGAATAATCAGGGTCTGACCAATTGCCATAACCCCAATCACCATCACTTGCTGCAAAATAAGCGAAAAATTCTGAGGTGTAAAAAACCTGTCGGACTGGGTACTAAAGACAATCACAGCCAACAGCAAAGCCATGAATGGTCCTAGCACAGAAACACTCGGCAGTTTCTCGAGCCAGTTGCTTTTTGTGGGTTGGGCGCTTGGATTTGACATATTGACCATAATTTAACCTATTGAAAGAGGGGCGCAATAAGCGCCCCAGATTGCTTTGGAGGAGTGGGAAGCCTATTCACCCCTCGAGATGGGCTTCCCGGATATGAAGTCGTTATTCTAAGCTCGAGAGAACTGAAAAGCTCATAGCTCACAGCTCATAGCCCGTAGCTTTATTGTCCCCAGCAGTTTGCCAAGCCGAACTTGACATCTTTGCTGCCGATGCCAGCCAAAGCGCGTTTGGCAATCAAGGTCACGCCGGTATCAACGTAGCCTTTGGCTTTCACACCAGTCTTGGCATACTTCACGCCAGCAGCCACGCCCAAGGCTGCCATCTTCAGTGGGTATTGTTGGCTGGTTGCCACAATCACGTTCTTATCTACGTTGCGAACGCCTTCACAGCCACCGTCTACGCTGAAAATAGCGGCGGTTTTCTTGGCGGCTTTGAGGGCTTGGAATGCACCTGCGGCGGCTGGTTCGTTGATGGTGTAAACCACGTTGATGTCTGGGTTCTTCTGCAAGCAGTTTTCCATGGCGGTTTGACCTTTGGCTTGGTCGCCGAAGGTGTCTTGGCTGCACACAACGTCTGGGGTGGTGGCAAGGTCTGGGGTGTCAGCGTCAATGTTGTCTGCGCCTAATCCAGCCAAGAAGCCGTTGTGACGGGCAATGCCAACTGGGTGACCGGGGAACAAGTCAAGCATCGCAATTTTCAGCTTCTTGCCTTTGAGTTGGGCAGCAGCGTACTCACCGATCAAAACGCCAGCTTTGAAGTTGTCGGTGGCGTAGAGTGCATCCACAGCATCGGCTGGTTCGGTTGGGCTGTCCAGAGCAATCACTTGAACGCCAGCCGCTTGGGCTTTCTTGATGGCTGGAACAATCGCTTTGCTATCTGATGGGGTAATCAAAATGGTTTGAGCGCCAGCTGCCACGAAGTTTTCAATGGCGGCAACTTGACCAGCGTTATCGCCGTCTTGTTTACCTGCTGCGCTGAGGAATTTTGCGCCCAAACGAGCGGCTTCTTTGGATGCGCCTTCTTTCATTTTCACAAAGAATGGGTTGGATTCGGTCTTGGTGATCAAACCAATGATTGGGGCTTTGCCTTGGGCAAGTGCCAAGCAGACTGTGGTTGCGCCGAGTGCAGCAAGAATAGCAAGTTTACGCATGGTGGTTCTCCTGTATGTGAATGAAGGCGAATGACCGAAATTCTCCGAAAAAAAGTCAATAAAAAACCGCGTGCATCTCGAGCCTCGAGTGCTGTACCTCCTTAAGTCAAATGCGAATGTAAATAAATCTGAAAATGAATTCCTGTTTTATTTCTCGAGCTGAAAATGAAGCCCTTACCTTTTTTCTTTTTTCTTTTCTCTTTCCTCTTCGATCGGTGCTGCGGTACTAAAACGCTGTATAAAATTCGTAGCTAATCGAATCTGAATTGGTTTTTGGGTTCGACCACGTTCTAAACGGTCCAATAAGGTTTCACAGGCAAGATACGCCAGTTCGTAAGCAGGCTGAGCTACTACAGTGATGCTTGGCTGCAATAACTTCGCCCAGCGTGAATCGTCAAAGCCGACAATGCTCAGGTCTTCAGGGATGCGTAAGCCCAAATCTCGAGCAGCGAAAATCGCGCCAATCGTCATTTCGTTGTTACCAACAAACAAGGCTGTTGGGCGTTCTGAGGCTGGTCTCGAGAGGAGGTTCTGGGCGGCTAAGCGCCCGCCATCCTCGCGGTGATTGCCGATTTGTACCAGATTGGCTTGGTATGGGATTCCCGCTTCGGCTAGGGCTTGTTGATACCCTGCGTGGCGTTCAACGGCGGTGGAGATGTCCAAACTACCTGCCACCATGCCAATGCGTTTGTGTCCGAGTTTGGTCAGGTGCTGCACCGCGATTCTCGAGCCACCGGTGTTGTCCACCATCACGGTGTGAGCGCCTTTGATGCCACTAGCACGGTCAAGTTCAATCACGGGCAAGTTTCCGACCAAAGACAGGTTTTCTTGTGCGCCAGCCGTTGGCATGATAATCAGTCCTTGCGGCATGTGACTGCGGAGACTCTCGAGGGCTTTGCGTTCCTTATCTGAATCCTCGTCGGTGTTGAACATAAACACGGTGTAATCGCGTTTGGCGGCGGCATCTTGCACACCTTTAACCAGCATTGCGTTACCGGGGTTTAGCACATCGGAGATAATTAACCCAATGCTTTGGCTTTGACCGCGTCGCAGCGCACTGGCGAGTTGATTGGGTTGATAACCAAGTTGATTGGCAATCTCGAGTACACGTTCTCGGGTTTTGGCGTTGACCAAATCCGGACGGGTAAAAGCCCTCGAGACGGTGGCTCGGGAGACTTGTGCGAGGTTGGCAACTTGATCCACGTCAATCATGATTTCCATTCTAGGGGTTGCTTAGGAGGATTCGAGGAGCTTGCAATCGAATGCAGTATTTTAGCGCAAAAAAAAGCTCATTTAGGCATTATTTCGCCTATAAATGGGTTTTCTTCTTAATGACTTGCAATCGTTTGCAGAGTATACGCAAACCATCCGACAATTTGCAAGTATTCCAGAATACATAAAAATGGTGATTCAAAACAGGTTAGAATTTTTATCAAATGAAACTGCTGATGATTATTCACCGCGACGACGCGGCGCTCGAGGCATTTATAGAAGCAGTGCGCTCCGAGAACTTAACAGGTTTTACGCTGCTTCGCTCGAGTGGCATTGGTCGCACCACTGAGGCTAAACCGCTCGAGTTTAGCTTCATGGACTTGTTGAAAGGGCAGGATAGCTCGAGGCTCGAGAACAGCACATTACTTTCTTTTGTCGATGATGAACGTTTGGCTCGAGTGATCGAACTCCTAAAACAGCACATCACCGATTTTGATGCACCTGGTGGCGGTATGTACGCCGTGCTGCCCGTTGAATCTTTTGGTGGCGTTGAATGAGTGCTTTTCTTGAGTTGCTGTTGGTGCTGGTCATCATTGTGGTTGGGGCAAAGTTATCTGGTTATCTTAGCTCAAAACTTGGTCAACCAATGGTGGTTGGTGAAATTGCTTTTGGCTTATTGCTTGGACCAAGTCTGCTGAATTTACTTGGTCAACCGATTTTTCATCATGCCGAGACCACAGGCGAAGTGATTCATTTACTGGCTGAACTTGGCGTGCTGCTCCTGATGTTCTTAGCAGGTTTAGAAACCGATTTGGTCGCCATGCGAAAAGTGGGTGTGCCAGCCTTGAACAGCGCCATTGGCGGAGTGGTTGTGCCGTTTTTGGGCGGGTGGGCGCTTTCGAGTGCGGCGGGTTTATCACTTGGCACAAGTATTTTTATTGGCACGATTTTAACTGCGACCAGTGTTTCCATCTCGGCACAAACCCTGATTGAGCTGGGTAAACTCAAAACCAAAGAAGGCATGACCATTCTTGGTGCAGCCGTGATAGATGATGTGATTGGTATTTTAATGCTGAGTGTCGTGGTCGCCATTTTTGCCACAGGCGGCACAAGCACACCGATTTGGCTTGTCGCCCTGAAAATGCTGGCTTTTTTTGCGATTGGAATTGTCCTTGCGCCCTTTGTGCGCCGCCTGACCTCGAGTTTTGGGCGCTTACCCATTTCTGAACCTCTGCTGGCTGCTGGAATCGTCGTAGCAGCCTTATATGGCTTTGGAGCAGAAATACTTGGCGGGGTGGCAGCCATCACTGGTTCGTACCTCGCGGGAGTGATTCTTGGCGCAAGCGCAGAAAAACACGAACTCGAGGAAAAAACCAAAGTCCTGGTCTACAGCTTGTTTGTACCAATTTTCTTTGTGGATATTGGCTTACGGGCCAATGTGCTTCAAGCCTTTGCAGGGCAACTCTGGCTCTTTGGCATTGGTATTGTTATTGTTGCCTTGCTCGGCAAAGTCATTGGCAGTGGCATCGGAGCATACCTATCCAAATTTAATCCTCGAGAATCACTGCGCGTTGGCGTTGGCATGATTTCTCGAGGCGAAGTGGGTTTAATCGTGGCTGGCATTGGTTTGCAGCGCCAAGTGATTAACCAAGATGAATTTTCGATTATTGTGCTGATGGTGGTGGTCAGTACCTTGGTGACACCGATTTTACTGCGCTGGACATTTGTGGAAGGTAAAAGGTAAAAGATTAAAGAGGAAAGTAAACACCAAACTCTTTAACCTTTCCTCTTTTCTGTAGCTTTATAGCGGTGTAAACACAAACCGATCATATGGAGCGCCTTGTAGCACACTTTCGGTGTGTTCACCGAGGTAGCGTTGATCCATGACAGCCTCGAGAGCGCCCCAAATTGCCCCAAGGGTAAATGTGCATTTGCGAGTCGAACCAGCGGGTTCATTGGCACTACAAACGGTTTCAACACAATCAATGATAATTTGTTCACCGTTTTTGCTTGCACCAACCACCCGACAAAGTTGTGTACCTGTTTTACCTAGAACCGTATCAAAGGCTTTTGCGACTGTTTCAATCGGTGCTTTTGTGCCTGTTAAGCCAGCTTGTAACGCCACTGTTGTACCTCGAACTTTACCAGCTCGGATAAACACAACGGCTGCGCCATCTTCGCCCAAGGTATCTTCAACACCAACAATTGCAGCTTTGAAGCAGATCAGGCTCATCATTTCGCCCAGTTCTGGTCTGGTAGTCATAGGCTTCCTTTGGATTAAAGACCTTCTGCACCCGACAGCAAGCGCCGTGCTAGACGCTCAGAGCCGATCAGTTCAGACAGGTGCTTGAGTTGGTGGTTTTCATAGGCTTGGTTAAAAATAGCCACATCCAAGGCAATGATTTTCTTAAAAGCGCTCTTTGCGAGATCGCCGCCGTTTGCAGCGACCACATCGCCGTGTTGCAAAATAATATCAAGCATGGCTAACGGGTAACGCACAGGCAACCCAATGCGAACATGAACATGCCCAATTTCAATGCGTTTCTTGGCGTAGCTCGAGTCGTACTTGCCACTGAAAATATCGTTCCACCATGCTGTGACCATGCCGCGCAGACGCTCTGAGCTTGCGCCTTGGAGGTATTCAGCCGTGTTTTCATGGGCGTTCAAACGACTATAGAAATCGTTGACCATGGCGGCGGCGGCTTGTTTGGCTTGGTCAGATAATGCGCCTAGCGATTTGGCTTCTTGGTCGTTAATGCCCATTAAACCAATTAACTCCGAGGCGACCGATTCATCTGTAACTTCCCAACTTTTACGATCTTGATTTAGCATATTGTATTCCTAGCAGTTTGGGCGCAGCAAGGCTGCAAGCCAGACCCAAAACCTATAAAGACAGCCACCAGCAAAAAACGACTGCATTGGCTCGAGATGTCCAAGAAATTTGTTTCAAATAAAACCAGCTCGAGAATGAAAGTCTTTAGCCAAATTTAGAGAATCGCGGCAATCCCCCGAGCTGCGTCTCGAGCTTCTAAGTGAATCAAACCAACATTGGCATTGGCTGGTGCAACCACAACCAAGACACCTTTGCCGCCAGCGGCATATAAGAAAATCTGACCATTTGAACCTGAAACACTGGTTTCGGCGAGCGTACCCGCATTTAATGTATCGGCAATTCGCTTACCCAAGCCCAATGCCGTCGCAGCCATGGCTGCCACACGGTTGGGGTCTTCACTGCCAGATAAATTCTGTGCCATTGGCAAACCGTCGGTGCTGGCAATCAGCACACCACGCACTTCGGGGATGGCTGTACGCAAGGCGACCAGGCTCTGTTGTAACGCTTCTTGTTTACCTACACTCATATGTTTCCTCCTGAAAATAAAACTGGGATGGTTTAAGCACAAACCTTAAATGATTTAAGCGCCAAAAGTATACTTTCCTTGTAGACCCTCAGCATACAGTGGATCGTATGCCTGTACCAACTCGAGCAGACGCACGGTTGCCAGTAAACTCGAGGTGGTACTGGTGGCGTTTAAGCCAATGACCGAATCGGCGTTCAGGTCAAAGTACTCAGCCACATCCTCTGGTTCCCAAACCCGTGATAAATCTTGGCGGGTTACACCAACCAAAAATGGCACGGCAATACGGCTGGTGATAAATTCTAAAATCCGTCTGGCATGAGGAAAATCTTGTGGACGATCGCCTGCCACCAAAACCAGCAAACCCAAAGCGCCTTCGCAAAGAATTTCCCACATAAAATCAAAACGGTCTTGTCCAGGTGTGCCGAACAAGTGAATTGGAATACCATCCAAGGTCAGCATTCCAAAATCAAGGGCAACCGTGGTGGTGGCTTTACCAATGTTTTCTGTGGCGAGTTCATCGGTGTTGACCACGGGAATTTCAGATAAAGACTGAATTAAAGTGGTTTTTCCAGCCCCCACAGGACCTGAAATCACAATTTTTAATGGCTGACTCATGCTGGTTTCCTCAGTAAACGCAATGCTCCAAGCAGCCTCGAGACAAGGGTTGGCTTGCTCGGCGCAGGTGGTGGCACAAGAACCGATGCTCTGCCCCGAGCGGGGAATTGACCTGAGCGAATATCAGCCACCTCTTGGATGCGCCTGGCTGGACGCACCACACCAATTGAGCGCAACTTAAACAAGTAAATTTGCACCAAGCGAAGATCCAAAGACAAGCGTTCGGATAAGACTTGAGCGTTGATGCCGTACTCTAAAAGTGGCTCGGCTCTGCTCCAAAAGGCTTGTAAGTCGCCGTCGAGCCAAATCAGTTCTTCGCTTGCCAAGGTAAAACGGGTTTCGACATCGGGCAAGCTGTGCTTATATTGATTCCATTCGTCATCTAAGGTCGCTCGGCGCAGCATCACACCATTGACATGAATCGCAAGGTCGTTGAGTAATTCACTCGAGGTTTCAGGAATACGCTGAAATTCAAATTGTCCATCGCGCAATCCGGATAGTTCAATCAGTATATTTTTAGCGGTTTCGCCATCACGCATCACCAAGCCATTGACCAGCAGCCCCTGAAGACTCCCTTTGTTCAGATGCAGCTCGAGAGCTTGATAACGCCCAGCCCGAGCAAAGCGCAACACACCAGTACGCTGCTCGAGCATACCAAAGACCTCGAGCAGTGGAAATTCTGTTAAGTTGCCAAAGACTGCCATACCATCCCCTAACGACCAATTGAGTTTACGTTAAACCGACAAAGGTCTACCTATACTTTCAACTGTGTTTGAGTATACGTTGCTTGGCAAGCTGCATTTGTGCAAAACCGACAAATATCACAGCGATATTTATACTTAAGCCTAGAAGAAACAATGCTTGAATAAGAAAACAGCCAAATAATAGCCCAAAATACAAACAACTCGTAAGCCAATCGTCTAATTCTTTGCATAAATATCGTATACAGTCGGTCTATGAAAACGTACATGCCCAGCTTCAAACCTTCTACACCCAAAGCCATAGTCTGTGCAGCCTTGGTTCGGCTCGAGGGCGTTGGTGAACCCTTATTCTTGTATTTTGATGGGGTCAAAGACCAGACCAAGCACCAAATCGCCCATCAGGTTAGGTTGCACTGGCAACACACCTTAAAGCACCAAGAACCGCTGCCAGACTTTCAAGTCGTTGCCAGCCAAGAATTCCCAAGCCAACAACAAGATGTTTTAGCGCTCAGTTCGTGGCTGGAAACGCATTTGGCTCGAGCCAGAGCGGCTTAAGGGCAGGAAAAAGAGATAACCTGTTGATGCGGAGCATCTGGACAATTCGAGAGGCAGAATATCTTGAGAAAAGGTTAAAGAGGAAAGCGGTTCTCGAGCAACACCCGAGAACCGCTTGGTTTTAGCTAGAAGCTAGTCGCTAGCAGCTTTTTTAGGCATGAATCGAGATGCTCTCGAATGCACTGAGGTCGCCAGTCCAGAACGAATCAGATAAATCAGCGTGACCCATGTCTTCGGACAAACCAACCACAATACGGTACGAGGTTTCGCCGCTCTTGGGAACAGCTCGAGCTTCGTAAGTGGTGTTAAGTTCACCGCTCATGCAGCCAGCCAACCAGCCGCTGACCAACCAGTGAGCTGGTTCGGTATCGAGCTTATTCTTGTGGCGGGTTTCAGATAAAATACTGTCGGTGACATGAAAAACAAAATAATTTTTGCCGCTGAATTGCACTTCGGTTAAATCCAATTTTGGGGTCAGACCAACGTGCATT